>DAHXLK010000011.1 GCA_027366035.1 Chlamydiota bacterium
TATCGGAAAGTATGTTGGGGCGAGAAAAAAAAGATATTTCTCATAAAAGACCCCGTAAGGAACCATGGAAATTTTTCACAAAACAGCTTTTTTAGGAAAAGACCCTTGACTTCAGCGCGATTAAGGAACTGTTGAAATCTCTCATTTTGTTAAAATTTGAGTCTCGCAAAGCCGGTTTGATTTTTTCAAGTAACATATCCTGCTAAGGTATAGTAATTTTCAAAAAAATAAAATCCGAGGCGAGGATAAATTTTATCCAAATGGAAGGGCGAAACACGACTGAAAAGATAAATCCTGCGAAGCACGGGCGAATTTTGGCCTAAATGGGATTATGCGAGCGGTTTCAATATAACAGATATTTTTGCCTCTTATTTATAAATTGCTCCCGCTCATCTTTTTGAAACTCGATTAATTTCCAAATGATATATTTTTCATTTATCAAAAAATTATAAATTTCTTCATTACCGGTTACCTTAAAGAAGAGATCTTTTTTCTGAGCTGAAACATTCTGAATTCTACTCATAAATTCTTTAGGGTAGAGGGATTTCAACATGCCTAATAGATAATACTGAATTACTAAAGGTCGATAGACCAAATAGTGTGTAATGATAATCCGAACCCCCTCACAATTTTCTCCTTTATACAATCCAAAAAAAGGGCGGAAAGAACATGGGGCAAAGATAACACCCGGTAAGTGCTGTTCATTCAGTTTTTTCGCAAGGTCCTTTCCACATATCCATGGAGCCCCAATAACCTTAAAAGGAAGGGTGTATCCGACACCAATATTGACGATATTTAGCTCTCCTAATGCTCCAATAGAAGCAAAGTAAAAAGGGGTATCCGGCTCCGGAATATTTGGACTTGTGGGTATCCAGTATAGTTTCGTGTCTTGGTAGGTCATCGATCTTTGCCAGCCTTTCATAGAAATAATTTTTAGATCGACTCCCACTTTATATTCTCCATTAAAATAACAGGCTAACTCTCCTATGGTCATTCCGTGACAATAAGGGATATTGATATACCCTAAAAATGAACGCATATTTTCTTGAAGCATAGGGCCATCGACAAGAACACCTCCCATAGGGTTAGGACGATCTAGTACATAAACGGCCACTTTCTTTTTCGCAGCTTCTTCCATGATATAAAAAAGGGTAGTGGCATAGGTATAAGGCCTTGCTCCAATTTCTTGTATGTCATAGACAAGCACATCGATATTTTCTAACATTTTCTCTGTTGGCCGCCTATTTTCTCCATATAAACTAAAAAATTTAATGCTATTTTTTGAAAAGTTTTCAATTTTTTCTCCGGCAGGATGACTGCCATTAAAACCATGTTCAGGAGAAAAAACAGCTATAAGAGAAATATGCTCTTTTTGCTCTAAAAAAAGATCTACCGTGGAATGTAAATCGCGATTCACACCTGTATGGTTGGTCACCAGTCCTATCCTCTTTCCCCATAAACATTTAGCCTGATCTAAAAATAATACATCCACCCCGAGCAAAACCTCAGATAAAAGAAAAATAGGGAAAAAAAGGAGGGTAAAAACCATTTTTGTATCTAATCCTATATAAAATGTTTCTTTAAAAAAAAGGATTCCTTTTTAGAAATCTCGACAAAATGTTATACTTTCAATGTCATTCAACCAAAAGGTGGTATATGAAGAAATGGTTATTTTGTCTCATGTTAACTTCTGCTGTAGCTGCATTTGCAACCCTTCCGGAGCAAGGTGAGGAAGAGGAACAACTTCCTACGCAAGAAGTCACAATTCCTGAACAGGAGCTGATCACTCCGTAAAACGAAACTTTATTTAAAAAAACTTTCGTTGAAAGCTACGAAATAAATTCGTAGCTTTTTTTTTGCCTCTATCTTATTTAAAGAGAAAGAAATCGATTTAGTAACTTATTGTGAAAAATGCGCAAGACTCTTTCTCTATGCAAGATGCTTATGCAATTATTGACAGTGTCAGGGGCAAGCCTCAAAGCCTAGAAGAAAGAAAAAGCTCAACTATCTCTTTAGCAAAAACACTTTTACTAGAAGCGAATCGCATCATTGGCAAAGAAAAGAAAGCCTATAAAAAGTTGGCTTTACTCATGCATGATCCGAATGGTAAATCTTTTATCACCTGCATGACCGATCAGTGTTTTCGTAGTTCGACCAAAAAAAGGGTTATCTCTCAACTTAATTACCTTCTAGAGGAATTTGGAATTCCGAGGTTTCTTCCTTGGACACACAAGTGTGGCTTTAAATTATTCCGGTGGTTTTCTCCTTATTTCCCGGCCTTTTTTTTCACGATAGTTATCTGGATGATCCGCAAAGAAACTTCTAACGTAATTTTACCCGGAGAATCAAAAGCTTTAGAAGAATATCTTCAAAAAAGAACCCAAGAAGGGATTAAACTTAACCTCAATCGACTTGGAGAAGCAATACTTAGTGAAGAAGAAGCTGAAAGGCGACTGCAAGTTTATCTAAAAGATTTTGAAAATCCTTTGATTCATTATATCTCAATAAAAATTTCCACTATATATAGTCAGATCAATCTTTTAGCTTGGGAAAGCTCTAAAGGAAAAATTAAAGAAAAGCTACGCATCCTTTATCGATCAGCTATGAAACATACCTATCGAAATGAAGAGGGGATTGAGAAATATAAATTTGTAAATCTCGATATGGAGGAATATAAAGATTTACACCTCACTGTGGAAATTTTCCGGGAGGTATTAAGTGAACCTGAATTTTACCTCCTTTCAGCAGGAATTGTCTTACAATCATACATCCCTGATTCGTTCTCTATACAACAAGAGCTAACCAACTGGGCACGAGAAAGGGTAAAAAATGGAGGAGCCCCTATAAAAATTAGGATCGTCAAAGGGGCAAACCTAGCTATGGAACAGGTAGAGTCTTCCCTAAAGCATTTACCTCAACCTCCTTATCTTAAAAAAACAGAAACAGACGCCAATTATAAGAAAATGATACTGTTCGGATTGGTAGCCGAAAATGCTAGAGCTGTCCATATAGGAGTTGCTAGCCATAACCTATTTGACATTTCGTTTGCCATTTTATTAAGAGCTGAGAATCAGGTGGAGCCTTATGTGCAGTTTGAAATGTTAGAAGGAATGGCAGAACATATCCGAAAAGTGGTTCAAAACCTTACCTCTGACATACTCCTTTACTGCCCTATAGCTACCAAAAAAGATTTCAGAAACGCTATTGCTTATTTAATTCGACGTTTAGATGAAAATACCGGAGAAGATAATTTTCTTTGCTACCTTTTTGGCTTAGAACCCGGGACAGCTAATTGGGAAAGGCAGGTTACCCAATTTCTTACAAGTTGTGATAGTATCCATAAATTATCGATGAGCCCAAGAAGAGAGCAAGACAGAACCCGTCTTCCCCCTCTACGTCCGTTACATAATTCTTATGAAGAAGAAGCAACAACCGATTTTTCCTTACCGCAAAATCGAGTTTGGGGAGAAAAAATTGTACAAAAATATCTAAAATATGCACCACCGCCAATCCCTCTTGTAATAAATGGGGAAAATCATTTGGAAAATCAAAATGGGCAAGGGTTTAGCCCTTCTTCCCCTAATACGCCGTTATTTCATTATATGCTTGCAGAAAGTCTTCATCTCGAACTAGCTTTAAAAACAGCAAAGCAAGAAGAGGAAAACTGGTCAAAAACATCGATATCTTCTCGAAGTGAGCTCTTACATAAAACGGCACAAAATATTCGAGAAAAACGAGGAAAGTTGTTAGGCGTCATGATGCTAGAAGGGGGGAAAACACTTCTTGAATCTGACCCTGAAATTTCTGAAGCAGTAGATTTTATTGAATACTATTACCGACAGATGGAAAAGTTTTTAACTTATAAAGATCTCCGGCTGTCTCCTAAAGGAACTATTTTAGTGGCCCCCCCATGGAATTTTCCGGTAGCTATCCCGGTCGGAGGGATTGCAGCAGCACTCATTACCGGTAATTGTGTAATCTTTAAGCCTGCCCCTGAAGCTGTTTTATCCGGCTGGCATCTCGTCAATGCCTTTTGGGATGCCGGAATATCCAAAAAGACACTTCAATTTATCAACTGCAATGACGATCCGGAAGGGAGTAAATTGGTTCAAGATGAGAGGATCAACTGTATTATCCTTACAGGAGCTACCGCTACCGCTAAAAAATTCTTACAGCTCAGACCGGGACTAGATCTTGCGGCAGAAACGGGTGGTAAAAATGCGATGATCATCACCTCTTTGTCTGATCGAGATTTAGCTATTAAAGATCTTCTACAATCTGCTTTTGGCCATTCAGGGCAAAAATGTAGTGCTACTTCAGTAGTTATTTTAGAAAAGGAAGTCTATGATGATCCGGAATTTAAAAGACAATTGCAAGAAGCTACCACCTCTTTGCGAGTCGGGCTAAGTCATGATCTTAGTACAAAAATATCACCTTTAATTAAAAAACCGTCCGGTAATTTACTTAAAGGGCTTACCACATTAGAAAATAATGAGGAGTGGCTCACTATTCCTACACAACATCCTAGCAACCCTAATCTCTGGTCGCCGGGAATTAAATGGGGCGTACAGCCAGGAAGTTTTACACAAAAAACAGAGTTCTTTGGTCCGGTCCTTGCAGTAATCAGAGCTGAAAACCTAGATCATGCTATCGAGATCGCTAACAACACTGAATATGGCCTTACAGGAGGGCTCCATTCTTTAGACTTAAGAGAACAAAAAAAATGGTTGGAAAAAATTGAGGTAGGTAATGCTTACATCAATAGGACTATGACTGGAGCTATCGTTAGAAGGCAACCATTTGGAGGGTATAAAAACAGTAGTTTTGGAAATGGCTCTAAAGCAGGGGGGCCTAATTATCTTCGTGAATTTTTACATTTTAAACAAGAGGGGCTTCCCCAAGAAAAACTCCCTGTAACGGAAAAAGTAAATAGCCTTACCACTTTTTTAGGAAAAATTCCGTTAACCTCGGAACAATTGGGTGTTTGGTACGCCAGCATTTGTAGCTATGCCTATTGGTGGAAAAAAATGTCTCAAAAGAGAGATCCCTCTAAATTACTTGGAGAAGATAATTTTTTCTATTATCTCCCTAGGAATGGGGTAAGTTTACGAATAAATATTGCAGACTCTGCACTAGATTATTTGCGGGTAATTGCTGCAGCTCTGACTTGTGAATCACCTTTAGAAATTAGTGTATCAAATAAGAAAGAGGAAGGATTGTTAAAGTGGATAGATCTTGTCCCATTGCTTTGCGTTCTTTATGAGTCGGAGGAAGGATATTTACAAAGGATGCAAGAAGGTGCGATCAAAAGGGTAAGGCTTCTTTCTAAACCTACACAAGCTTTACGAGAAGCTGCGGCCGGCTCAGCCTGTCATATCGCAGATAGCCCAGTTTTAGCAAATGGTAGATTTGAGCTTCTCCATTACGTCCGAGAGGTAAGCTTAAGTATCGACTATCACCGCTATGGCAATTTAGGAACTAGAGAGGGCGAACAAAGGAGATCTCCTTCATAAAAGGGGCTGTTTTGATCTCCCATTTGGTTAAAATTTGAGCCTTACTTCCCCGGATTTTACCTTTTTAAAGTACCTGTACCTTAGCAGGATATGTCACTTTCAAAAAAATCAAACCGGCTTTGCAAGGCTCAAATTTTAACGAAAAAATTCCTTTTCAGGTAGATCTTCTTTCTTACTGATTAGGAATTGCAGCAGATGGTGTCCATAAACCTGTAGTGGGGTTATAAATACTATATTGAATGTATCCTGAAGAACCACTGGTCTGACTCCAGGTAGCAACGGCAGTATTATTTTTATAAATTTGTATCTGCGGTGCAAAAGCATTTATTGCAGTAGACGTTGAGGAAATGGTAGTCGGATTGTCCCACCCTTCTAAAGACGTATATGTAGATGCCTGAATTTGTGTATTGACTCCGGTATTATAAGTCCATACAGCTACGCCAAAAACCCCACTATTAGTTACATTAATAGCCACCTTAGGCTGAGAATAGGCATTAGAAACGGTAGTTACCGAATCAATTACTGTAGAAGCACCGGAAGACCAGCTGCCACTAGAAAACGAAGAGGAAAAAATACCTTGCACATTGGCGGTTGTAGCTTGCGCCCAAACCGCAATGGCATATCCTGACATAGCGGAAATATTCGGATAGCTATTTTTATTACTAGATATGAGAACTACCGGAGTAGACCATGTAACTCCACTATATACGGAAGCAACTATATTTATAGTTGAGCCGGAAGTAGCACTTTGTTGTGGCCAAACAGCAAATACATTGCCAAACTCATCAAAAGCAATGCTGGAAATAATAGACGATTGTGTTGTCCCCGCAAGATTTGCCGGTGACCCAAATTGTGCAAGTAGGGGAAGCGCAAATAATACAAAAATACAGTTTTTCATGGGCCGATATTTAAAAATCCTACATATTCTTTGTCAAGATTTTAAAATCTTTGTAGAGCCAAAGTATAAATACCCGAATTTCGTTACAGGGACCAGTTCTATCTTTGCTTTATGGGACTGTTTCGATCTTCGCTTTTTCGTTAAAATTTGAGCCTTGCAAAGCCGGTTTGATTTTTTTGAAAGTGACATATCCTGCTAAGGTATAGGCACTTTCAAATCCGGGGAAGCAAGGGTAAAATTTTAACCAAATGGGAGATCGAAACAGTCCCTTTATTATTACAAGTCTCAAATTTTTTGAGCAAAAAAGAGTTCCTTTTATGAACCATCGGATATCTTTACTTTGTGTTTACACAAATTTTAAAACCTTACTTCTATGGCGGCCCCCAGGGCCGTTTCGCTTATAGACCTCCCCTCTATATTGATAAAAAAATAGGATCCAGGGCTAAAGGATAAGCCATAGAAAACCCCTACTAAATCTCGAAATTTCAGTTCCATTTGAGAAAGAGAGAGGAGATGAAAGGGTTTTATATTCAATGTAGTATAACACACAGTAATCCCAAAATAGGGAATAAAATAAAAAATCTTTTGAGAGATCCCTAACGCAACTTGCCAAGCATGCATAGAAACATGGGAAAAACCGGCCGGGTTCGGAAAGTGGAGTCCAAATTTTGATGCTTCATATTTGCCGTCAACACCAAAACTAAAGTTGTAGATTTCTATCAATAAAAGCTTTGCCCCAAGATTCCATAAAAATGCATGGGTATTTTTCGCAGAATAAAAATTATCCACTTGGGAAAAGTTTATTTCTTGTCTAGCTGACCCTAGGTAGCTGTAAATATCCAACCTTTCTTTAACATTGAAAATGAAAGCTCCGGCAGTCCATTTCGTTTTTAAGCGGATGTTTTTCAAAGGGTATCCCTTGTGATTCAGAGGCTTTTGGAAGGTATTATCCCAATCATATCCAAAACGAAAATTACCCCACCATACATCAGGAAGAAAAATTCCTTTATACAAAATGGCCGGGGCGTAGATGTTTCCTACCGGAGCCGCTTCTAATATTCCCAAAAACCCCAAAAATAAAATACCTCGGATGATACAAGTCATGATTAAAATCTGAAGTCTGCGGTAACCGTCATAGCCTCTTCATCTACTAATCTAGCTTCAATATTCAAAAAGAAGATATTACCATTGGAAATAGCACAGCCTAAATATACCCCTGCATGGTTCTTGCTTTTAAAATGATTTGTAGTCGAGTAATTAGGTGCAATAGAAGGGGTATAAGGCGAATCGACAATACACTCAACAGAGGTATACTGGATTCCAATATAGGGAATAAGAAACTTAATCCTCCTGGCGACTCCAATAGCACCTTGCCATTCGTGATAATGGAAGCCGGCATTAGATACATTTCCTAATACATTATCAATAGTTAATAATTTTAAAGCCGGTTCCATTTCCATATAGCTGATATTAAAACCAAGACATGTTTTCTTCCACTCGAGTAAAATAATATTGGTTCCAATAGTCCAGGTATAATGAGAGTTTGACTTTGCTTTCACCCAAGATGTGACACCTAAATTCTTGACTCTCCATTTTCCCGATATGTTACCAACCCCACAAGTTCCATAAATATCTACCCGTTCCTTAATATTTAAAGTTAATGAGCCACTATTAGTATATTGTGAAAAACAATCCACTTTCCCTGCCCCTCTAGCGGCTTGCATCAACCTCCTATCTGTGACAAAATTTCCCAGATATTCAACACGGAAATTGATCCAATTATCAGATGGAATCAGCAACCCTTTTCCTAAAATCCCGGGATTATAGGGATTACCAACAGGTATAGCCAAGGCATGATTCAAAAAAAATAAAGACAAAATAAAAAAGAAATAAGGCATAAATTTTGAATAATTTAAAAAAGTACTATACTCCAAGAGTGTTGTTATTGAAAACAGCCTTTTTACACTGCAAAAAATTGAAAAATCGACATTTCGATTCCAACAGACCTAAAATTATCTTTCACCTGATTTTTAAAATTCTTTCCTAATAATTAAAATTGTTGAAATCTCCGCTTTGGCATTAAAATTTTAGCCTTGCAAAGCCGGTTTGATTTTTTTTGAAAGTGACATATCCTACCGAGGTATAGACACTTTTAAAAAGATCAAGTTCGAGGAAGCTAGGGTAAAATTTTAACGGGAAAGCGGAGATTTCAACAGTCTCAACATGTAAAGCGGCTTTACATTTTTCTCAGCAACCTATAAAATCATTTTAAATTTTGTAAAAAATCCACTATCCTTTTTCTTTATGCATATTAAAGTAGATAGTAAAAAAAAGCTGGAGCTTCCAGAGGGGAGCTCAGCGAAAGACTTAGCAGAAAAGTTGCATCTAACAGAACCGGATCAAGCAGTCGTAGTTACCATCAATGGTGCTTTACGAGACCTCTCTTATCCTTTAACAGATCAAGATGAAGTAAAGTTTTTCTCTTTTCATGATCAGGAAGGCAGGGAAGTTTTTTGGCATAGTTCTGCTCATGTATTAGCGCAGGCAATACTCCGCCTATGGCCGGATGCCAAACCTACGATTGGCCCCCCTATCGAAAATGGTTTTTACTATGACTTTGCTAATCTAACTCTTTCTGAACAAGACTTTGAAAAAATCGAGCAAGAAGTAGAAAAAATCTTAAAAGAAAACCTCAATCCGGAACGGATAGAGTTTGCTAGCAAAAATGAAGCCTTAAAAGCTTTTGCCGGAAATCCCTACAAATGCGAGCTTATTCATGGGTTCGAAGAGTATCCAATTAGCGCCTATCGACAAGGGGAGTTTTTTGATCTTTGCCGGGGACCTCATATAGCTAATTTATCTAAAATTAAAGCTTTTAAGATTTTGAAAACTTCAGGTGCCTATTGGAAAGGAGACCCTAAAAGGGAGATGTTAACTCGTATCTATGCAATATCTTTTCCTGACAAGAAACGTCTTAAGGAATATTTATATTTTTTAGAAGAAGCTAAAAAACGTGACCATAGAATTTTAGGAAAACAGCTAAACCTTTTCTCTTTAAAAGAAGAGGCTCCGGGAATGCCTTTTATTCATCCAAAAGGTCTTATCATTTGGAATGCCTTAATTGATTTTTTAAAAGAGTGTTTGCAAGATGGCTACGTAGAAATCAAAACGCCGATGATGATGAGCAAGGAGTTATGGGAGCGATCCGGACACTGGTCTCACTATAAAGAAAATATGTATCTCTCACAAATAGAAGAACGAGAGTTTGCTATTAAGCCAATGAATTGCCCGGGATGTATGTTATACTATCTCTCCACCATCCACAGTTATCGAGATCTTCCTTTGCGCGTGGCAGAAATTGGGCATGTCCACCGTTTTGAACCTTCGGGTGCATTAAATGGCCTTTTTCGCGTTCGAAGCTTTCACCAAGATGATGCCCATCTTTTTATGAGAGATAGCGATATTAAAGAAGAGATCACAGGGCTTCTCCGCCTGACTGACAAAATTTATATGACATTAGGTCTTTCTTATCGTTTAGAACTATCCACACGCCCTGAAAAAGAAAAAACAATTGGATCCGACCAAGCTTGGGAAATAGCGACACAAGGACTGAAACAGGCTCTAGATGAATGGGGACATTCCTATAAAGTTAATGAAGGCGAAGGGGCTTTTTATGGACCAAAAATTGATATTCACATAAGAGATGCTCTACAAAGACATTGGCAATGTGGTACTATTCAGTTGGATATGTCTCTACCGGAAAAATTTCACTTAACCTACATCGATAATGATGGGCTACAAAAAAAGCCTATTATGCTTCATCGAGCGATTTTTGGATCCGTGGAACGGATGCTTGGGATATTAATCGAACATTTTTCCGGAAAATTTCCTTTCTGGTTAAGCCCATATCCTATTCGCATTTTACCTGTTGCAGATAGGCATGTCGAATATGCCTATAGCGTACGCAAGAAATTACAAAAAGCTGGGCTGATATCCGATATTGATGCTACAAATGAATCGGTAAGTAAAAAAATTCGTAATGCACAGTTGTTGAAAATCAATTATATATTAACCGTGGGTGATAAAGAGGTGGAAAGTAGCAATATTTCTTTACGGACAAGAGATGGTGTGGTTCATGGTGTTATCGAAGTATCCTCTTTTTTAGAAAAAGTGTTAAAAGAAAAAGAAAATAGAGAGCTTCGCACCCCTTTTTCCTCTATGTAAAGGACTATGTTATGCCAATCATTGCTGTAGCTAGTTTTAAAGGGGGAACAGCTAAAACATCTACCAGCCTACATATTGCGTCTGCTCTAACCCAGTTTCATAATAAAAAGGTCTTGATTATCGATTTTGATGCCCAAGCTAATCTAACTACTGGCTTAGGCTACGATCCTGATGAACAAGATAGTATGGCTCCGGTACTACAAGGAGAAAAAAGTATCGATCAAGTTATACTGAATACCGGCGTTTCTAATTTAGATATTATTCCTGCTGATACCTGGTTGGAAAGAGTGGAAGTTACCGGGGCCCTTGCTGCAGACCGGTATTCTCATGAAAGGCTAAAAGAAATTTTATCTCACCTCTCTTATGACTATATACTTATCGACACCCCACCCTCTCTTTGTTGGCTCACCGAATCTGCCTTAATTGCTGCAAAATATGCTCTCGTATGTGCTACTCCCGAGTTCTATAGCATTAAAGGGCTACAACGTCTCGCTATTTTCATGAATAACATAGCGGAAAGACATACGCTGAAAGTGCTTGGTATTGTGCTATCTTTTTGGAATCCAAGAGGGAAGAGCAACCATTCTTTTTTGGAGGTTATTGAAAACACCTTTCCGGGAAAGGTTCTATCCTCTAAAGTGAGAAGAGATATTTCCATATCTGAGGCCTCTATATTTGGCAAGCCGATTTTTCTTACCTCACCCAAATCCAGGGCCTCTTTGGACTATATCGCCTTGACGAAAGAATTACTTAAAAGAATGCAAGCTCAAGATATATTAGAAATAGGAGTATAAAGAAAAAATATGGGGAAATTTCAGGCTCTTTTAAATTTAAGATTGAAGCAAAAAGATGCCCAAAATCCAAAGATGACGGCTTTAGCGGAAAAAACGAGTACTGGAAATCTTTCCAGTTTTTCCGGTGTTTTTCGAGTGACAGCTTTATCGGAGAAGGAAAAGGATCAAATCACAGCTATTTTACAGGATTTTAAAACCGATGAACGGTATGACGTTCATAATGATTTAAATGCTCTTATAGCAATTACTTCTGAAGTAAAAGCCATCACAAATCAAGCTGTTATTCTTCATGGAGAAAGAATAAAAAAAGCGCAAGAAATTTTAAAAGGGTATCGAGATGGAGCCTTTACCTCATGGCTCATAGCTACCTATGGCAATAGGCAAACTCCTTATAATTTTCTCCAGTATTATGAATTTTATATAGCGATGCCTCAAACCTTGCATCCGATTATCGATGAAATGCCAAGACAAGCGGTATATACTTTAGCCAGTCGCTCAGGAGAAATCGATAAAAAACAAGAGATTATCTCTGCCTATAAAGGGCAACCCAAAAAAGAGCTCCTCTTTACCATAAGACAGCTATTCCCCCTTTCTCCAACAGATAAAAGGCTTCCTAATGTCGCAAGCCAAGTGTTACATCTTTTAACCAAAGCAAAGATCATAATTCAAAGTGCTCATTGTAATCCGACTAGAGAACAAAAAGAAAAAATAATAGCCGTCATTCAATTTTTAGAAAAAATCATTACTAACTCACCTTAGGGCTTATTCGTAAATAACTTTTAGAGCTGCATAGAGAAAAAAGTGGGTTTTTCATACGTAAAAAATTGATTGATTTGGGGCCTTATTGCGTAAAAAAATGCAATACTTCTTTAAGACCATCATCTAAGCTGCGACCCATTGTCCTTTAGGCATTCCTGATCCCGACTTTGACACTTGATGCGCAAGTGTCAAATAACTAGATTGTTGAGATCAAGATTTCAGGCAAAACATTCTGTTTTTGCAGCTGTTACTCGCTCTGTTGAAATGCCAAGTATTTGAAAAATTTTCTCAGCATCTGAGCAAAGCCTGGATTGCATTTGTGCTTCTTTCTTTGTTGATTGATCTTCAAAAATTGTTGTGTGCACCTGACCTAGAGCGTATCTGATCCGATCAGGGGTAAGATCAAAGTTTTTTTCCGAAGTAACCATTCCTGACCTTGCCCTAAAAACGTGCGCTCAATGGAAGCGGGAAAACGGGTAATGGATACAATCACCCGATTTCTCGAAAAGAAACTCAAACTAAAGGTCAACAAGGAGAAAAGCTGTGTGACTCATGTCGCACAGCGCAAATTTCTTGGATATCGTATATACCATGGAGGAAAACTTACGATAGCTCCTCAAAGTATAAAACGATTCAAAGAGAAAATCCTTGAAAAGACAAAGAGACGAATCGCAAAACCGCTGGAGGAAATAGCCAAAGAACTGACACCTCTGCTCAGAGGATGGGTTAATTATTCCCAACACATCGAAGGAGGGCAGATACTCTCAGAACTAGACGGATGGATCCGACGAAGACTAAGAGCGATCAAGCTCCAGCAGCTGAAGAGCCCTTGGACTATAGTAAAATTTTTACAGGAACAAGGAGTCACGTCTGAAACGAGTTGGAAAATGGCCAAATCCGGGAAAGGGAAGTGGAGACTGGCGAGGACAGCGGGTGCGCAACGTGGGATGAGAAATAAATGGTTGGAAATGCAGGGATACACTCCTCTGCGAAAGCTATGGGAAGAGCTGACAGGGAACTTAGAAGAAACCGCCGTATACGGAACCGTACGTACGGTGGTGTGAGAGGACGGGAATCGCGAGGCTCCCTCCTACTCGATAAGATCAAATCCGGGGAAGCAAGGATAAAATTTTAACCAAATGGGAGATTTCAACAGCCCCTTAAGTCAATAACTATAAGAATCGTTACCGCTACTAGCGGCTATTCCTGCGACAATTGCAATGACTAAGGCAGTGGACAAACCTATTGTCCACGACCAATTGCAGCAGTTGTAATTTTGAATAGGTGCAGGTGGACAAGAAGTAGGCTGAGAGCTTCTGCATTGAGAAACTAAGGGTGTCTTTTCAAAAGTAAAGAGCTCTTCTTCGGCAGAAAGAGAGCAGATGAGCAAGAGGGAGAGTAGGTATCTCATATTTGGGAGTATAAAAATTTTATCAGAAAAAAATCTACTCCAAAATAATCCATATTGTTAGTCTAAGTACGGATATTTTTTATGAAACAGCCGGAAACAGGGAAAAGTAAAATTCAAAAGATATGCGATATTTTAAAACTCGAGACGATCGAGCCTGCTCAGCAAGAGGCGAAAGAAATTATCGAAAATGCCCATATGATGGCAAAGGAAATTATCGAAAAGGCAAAAATAGATGCTGAAAAAATATTGATAGAAACTTCAAAGGAAATAGAGAAAAAGCTGCAGGTATGTCAAGCCTCTTTAAACCTTGCTTGTAGGCAAGGTATCGATCTTTTAAAACAAAACATTGAACAGACACTTTTCCTCCCTACCGTCGAAGATCTTGCTAAAAATGCCCTTTCAGAAAAAGAGGTTATAGCTAAATTGGTGGGTGCATTGGTGACGGCGATAGAAAAAGAGGGGATAGATAGCGACCTTACCTTATATATTGGCAAAGCTATTTCGGCAACACAGTTAGCCTCCCTACTTACTGCTAAAATTTTAGAAAAGCTTTCGGATAAGGTCCCTATTGCAGCCGATTTTCCTGCAGGAATGAAGCTATATCTTCGCAACAAAAAAATCACCCTGGATTTTTCTGATGAGGCGGTAAAAGAGCTTCTTGCGGCTTTTGTTTCTAAAGAACTTCGGGAGAAGCTATTTCATGCATAAATTATGGCCTATTATTTTGTAATAACCTCACTGCCTCCCCTTATTTTGGGAACTGCTGCAGAGATCTCTTTTGAGGAGTTTCAACGGCTAGTACGGTTAAATATCTACAAAAAAAATAGCCCCTGTCTTCAGTTATTTTATACTTATATCAACATTCGAAATATGCGGGCTTTTTGGCTTGAAGAGCCTTTTGACCCCCGAGGGACCCTGTCAGAAAAAGAGATGGAAGAGTCCCTTTTGGTACGGACACTTATGCCCCCATTTGTCTTTGATTTTTTAGACAGGTATGAATCGACACAGGATCGTCTCCGTTACTTTGCCGACCTCTACGCCAATTTTTTTCGCTATGCCATCGGAAAAGGGGACGGTTTTATCCATAAGTATTTTTCCCTAGAGAGGGAGGTTCGGCTTATCGTAACTGCATTGAGAGCCAATCTTTTTAAAAAAGATATTGTAAAAGAAATGCAGTTTGAAGATCCCAAAGATCCTTTCATCGCTCATATTTTAGCGCAGAAAGATATGCAGACTTATGATCCGCCAAAAGAGTATGAAAGGCTAAAAGGGATTTTTGAAGAATTTCAAGAACAACCCTCCAAATTAGCCCTTGCCTTTTTAGAATTTACCTTTGAAAAGATTGCCGAATTAGAAGAGAATTACCCTCCATTTTCTATAGATGCCGTCCTCGGTTATATGGTGAGGCTCTATATTTGGGAAAATTGGCATAAACTAGATGAAACTCAAGGAAAAACAATAGTAGATCTTATCGCATGAAATTAGAGGGAAGTACCGGATCCGGAATGGTAGTTGCCGCTTTAGGCAATCTTATGGAAGTAGAGTTTCAAGGAGATATTTGCCAAGGGGAAATGGCGATGATCCATTTAGGCAACCTTAAATTGGCTGCAGAAGTGATCGAGATAGCCGGAAATATTGCAAAAATCCAGGTGTTTGAAGATACCCGTGGGATCAAACTGGGATGCCCCGTCACTTTTTTAGGAAATCTACTGCAAGCGGAACTCGCTCCGGGCCTCCTCACTTCGATCTTTGATGGGCTACAAAATCCATTAGAACAAGTAGCTAGCGTAAGTGGCCTTTTCCTCTCACGAGGGGTCTACCTGCCTCCTTTAGATCGTAAGAGAAAATGGGGCTTTACCCCGGTAGCAAAAATAGGAGATTCTCTAATAAGGGGTGATTCTTTGGGCTGGGTTCCTGAAGAGAGATGCAAGCACCAAATTATGCTTCCTTTTTCTTACCTTGGAACGTACAAGGTGGTATCTATTGTCTCTTCGGGGTCCTATACTATCGAAGAGCCGCTGGCTACCGTTATCGATAGCAATGGCAAAGAGCATACCCTCAATATGTTACAAAAATGGCCGATAAAATTCCCCCTTCGGCAAGGGGAAAAAATTAAACCATCGAAAATGATGGAGACAGGTCTTAGGATTTTAGATACCCAGTTTCCTCTTTTAAAAGGAGGAACTTTTGCGTCTCCCGGACCTTTTGGGGCCGGAAAAACCGTATTGCAGCACCACCTTTCTAAATATTCTTCGGTAGATATTGTCGTCATTGTCGCTTGCGGAGAAAGGGCGGGAGAGGTGGTGGAAGTGTTAAGGACGTTTCCCCATCTTATCGATGAAAAAACCAATGAACCTTTGATCAAAAGAACGGTGATGATTTGCAATACCTCATCGATGCCGGTTTCGGCAAGGGAGGCTTCTGTCTATATGGGGATAACTATTGCCGAATACTATAGACAGATGGGAATCGATATCCTCCTTTTGGCAGATTCGACGTCGAGATGGGCACAGGCCATGCGGGAGATGTCGGGCAGGTTAGAAGAGATTCCGGGAGAAGAGGCATTTCCCGCTTACTTAGCTTCGAGGATCTCTAGCTTTTACGAAAGGGCAGGAGCGGTCCGACTCAATAATCAGATGATCGGAAGTTTGACCATAGGGGGCACCGTCTCTCCTGCAGGGGGTAATTTTGAAGAGCCGGTTACCCAGGCAACCCTTTCCATTGTAGGTGCCTTCCTCGGCCTTTCTAAGGCTAGGTCCGACGCCAGAAGATATCCGGCTATTGATCCCCTCATCTCCTGGACAAAATATCTCGATCAGGTAGGGATAGAGCTAGAAAAAAAATTACCGGGATGGACCGATAAGGTCAAACGGATCTCTAGAATTTTACGAGAAGGAGATGAAATCGGAAAGAGGATGGAGGTAGTAGGAGAGGAGGGGACAGCGATCGAAGACATGGTAACTTATTTAAAGTCAGAGCTTTACGAAATATGTTACCTGCAACAAAACGCTTTTGATAAAGAAGATTCCTATTGTAGTCTAGATAGACAGATCGAGCTATTTAAGCTTTTACATGAGATTTACAATTTATCCTTTCATTTTGATTCCCATGATGAGGCAAGGGCCTATTTTTTAACTTTGCAGAGTGAAATTAAAAATTTGAACTATTTACCTTTTCGACAAGACAACTACCTGCTTGCTAAAAAGGCCATTGAAGAAAAAATAAAAATGATATGAAAAAAACATACGATCGTATCGTCGATATACGGGGTAATTTGATCTCGGTATCGGCTGAAAATGTAAGTTTAGCCGAGATTGCGAGAGTCCATAAAAAGGATGGAAGGACGACCTATGCCCAAGTCCTTAGATTTGATAAAGATCTCGTTACTTTGCAAGTCTTTGAGTCTACTAAGGGAATTTCTACGGGAGATAAGGTTACTTTTTTAAAAAGAGAGATGCAGGCTGTTTTTTCGGATGGGATATTAGGGAGGAGGCTAAATGGGGCGGGAGAGCCTATTGATGGAGGCCCTTTTCTTCAAGGGCAGTCTGTAGATATTGGGACTCCCTCATTTAATCCGATCAAACGGGTAGTTCCCAGGGATTTGGTGAGGACCAATATCCCCATGATCGATGTGTTTAATTGTTTAGTGAAATCACAAAAAATCCCGATATTTTCGGTAGCGGGAGAGCCCTATAACCCCCTTCTCATGCGTATTGCGAATCAGACCGATGCTGATGTGGTAATTATCGGGGGGATGGGCCTCCGTTTTGATGATTACCAGGCCTTTATGGAAAATGCTGCCAATGCCGGTTCGATGGAAAAGACGGTGATGTTCATCCACCAGGCCACGGATCCTCTTGTCGAATGCCTCCTCGTGCCGGATATGTCCCTTGCTATTGCCGAAAACTTTGCTTCCAAGGGAAAAAATGTTTTAGTTTTGCTTACCGATATGACTGCTTTTGCCGATGCGATGAAAGAGATATCGATTACGATGGATCTGATCCCTTCTAATCGAGGATATCCCGGATCTTTATATTCCGACCTTGCCTTAAGATATGAAAAAGCTGTCGATATCGAAAATAGTGGATCGATTACCCTCCTTACCGTCACGACGATGCCGGGGGGTGATGTGACCCATCCGGTTCCCGATAATACCGGTTATATCACCGAAGGGCAGTTTTATCTACATGGAGGGAGGATAGACCCTTTTGGATCGTTATCGAGGCTCAAACAGCAGGTAATTGGCAAAGTGACCCGTGGGGATCATGGAGAGGTTGCCAATACGATGATCCGCCTTTATGCCGATTCCAAGAAGGCAAAAGAGAGGCAAGGGATGGGGTTTAAGCTTTCTAGGTGGGATGAACAGCTTCTGCTTTTTGCACATCTTTTTGAAAAGAGGCTGATGAACCTTTCGGTCAATATGTCTTTAGAAGAGGCATTAGATTATGGATGGATGACCCTTGCCGAATGTTTTACCGTTTCCGAAGTAGGGATTAAAAAAAGCTTAGCCGATAAGTATTGGCCTATTGAAGGAAAAGAGTGATGTTAAAGCTCACCAAATCAGAGCTTAGAGATCAGCAAAAATCTCTACAACAATTAGGACGTTATCTACCTACCCTCCAGTTAAAAAAAACTTTGTTACAAGTTGAAGTGAATAAAACTACTACCGAGATCGAAGAGAGGAACGATCTGTGGCAAAAAGCAAGAAATGAGGTCCTTGTCTTTGCTCCTCTTTTAGTGGAAAAGGTAGAGTGTAACGTGATGCAGTATGCCGAGATTGCCCATGTCCATAAGAGATATGAAAATATTGCAGGAGTCGAAATTCCGGAATTTGAGCAGATAATTTTTCAAGATGCCGACTATTTTCTTTTTGATACCCCTCTATGGACTGATCCGGCTCTGATGCTGATAAAAAAGTTGGTCGAGGCAAAAGAGAGGGTAAAGGTGGCAGAAGAGAAAAAGCGGGCGCTAGAAAAAGAGTTGCGAGAGGTATCGATTCGAGTCAATCTTTTTGAAAAGGTCCTTATTCCAAGAGCTATGAATAATATCAAAAGGATCAAAGTTTTCTTGGGAGATCAGCAGCTTACTGCTGTGGCGCAGGCAAAAGTGGCAAAGAGAAAAAAGCGATGATTATCGATCTTCATAAATACCTCATTTATGGAGTGAAAAGAGATCTTGAAGCATTTTTCAATGAAGCTCAAGAAAATGGTTTTATCGAATTCATCCACCTTTCGAAAAAAAAGATAGAGCTCTCGTCTAATCTACAAAAACTTTTGACGGCTATTAAGATTTTAAAGAAAAAAGAGGCGATTTCTAAAGACGTAACCCCTGCTATTTCTGTAGCAGCTATTGCCGACCAGGTGATCCATGATTCGGAAACCCTCACTCGTCTCTATGAAGAAAAGAGGCTCCTTGCCGTCGAAGCGGTACGGATTGCCCCTCTTGGTAATTTTTCCGAAGAAGATGTGTCGTATCTTCAAAAAATGGGAAAGAGAACTCTACAATTTTTTTGTAGGAAAACCGGCAAAAAGCAGTCTTTACACCTTCCTTCCGAGGTACTCTATGTAGCTACCGAATATGATCTGGACTATTTTGTGGCGATTAATAAAGAGCGCAAGGTCTACCCCGGGATGATCGAGCTTATCGTAGAAAAACCTATAGGACAGATCCTTGCCCATCTCGATCTGGTGAACAGTCAGATTTTAAAATTTGAACACGATCTGAAAGCCCATACCGCCTACCTTCCTTTTTTGCAAGAGGCCCTTTTAGATGAGTTAAATACCCACCATCTTATCAGTGCCAAAAAAGAGGCCTCCCGTCCAATGGAAGGGGTCTTTGCGGTGGAGGCTTGGATTCCTAAGACAAAAATACAAAAGATGTATCAGTTAATTGAGCCTTTTGCGATATCTTTTGAACCGGTGAAAGTAGAGCCTTTTGATGTAAAGCCTACCTACATGAAAAATAGAGGGCTCGCCAAAATGGGAGAAGATATCGTCAATATCTATGACATCCCAAGTGCTACCGACAAAGATCCTTCCCCTTGGCTCATCTTTTTTTTCCCCCTCTTTTTTTCTATGATTGTCTCTGATGCGGGATATGGAGCTGTCTACCTACTATTTTCTCTGTGGTTGAAGAAAAAGTTTTCTAAAGCTACAGGAATAGTAAAACGCTTGATCCATCTAACTTTTTTCCTTTCTATTTTTTGCATTGGCTGGGGGGTATGTGTCGCCTCTTTTTTTGGAATAGAAATTAGTCCTAATAATCCATATAAAAATCTTTCTCCTCTTCATTATTTAGCTCAAAAAAAGGCGGAGCATCACATGAAATATGCTGATGAGGTCTACCAAGATATCCTCTATGAAATTCCTGGTGCCGTCGAAGCGGCTACGCCTCATGCGCTTTTTCTACAGGCAGTGGATAAAGAAGGCAATTACAAACTTTTAAATGATTTTTATAACAGCCTCTTGTTAGAGATCTCTTTGTTAGTAGGGATGATCCATATTATCCTCTCTTTTTTACGACATCTTTTTCGCAATTGGGCAGGGGCGGGATGGATCCTTTTCATCATTGGGGGTTATTTTTTCTTTCCATCGATATTGAAGGCGACGACGTTAGTCAATATCATGGGATGGGTGCCTAAATCGATAGCTTATCCTATTGGAAAAGAGTTAGTGTACTGGGGAATTACCCTTGCATCTTTGTTGGCTTTGATTCAGAAAAAGTGGCTTGGTCTATTAGAGCCGATGAATGCTATCCAAGTATTTTCTGACATTCTCTCCTATTTACGCCTCTACGCCCTAGCACTGGCTAGCATTATCATGGCTCAAACGTTTAATAAAATGGGGATGGAGGCGGGGATAGTATTTGGAGCTTTTATTATTCTCGTAGGGCATTCTATCAACTGCCTACTTACCATTATGGGCGGAGTCATCCATGGCCTTCGTCTCAATTTTTTGGAGTGGTATCGTTACTGTTTTGAAGGTGGGGGAAGGATGTTTAACCCTTTAAGAAATTTAAAAAAATAATGGAGTAGATATGGATCCGGAAAATGTGAAGGAAGCAGCTAGTCTGATAGGGAATATTGGGCCGGCAATTGTCTTAGGCTTAGGGTGTTTAGGGAGTTCTATTGGCTGTGGTATTGCCGGTATGGCCTCTCATGGAGTGATGAGTCGGGTAGAAGAAGGGCATGGAAAATTTATCGGTATGTCGGCGATTCCTGCATCGCAATCGATTTATGGTTTTGTCCTTATGGTATTGATGAAAAATAGTATCGAAAGGGGTGACGTATCACCTACGGCGGCCATCGGCATTGCTCTTTTTGCCGGTATTGCGATTATGGCCTCTTCGATTTATCAAGGTAAATGTGCGGCAACGGCGATTCAAGCAACGGCTAAACAGCCGGCTATCTTTGGTAAAGCGTCGGCGGCATTGGGTATCGTAGAATCATTTGCGATTTTTGCCTTTATCTTTACTCTATTGATAATTAAATAAATCGAAACAGTGATATTGCCACCTTTTTCTAGCCACTGAGAAGGGACTGTTAAAATCTTTAGCTTTGCCGTTAAAATTTGAGCCTTGCAAAGTCGGTTTGATTTTTTTGAAAGTGACATATCCTACCAAGGTATAGGCACTTTTAAAAAGATCAAATCCGGGGAAGCAAGGGTAAAATTTTAACCAAATGGGAGATCGAAACAGTCCCATTATCCCCATTCGAGAATTCTTATGCCCAGTGTATCGCCAATGAAAAGAAGTTCGCCTTTGCCGACTTGTTTCCCATTAATGCTTAAAATGGCGGCATCACCCGGATGTGTCGGAAGCTCTAGGAGGTTTCCTTTTTCTAGTTTTAAGAGTTTATCCAAAGTAATAGGGACTTTTGCAATTTCTATGTGAAGAGTTAGGGGAATTTCCCGTAAAGAGGCGGGGGATTTTTCTTCTATAGACCCATTTTCTTCTTCTAGAATGAATTCTTCTTCAGGTTTTTCTTGCATAACCTCTTCTTCATTTGCAAAATCACCAATTTCTACTTGGCGATTTTTGATGCCGGTTTGAAAGAGGGGGTAGCCCTGTAGATACAGGGTCCCGCTTCCCAGCTGCCGGTGGGGATTGTAGCTTATTTCATCCGGGAGGATAAAATCACCCCCTTTTACTTTCAAAAGTTCTTTACTTGAAAGGGTAACCGACCCTACTTTCACTCTTAAACGAAGCTCATAGTTATTCGCAAGTTCTGAAATAGCTGGGGAAGGGGGCATCTTGCTAACATATTCTTGCCAATTTCTTTGAAAAGTAGAAGAAAGGACAAGTTTTCCCCATACCGATCCTTGAGGGAGGGAGATTTGGATGTCTTGAGCAAGTAAGGAAGCCTCTATAGGATCACTTGTTGTCAACTTCAAAGTGATGTCTTTGTAAAAAGGGAGATTTTGTAACGCATCCATCGCTTGAAGGACTAAGAAATGATAGAACCCCTCTAGGAGAATTTCAGAGGAAAAACCATTCTTTTTCTCTGAAGTAAGGAGCCATGTGGTTAGCTGTAAGACATCTTTTTTCCCCATGACCCATAGCCCTTCTCCTCCAATCGGAGAAGCGGTAAAAGCAATGGATATCGCCTCTCCCATTCCATCCGGCAGCTCTTCTTTTTTTATCCACTTTCTATCTTTGGGGTGGATTTGTAGGTGGGGGGTTTTTAGCTGCTGTTGTAGATGGCTAGCAAAGTGACTCCAATCAAATGAGGTTCCTAAAAGGGGGGTGTTGTCAAGTTCGGCAATCGCCGATTCTATTTTTCGAAGCCAGGAATAGGGTCTATTATTTATTGGTTTCATTGCCGAAATCTGATTTGGTTTGCGTACTTCCTTTTCTTCTAAATAGAGGCCTTTCGGGGGAATAGGTTGCTTCGATCCTCCCTATCTTAAAGTTAAATTTTTCATTTTCAAAAGCAGCTACCAAGTTGGGGATGTTTTGGTGGAAAAGGTCGACAGCTTGTGTCGATCCTCGTAGCTGGATGTTAAAAGAATCAGGGGCGGTAGCATAACGCTGCAAGGTGATGACCGAGCCAAAAAAGACAGAGTGTTGAAAAGCCGATGAGTTGAGGACCACCTCGGTTTGGGTAATGCCGGGTGGAGTAGTCATGATTAGGATCGTCCCAACCATTTGAGTAAAGAGATGTTGTACTTCAGGGCGGATATAAGAACTTACGGGGGTTGTAAGCGATTGAGCTTGTGAAGCTATTTGAGAAGTAAATGGTTGCATCTGCGATTGTAAAGGAGCTTCTACTTCCTTCGGAGAAGGGGATTTTTTTTCTCCCCCCTTTTCCCCTATATCTAAAATTGTGATAGGAGCATAGATGCCGGTAGCTTCAAAAGTCTCCCTCTTTTCTCCTTCTCTTTTACCTTTTTCTTGAATAGGATGATCCGGCATCTTTTTTTCTTTTCTCCCTGTGTTTAAAGTATGGATAGGAGGATAGATGTCGTTAGCTTTAGAAGATTTCTTTTTTTTCTCTGTTTTTCTTTCCCCTTTTCCTTGAATAGGCCTATAGGGAATCTTTTTTTCTTTTTTTTCAGGGGGCTGCACCTCCTGCTCTAGGATTTCTCTTTTTCCTCCCTTCTTTGTGGAAATCTCCTTTTCCTGTGCATGCATAAGAGGTGTTAGGGATATTTCTTCCTCCTGTACTCCATCCTTTCGCATTTTCACCTTTTCCCCCATCTCTTTTCCTTGCACAGCTGCAAAAGGGCCCTTTTCCTTTTTTTCTTTTTTTCTTTTGACTTCGACTTCTTTTTCTGTCTTTGTAGCGGAAATTTCTGTAGTTTGCTCTTGCCAGAAGGCTTGTGCCGTAGGGAGCTTTTTAGATTCGGCCTCATTGAAAGAAGGGGGAGAGGCGACGGTAGAAGGTTCAGGAGAACCATATTCCGGATCGATACCTTCTACAGACGCCCTTCCAAAGATGTCTTTAGAAGAGTTTGTGAAATCAAGCTCATAAGGAGAAGCAGCTTTGAAATTAGGCTCTGTTTGAGCCTTTTCCTTTTTTTTCTTTCTTTGGTCGACATCCGCTTCACTCACCTCTTCGACAACCATCAACTTATGAAAACGATCTTTGTCCGGAATTTTTTTCTCTTCCCTTTTTTCAGGGTGGGGCCCTGACGGACCCGTACGTTGGACGTTCATTGATGCTCCTTTTGTTTTTTTGTCTCTTTGTTCAAGCGGGTAGTTCCCATAGAACCAAGTTCATCTTGCTCTACCCCCTCTTTTTGGTTAGCGAAATAACGGACCTCTTTTTCCCACTCTTTCTTATGTATCTGCAGCTTTTCCACATCTTTTTGCTTTTGAAAGAGGTCCGTTTTGGCAATTTCTACTTGTTTAGTAGCAAAAGAGACATTTTTCCCTTGCTCGGTCACTTTTTTTTGCTTAGCGATCAATTTTTCTTCGACAACTTTTAAATAACGCTTCATCTCTTGGATCTTACCGGAGGTAGTCCCCGTATCCATCTCTTTCCTCAGTTTGGTCAACTTATCGGTTTTGTGTTTCAATACTTCATTTCTCTCACTTTCTAGTACTTTTAATTTTTCTTCCTCTTTGGCTAAGAGGGCTTTTTTCTCTTCTAAAATTTTGACGGCGCCATCATAACGTTTTTTTTTGATTGTCATGAGCTGTTCTAAAGGATAGTTTAAAGGATCCATGGTATCTTTTTAGCGGAAAAGGTTTTTCAGCTGTTGTAGTGTCTCCTGAAAGGAGGACTTCTCCTCTATCCGCTGTCTTAAGAAGGTATTTACCTTATCGTTGTATTTGATGGCAAAGTCTGCGTCTCTATCTGCACCCGGCTTGTATTCGCCGATGCGAATTAAAAGCTCATTTTTCTTATAGTTAGCAAGGACATATCTTAATTTTGCGATAAGATCTTGATGGGTTTTATCAGTAATGGAGGTGAGGATACGGGTAATCGAGCTTAAAATATCGATGGCCGGATAGTGGTTTTTAGCAGCTAGCTCAGAGGAGAGGACGATATGCCCATCTAGTATCGACCTCGTCTCATCTGCAATTGGTTCGTTGAGATCATCGCCTGCTACTAAGATGGTATAAAAAGCGGTAATCGATCCTTTGTCCGAATTGCCCGACCTTTCGAGAAGTTTGGGTAGGGTGGCGAAGACCGAAGGGGTATAGCCGGCCCTTGCCGGCGGCTCTCCGGCGGCAAGGCCAATTTCTCTAAGAGCCCTAGCATAACGGGTGATCGAGTCCATCATCAAAATGACCGATTTACCTTGCGAGCGAAAATATTCGGCGATCGCGG
The DNA here is from genome assembly GCA_027366035.1 of Chlamydiota bacterium. Taxonomy (GTDB): domain Bacteria; phylum Chlamydiota; class Chlamydiia; order Chlamydiales; family SM23-39; genus DAHXLK01. The sequence continues at coordinate 24,875 of DAHXLK010000011.1, forward strand.
TACCTACATATGCGGCGTTGATCCTAAGCTGTGGGGCCTGATCGGAGGTGGAGACGACCACTACCGATCGTTTCATCCCCTCCTCTCCAAGATCGTTGATCAAAAATTCTCTTACCTCTCTTCCCCTTTCTCCAATAAGGGAGATGACGTTGACATCGGCTACGGCATTTCTTGCAATCATCCCCAAAAGGGTCGACTTTCCTACTCCTGCCGCTGAAAATATCCCCACCCGTTGCCCTTTGCCACAGGGGAGGACGCCGTCGATCGATTTGATCCCTACCGAAATGGGCTGAGTGATAACCGCCCTTTGTAAAGGATTGGGTGGAGGGTTGATAACGGGGAAGACCTCCTCTACTTCCAAAGGACCTTTGGAAGAGAGGTCCATAGCCTCACCAATACCGTTTAGGATCCGTCCCAACAATTTGGGCCCTACTTTGATGTGTAGAGGCATCTTCAGGGGGATCACTTCAGAGGAGGGGCCGATTCCTTTCATTTCTCCAAGAGGAGAGAGGAAGACCTCGTCTTTAGTAAAGCCAACTACTTCGGCAACTAAGGGTTCGGTAGATCGTTTGATGAGGCAAATTTCTCCTAATTTTACCTGAGGGATTACCGCTTTTAAAAGGGTCCCAACAGCTTCGGTAATTCTCCCATGTACTGTGGTAAGCTCCACTTCTTCTAAGTGGTTGATAAGCTTATCCAAAGAAGGGTGATTATCCATAGAGTTAGATCTGCAGTTGCATGAATTTGTTAGAGATATCGACGACTTTTCCAAGTAAAGTGGAGGAATATTCCAACTCTTGCTGTGCCTGGGAGAGTTGCACCTGCAATATAAGGAGTTCGCCGGGGTTGATCTCTCCTGTTTTGGTGCTGAGTATTTGCAAGCGATCTTTAGCGGCGATTAATTGATTTTGCCCATCGGTTAAAAAGGCTAAAAAGCGGGTCACAGGGCCGGCTTGTGATGAGGGGATAGAGGCTTCTGGCAGTTCGACCCCCATCCGTTTATTGGCAGCTTTGAGATAATCGTTAGCATTTTCTAGTTTGTTTTGTAAAAGATTTTGATCGCTCCTTCTCACCTTTAAGTTTGGGTTGGCAGTGAGGGTTTTTTGCATAGTATGGATATGCCCCTGTGTCGTATCTGTCTGGGAGATGAGAGCGTTAACCGTAGCTTTTGGGGTTTGTATATTGCCGGGAGTTATTACATCCATTGGAGTGACGCCGCTAGGAGTGGTCGTGGCCGGGGGGGTAGATGGACCTTCTTCCATCAAGTTTTGAAATTTGGTCTGATCGGGTCTAGCAGTGGCACTTTCCGTTTCTGGGGCTCGATAGGGTTCGATTGGATTAAGACCTTCTGGATCAGGCATATTCTTCTACCTTTTTCTTTTGTTATTTTTCTTCTTTTTTACCTCTACAGGAGTCGGCTCTTTTTTAATGAAAGAATCGACAAAGTTCATAGCAGTTATCGATAGGTTGTGGATCATCCGGTCGTTTGATTTTTTCATTTCGGCTAGAATCTCCTCTCCTTTTTCCAAACCTTGAGGGGTAAAAGTAAGGCAGAGGCCGAGAAATGTTTTTGCCATCTCATTATCAGGTTCTTGTTTCAGGACCTTTTCAAAGAGCTCTACCGCTTGCCTTAGCTCGAGTTTATGCAGATGTAGGTAACCAAGTCCTACGATAGGTAGGGTGTTTTTGTTGTCGAGAAGCTGTGCTGCTTTAAATAGCTTAACGGCCGAATTTTCATCGGCTTGATTGACCGCAATAAAGCCGCTTTCTAAAAGGAGGATAAAATCTTTTTGAAAAGAGGTAAGATCTGCCATATCCTATTATTGGACCCTTTGATTCGATACCGATCGGTTGATGATACTGTTGACCTGGGCAATGAGGTTAGAGATCGAGTCTCCCACCTGCGCAACCTGGCTCATTTGAAATTGGACGAATAAAAATTGCCCCGGCGCTGCATGGGACGCATTACTCGCTAACGACCTAATCTGTACGACTAAAGCCGACTGCATCTTTTTGTAGTGTTGAATCAGTGTTCCGAATGACAGCAAACACTTTTGTGCATCTGATAGATCAGCCATTAACCTTTCTCCTTAGTGGCATTCACCACTTTTTTTAATACTCGTTGTAAAGCGGAAAAACCGTGAAGGAGCATTCCATACTGGTCAAAATCCTCATTCGACCCTCCGGCCCTTAGAAGTGTTTTTAGTTCTTCTACCTTTTTTTCTGCAAGCTGTAATAATTCTTGTCCTTTAGAGGGATTTTTTGCGATTTCTACTTCTAGATCGAAGTGAAATTTTTCTACTTTTTTTTTCTCTTTCTCTAATCCGAACATGTCGAGCCTACTACTGTGCATAGTCTATTTTATATTTTACCCCTTCTTTTTCAAGAAGAATCCGCATCCTTTGAATCTGAGTTACCTCCATTCCGTCTAAATATTGCCCTGCCAGCAAAATTTTCCCATTGACTATGACGCTGTAATTTTCTTGCTCGTGAAGGGCATAACCGCTTACCTGATAGTTAGACGTAAGATCGACCATCGAAGCTTCCGCACTCGAAGGGATAGCAATATTTTTTACTGTGCGAATTCCTTGTAATGATTGAAATTCTTTGATAAGTCTTTCATATTCAGAGCTCATCTTATCATTATATCTTCCGGCAAGGAGCAAATCTCCATTGATAAGATCTGTCGTGATCCCTCCGAATCCTTTTGAGGCAAGTAGGTTTATGACTTGGGTAAAAAGGGTGCTTTCTAAGACAACTTGATTCGTTAGCTTATCGAGGTAAGGAAAGTTGGACATGAAAAAATCGTCTAAGGCTTGTAGCTGTTCTTTAGTTTGTAAGTAACCGGTAACTACAAACTTACCTGCCTCCGGAGCGTGGACCGATACCCCTCGAAACCCTCCATTTTCTACCAGTACGTCGTTAGTGGTTTTGCTGACATATTCATCGATGATGATATGGTCGTCTATGCTGGTAATATAAGTAAGTTGTTCGAGAAAGTAGAGGAGCTCTTGCCTATCGATAGGGGTGAGAAGATGTCCTGCTAAAAAAAGTTTTCCGCCGGAGCTGTTGAAAGTAAACTGTACTTTGGGAAATTTTTTTACTATCTCTTCGATTTTTTCCTCTTCTTTTTTTGGAGAGGTTAACATCGTTTCTGACTTAAAGAGGGAAAAAAAGCTCATAAAGAGGATGAAAAAGAGGACAAGGAAGGACCCGGCAAGGGTGAGGTGCTTTGTAGGTATGGGCCGTTTTTTCCAAGGAATTACCGGCTCCTCTTCCTTTTTTTCTTCTTCTTTAGAGGTGGGTATAGGCGGCTCATATTTTTCCCCCCTTGGAGCGTAGATGGTTTCTGATTCGATTTCTCTATCGATGAGGAGGAAGGTGGTGGTCCCAAGGGCGATGAGATCTTGCGAAGTAATTTTTTTCTTTTGGTCAATGGGCGTGCCGTTGACAAGTGTCCCGTTTTTAGAGCCCATATCTTCGATCTCTGCTTGCCCCTCTTTATCGACCGACAGTCTGGCATGGTTTCTAGAGACACTTAAATCTTGCAGGACGATATCACACGAAGAGGCGTCTTTTCCAATGACATAGGAATGGTCTTTCTGGATGCCGATTTCTGCGCCGGCATTGGGGCCGGAGATAACTTTTAAAATAAGGGAAGCTTCAGAGGTGAGATGTAAGGGGAGTTCTTCTCCCTCTTCGAAGATAGTGTCATAAGCGGTTTTTTCTTCCGATCCTTCCTCTTCTTCGGCAGAGTAGACGAAGATATTTTGCCCAATTTTTACCCTGTCTTGTTCTTGTAACAGATACACATCTGAAAACTCTTCTCCGTTTACCGTGGAGGGGTTGGCTCTACCGATATTTTTGATAGTAATTCCCTTATCGGTCTTACGGCATAAAAGCTGTTTTCTAGAGACAGTGGTATCGTTTAAGAAAAAGTCTACCTCATCGGCATCACTGCCGATGAGCCAATTTTCTCCTTCGGAGAATTCAAAGAAGAGGCCTCGAAGTGGCCCCTCTTCCGCAACGAGACGCGCAACCATTTATATTAATCTTTCTGATTCTATTTTAATACGTTCCACTTCACCTTGCCAGTAAATAAAATAATTTACAAAGTCCTCGAGATTGTCTTTTAAAGTACCTAATTTTAGTTCATACGGCAAAGCTAAAGAGAGAGTCAAGTACTTCTCATCGGGACTTAAGCTAATGACAGCTCCGGCGGTCCCTTTCCCTAGGAGGTTGGCAGAATTTAAGATCATGAAAAGATCTTCTCTTTTACGTTTGGGTGGTTCTCCCAGCTTTGCCTGGATAAGGACGCCGGGGTCCAGTTGATGAAATTCCACTAGAATAGATTGGGTAATTAGAAGCTGATATACCCTATTTGCATCTAGGGTAGGAGGGGTCGCCTGAAGTTCGGTTGCCAGTTCTTGGAGGATCTCTTTTAATTGCGTCATGAGGAGGTAGCCGTCGAATGAAATTATGGGATTGTTTCGATCTCTCGTTTGGTTAAAATTTTACCCTTGCTTCACCGGACTTAAAAGTGCCTATGCCTTCAGTAGGATGTGTCATTTTCGAAAACATCAAACCGGCTTTACAAGGCTCAAATTTTAACTACAAAGCGAAGATCGAAACAATCCCATTATCGACATCTACTTATTAATATGCAAGAATTACAGTAGAGGCAAAAAAGCCGTTACCAACAGTAACGGCCCCCGAGGAAACTCAGAAAAGAAGAAAGTGAAAGATTAACGAACAGGTCCTAACGATCTATTGATAGAATCCATAAGCTCTTGTAGACCTTTGACCCTAGTTGCTTCGTCATTTTCTGCAGAAGTACAGAGCTGGAATATTAGGTCGACCAGTTTCGTTACCCAGCCACCGAACTCTTTTACCTGTTCTGCTGCTACCATGTTCTGTTCAATCATAGATTGAACCATTTTAGAGATACCGTCGGTGGTGTTTTGTAACCAAGAGTTAAACATCGGGAAATAGGTACTCAAATTTTGATTGATTTTGTATTGGGCATCGGTGACAAGCTTTTCTTGAGCTTCTACCTCTTTTTTAATTTGGTCAATAACTACTCCCTTTTTGTGTGGGTAACAAGAAAGAGCGTCTGTGGCAGCTTGATTTAGTTTGGATTTGTCATTAGGATCAACGTAGGTTTTATAGCCGTTAGGTTTCTTCAAATCGTTAATGATATTTTTATTTGCTTGAGCAGTCGATCGAGGTGGGCTATTTTGTCCTGTAGTAACTTGAACGGAAGCCGGTTGAATAGCTTGAATATTGTTAGATAGTTTGTTTAAGTCAGCTATTTTTGTATTCGCCTCATTAATGTTTTTGTTGTGCTGCTTAACACCTCCTAAATAAGTCCCGCCTAAAAGGAGGGCTGAAAGGATGGCTCCACCCATAGACTGTATAGCTTGTGTCAATATTTCGTCCGCTTTCTGGCTAGTTAAGGTACCGATGGTGTTTGCCATAACATTTGTAGCTGCCGTTCCTGTTTTCATCTGGTCTTTCTGCATTTCCAGCTCGAAGACTCTGAGGTAGGCGGCATCTATCATGGCCTTGAGAGTCATGGGCATCAGTTTAGCAAGCGGACTGCTCGCTAAGCAGCCTAGATCTATAGTTGTATTAGATTGTTGTGACATATGATTATCTCCTTATTATCCTTTAGGATGGGTTAACCTTCTGGCCTCTTCCATCATGATTCTGATCACGCTATTGAGGTCGTGAAAGTTTCTCAAAAACCCTTCCGATTGTTCCTTATTAAATTTATTGGTCATCTTAAGCATGTGAGTTACAAGGTTGCTCAAGATATATTGCAAATAGGTCATGGTTGGTTCAACTTCCGACATCTCTTTTTGTAGGTCGGACCTTTTTTTCTCGATTACACCAACGCCTATCTGCACTCCGGATTGTCCGATCATTGCAGGAAATTGCATAAGGTTACCATAGGTCATAACTTTGGCAAGTTTCGGACTAAATTCCATTAAATTTCTCCCGATGGACCCACCGGATAAAAAAGCGGTACCGATAGATAAAACGAGCTGCAGAGCCATAGCTAATCCCAATGCAATCTCTTTTTTCTCTTCTCCAAGCCACTCTTTTAATTGGTTGAAAAGGGCGTTAGAGTGCATAAGGAAAGCTATCGTGGTAGAAGGTATAGAAAATTTCAAAGTCCCTGCTATATCTTTTGCAGAGTTAGAGATATACATCCGTAAGGCACTTTTTGAAACTCTCCCGGAAGCATCCGTCGCAGCTTTTGTCGCAGTTTGTACTGCAAGAGCTATTGTTTTGTTTATGGCGATAGCCGCGCCACCTGCGGCGACACCTATTCCTAAAGAAATAATGATGTTGGCCCAAGGAGGGAGGTCTTTTAAGAAAGTTTCTTGTGCCGTCATCAAAAAGACGGTAGTAGCTACTGTAATGATAAAAGCTCCCGGGCCTGCAAAAGCGGAAGCTAAGCACCCTAAAACGGCTAGGATTGCTCCGAAAATTTTAGAGAAAATGGAGGCTGTTTTTGCCTGTTCTTGCGCTTTTTTCATCTCTTCAAGTTTTTCTAACTTAGTATCCGTTAATGCTTTATTGGCAGATACGGTTACTTGCGATATAGAGGATTGATCTTCGACCATCTTGTTTCCCGCTTCTGCAAGGAAGACTTGCAATTCGGCCAAGGTTTCAACCAATCTCAGGATAATAGCCATCACATTCTTTTTTGCCCCTTTGCTTTCCTTAGGTTGGATAGTTGTATTTTTTTGAGAAGTAATAGCGTTAATCTCCTCTACAAGCTCTTTGATTACCAGCTCCGGGTCGAAAGAGATAATTTTTGTGCCGGGAACTTCTTTAATATTTATATTCATGTCTTTACCTATTATTTATGGTATACGTCTAGTATATCTACGAGCTTTGCAAGAAACGAAATGAAAGTTTCAATACTTGTAGATACCGATTTAAATGTATCGGTAACCGAGTCTTGCATTGTACCTAATACTTGCAAGCCTTGCTGATACCTTACCGATACTTCGTTATATTTTGTCTGTAACGTAGTTAATTCTTGACCTTCTTGCTCGGATAATTTTCTTTGCTTAGAAAGTTTATTTAACTCATTGATTCTTGCCATGATAGGATCTAATTCTGTTTTTTGCTGATCCATCACCAGTTTACGCCTATCCGCTAGCTCTTGTGTTAGCAAAGTGTTTGCGAAGATAGTTTTTTGGTTTAAACTTTCTGCAAATTCTTGCGTGTGTTTTAACGCGTAGGAGATCATTCCTACGGCAGCATCTCTAAGGGTGCTAAAGGATTTTCTTATGACCTCATTTTCCGGGATCTGGGGATTTGATTTGGGTACTGCTGTCATATATTTCTCCTAATTAATTATTAACCTACTACTCTTTGGTTTTGAACCAGGGTCTTAATCCAAGTGTCATAGTATTTGGTTTGGACTAAGTCTTTTAAGGCAGCAACTAAGTTGTTAATCATAGAGGTGAGCCTACCCTGAGCGGTTTGGATCGTCGAAGACTGGCTCGATATAGCGGTGTCGATCGTTTTTAAACCGTTGATGATGTTGGTATCTAAACTACTCCCGTCTTTTGTAGGCGTTTTATTATCTTGAAGAGCCTTGGCAATCCTTGTCCACTGATCCATTGTGGGAGGTTCTTTTCCGTTCAAAATATCTTTGATAGAGGTGTTTGCGTCGATCTTGATGTTGCCGATATCCTCTAGGAGTTTGACCACCTGCTGCGGCAGAGTATCTCCAAATATCGCCTTTTGTTCATTGGTGATAAAAATAAGCTCTTTTATTTTGGCGATAAATGCCTTAGCAGCTTCCGGGTCGGGGATGTCTTTGCCATCGGCTCCCTTTTTCATAAATCCTTTTGCATATAGCGATTCGATATCGGATTGGATTTTAGATAGCTCTGATAGAGATTTGGAAAGGGCACCGTAAGCACCAAACGATTGCTGGTTTTCTGCCATGCTTTGACCCATAGTTTGCATGATCAGCTGGATGAGGAGGTTTCCGTTTTTCGCATATTTTCGGATTAGCTCATCGATAAGTGTTATAAGCATCTCTCTATTTATATTTTGTGCAGTGTTATTTGCAGTAAAGAGTTTAGCAAAATTCCCTTGAATTCTGATCCAGCTTTGCTCCGGGGTATAAGGGAGTTTTCCGTCTTTAGTAGGAGGATACGCGTCAAAGAACGCTTGCAACTGTTTATCTGTTGAGTAAAATATCGCCTTTTTCAATATCTCTTGTAAGAATTGGTTCTGCGTCCCTTGTAATTGGGCAATTAGCTTTTGTAGAGCTGCCCTAGTTTTTTCTTGGCAGTCTTCAGGTTTAGAGCCGAAGTAGGTACTGTCCCTAAGGGCTATTACGATTAGCTCTGCGAAGGACCCATTAGGACCGGAGATCTGCAATAATTTATTGATCTGAGCTTGTAACAATTTTCCTTCAGGAGAATTTGGGGGGAAGGCTTTTTCAATATTTTGCAAATAGTCGAGTAGCCCAAAGATAAGATTCGTGTTTCTCTTAAAGGCTAAAATCCCTTGGAGCCAGAGTTTAAGTTTGGCAATTACTTCTGCAGGGGTTTTAGGGACGCTTCCATCATAAGGAGACGATGGGAAGTTAGGGTTATGCGGGTATTTACCTTCTTCAGTGTTGGAAACCCCTTTATTGTTTTTTACCCCTTCTTTTATAACTTTATTGACATCGTCTTCATACCCTTTAGTTCCGAATACCTTATCCGTACCATCTGTAGCTAATTTATTAGCAACAGAGGCTCCATATAAGGAGACGAAGGCTAAAACAGTAGAGGGGACATCTTTTTTATTCTGTGAAACTTCTACTGCGACTTCTTTATTATTAATAACTTTTTGTTCTAAAAATTCTAATTTTTGCATATTTTTAATGCCATTTTTATGGTTTATATAACTGTCTTCTCATCATCTCAAAAACTTGATCTATATATTCTTTAAATCCATTGGGATCGGTTATAGGATCTGGGTGCCCTGATCGCAGATCATTGAGGGTAATGTTTTTGAGTCCGGGGATTGTCCCTCCATTACCATTGAGAATATATTTGATATTTTCACCGGTATCAGGGAGCTCACTTGCAATTTTTTTTATTTCCTCTATAGCTTGTTCGGGGGTCTTTCCTTGGGCTAGGAAGTAGGCAAAAAGCATAGAGGGGAGGTTGACGGCAAAAAGGGATTTTTCTTTAAAGTATTTATCGGTATCGATCCCGTAATTTTTTGAACGAGGGAGTCCGGATATCCTTATTAGAAGGAGGGTGAAGGTAATGATCCCTTCTTGATCCGGTTTACTGTCTAACCATTTAGTTATTCCGTCAGAATTAAGCCATCCGCTTAATATTCGGTTAAAAGTAGGCCCTGTGATAAGTTGAAAGATAGCCGCTTCTGAGTAGTTTTTCTGTTTTAAGTCTTCGAGAAGTGTTAATAACTCTCCACCGCTAACTTCTTTTAAAGCCCCTTTATTTTCAGATATCAGCTTATCTAACTGTTCTTTTAAAGCGGTGATATCTCGACCGCGCGTGATATAGTCAAATATTTGCGCTAAAAGACTTAACACTTTAACCTGGGCAAGGATACGCTTTTGATTTTCCCCGTCGTTTTCTGTGGCAGATACAGATTGTACTCCTTCTAAAAGAAGAGCTACCATACAGTTTTGTAGTTCCTTGCTTAAATTAGGTGAATTACCCTTGTTATTTGAGGTTTTTTCTGTTGTAAATGGGATAATATTTGGTATGAAATTCATAACTATTCCTTACCCGGCAATCCAGCTATTTTTTCTTTTCCTTTTACCGGATGTTTTTTT
>DAHXLK010000027.1 GCA_027366035.1 Chlamydiota bacterium
GCTAGCTGTCACTGCTCCTATCTGGGGGCCGGCGGCTATTATTACTGCGACTGCAGCCACTGCAGCTTATGCCGGCGCTAAGATGTACCAGCATATGGAGGCTCGTAAAGACAAGGAAGGAAAACAAAAAGATGGGACTCCTAGATCCAATCAAACTCAAAAAGACCAATTTAATGATGCCATAAAAGAGATAGAGAAAATAACAGGAAAAAAGTTAACTAAAGATGATCGGAGGGAGCTCCATGATCAAATATCAGGGAAAGATTACGGCTATCACGATATTGTTGAGGAGGGTTATTGGTTATTAAATGACAACTAATGGGATAGAACTAGCGGCAAGCCTATTTCAAAAAATTGTGGGGATGCAGCCTACACGAGTAAAACAAGGTCATGGTAGCTTTATCACATTCGATTTTGGACGCGATGTTACTAGGCAGGTTAAAACACGTAACGGTATAATCACAAGCCACTTTGGCGAGTGGCACCTTTGGGTATACATGTGCGCATGGCGGATTGATAAAACTAAGATTCCGGTTGTCGGCTGTGAGGCTACAAGGGAAAAAATTAGCTGTTTTTTATCTGAGCTTCAGAAGAGAAGGTTAAAAGAAGTAAATATCTTAAATCAAGCTTTTGATGCAAAGCTTGTTTTTGAAAATAATATGGAATTATATCTGTTTTCCTTCTATACGCAGGATCAAGAGCAATGGATGCTTTTTACTCCTGAAAAAAAAGTATTTACTGCTGGACCTGGAAACCAATGGTCTTATGATGATGCCAAAAAACCTAGAAATTTAACGGAAGTTCCACGGTAAAAATCGAGATTTTTCATTGTTACTTGGTTTTTATTAAGCAGTTACTTCCTTTTTTTCAGAAAAAACACGTGGTTATCAACTCACCTTACGCAATCCATGGTTCAATAGAAGCGCAAGAGAACTCTGACCAGGGAGTTGTTAAAGCTTGGGTGGAAAATCCCTACCGGCAAGCCTTTTGTGGATACGATTTTCTCCAATGGGACTGTTTCGATCTTCGCTTTGCCGTTAAAATTTGAGCCTTGCAAAGCCGGGTTGATTTTTTTGAAAGTGATATATCCTGCTAAGGTATAGGCACTTTTAAAGTGCGCCTGGCATGTAAACTTTCTAGAAGGTGAAAGTCCTTTAGTGGACCTAAATAACAGGAACCACTAGCTACCGGCAAGGGTGTCCACCGCGAGGTGGAATCTGAAGGAAGCCAAGGGGCAAAAGTTGGAGTTGACGAACAGGAACTAGATAAGAGGCCGAACCCTTGGAGAACCTAGCCTTGGATAGGGAATCCGAAAGTTATCCGTAGGGGGGATGGTGCATCTAGCAACGACCAATGGAAAGAAAGTATGCTTACCCGGGGAGATCTTAGGGGTTGAGGTCAATAGACCCTCTACTTTTATGGAAACATAACAGGAGGATTCCTAAGAAGTCAGCAGAGGCCATAGTAAATCGGGAAACCGACGAAGGGCCGAATTTTCTAAGGAAGGAACTATGAACAAAAGAGATAATAGACAAAGAGCCGCAGTAACGAGGGAGGAACCCCCGCAAGCCACGGCATCACTAGAGGACACGGAATGAAATCTAAGATGCACGAGGAGCAGCAATTGCTACTACCATTCTTTTGGGAAGAAGTGCCT
>DAHXLK010000034.1 GCA_027366035.1 Chlamydiota bacterium
GTAGTGTGAAAGGTAATATGCTTGAAGACATCGCGAGCGAGCCCTATATAGCTCGCGAAGACGATGCGAGCTATTTGTTTGTACTAAGGCAGAATATAAAAAATCTATATTCTAAGTGTCTAAAAAAAGGTGGCAATATCAGGCATGTAGAACAGGCCTTTCGAATATCGAAAACAGATTTACAGACACGACCAATTTTCCATTTTACCCATGATGCCATCAAAGCTCATGTGTTGCTTTGTTTTATGGAGTTGATGGTAGGGAAATTCTTGGAAATTAAAACAGGCATGTCCTTAAGACGCATACGGGACATTCTATGGAATGTCCATGAAGCCCATATTGAAGATGTATTAACCGGCCAACGGGTCACTTTGCAAAGCAACTTGACAGATTTTAACAAAAGCCAACTATCTAAAATCACTTTGTCGCACTAATTGGCACAAGTCAGGAAAAGACATATTTTCCCTTGGATCTGTAGGCGCAGAAAACCGGGAAAAACAGCTGAAAAAATAGAGTCAGCCCTGAAGAGAATGCGCCGGAAAGTGGAGCGTGCAATTTCTTGGCTGCAGAGAAAATTCAGGCGGCTAGCTGTTCGCCGGGAGAGAAGAACGCGTTACCGGAGAGGGTTTTTGACGTTTGGTATGATAACTTTTTGGATAGACAGATTACCGGGATAGGCTCATGGTCATGAATTATGACGCATAATTTATTGTTTATTTAAAATTAAAAAATTATGTAAATAATATTTTTACTTATTTAATAAATAATTATTAGTTTTTTTCATTTCTATTAAATAGATGATTATAAGACTTTTCTTATTATCGTAAATTTTTTATATTAAGGGGCTGTCTATGACGATATGCTTAAAGACTTGCAACTTCATCCTTTTATTGATAGATAGTTGAATATGAACCCATTGACGTCCCATAGAAAGGCCCAGACCTTAGCAATTATTTTATTTCTTTTTGGGTTAGTGATCTTAATCCTTACGCAAAATTGGTGGCCGGGCATCATGTTAGCAGCAGGCTTTCCCATTATCCTTCGTCAATTTCTTTTAGGAAGGATCCACGATGTGGGGATCTCGCTATTTATTTTTGTTGGAACCTTTATTTCCGTCCAGTTTGAAATTGCCTGGAAGATCCTACTTCCCGTCCTCTTCTCTCTTGGAGGGATTTATATCCTATTTCGCGAATTTTTCGGCGGCTGTAGCATCTCCGAGGCCGAAGAGGAAGAAGATCACAACCTCGAAATCGAAGAGGATCAACAAAAAAAGAAAAAATAAACTTAAGGACTTCTAATGATTAACATACAGACACCCTGACAACGTGAAAACAGAAATAATTAGAAATAAGCTGGAAAAGCCGTAGATAGAGCTGGCTTTACTAAGGCTGGAAGAGGCTTAATGAAACATGGTTATAGAGAGGGCAGCATCTTCCCAAAACCTAATGGAAATCCTGCTCAGGTCAATGAACAAGGACAGAAAATGTTAGAATCGATTCTCAATCATCCTGAAAAAAAAGTTGTTTATAAAACTACAAGTAATTTTGGAGAGGTTATGGACGTACATGCACCAGGAGTTGGGGGAGCAAGATTTAATTCTTCTGGAGAAATGATTGGTTTTTTGGAGCCATAATATGAATCAATTTGAAATTGAAATTGTGAGTTACTTCGATACGGAAGAGCCTGTGGCAGAAGTTTATTATTCTAGCTTTCAGTGGGCTAAAATTTTTCGCAAGAATAAAGAGTTAAGGGTGCAATTTTACCCCCACCCTGATAAAGGGTCTTGGGAACTTCCTTTTAAGGAAGCTTTAAAGACTATTGAACAAGCAAAAGATAAACTCCTTAAAAAATTGGGTACAAAAAGCTCTTTCTTTTCTAAGGGACCGATAGACCCTAAAAAAGTCAACGAACAAGCACAGGAAATTTTAGAGAAAATTCTAAATCATCCTGAGAAAACGGTCATTTATGGAAAATTAAGTAGATTTGGCAAAGTTATGGATATTTATGCGCCGAGCCTTGGGGGGGCACGTTATACTGTCGGTGAAGAATTTATTGGATTTCTAGAACCATAGGGGAATAATAGATGGAAAAGTTCCGTGTAACCGTAGCGAGCCTTCCCGATAGAGAGCGCCTTGTAGCTGAAATTTTGTATGAAGGGGTTCAGTGGGCAGAAATTTCTCAAGAAAAAGGCGATGAATTAATCATCCAAATTTATCCGCATCCAAGGCAAAAACATTGGGAATTCCTATACGATGAAGCCCTACAAATTCTGGAGCAAGCGAAAAATAAGCTATTAGAATCATAAAACCTGAGTCGGAAAGGTAAGGAAGACTTTATAACCCAGCAGCTGTAAGCTCTTTCAGCCTCTTAGCTTCCTCTCTTCTAATTTTGTCTCTTTCCATCTTCAGCTTGAGCTTTTGCTGCTTTATCTTGATCTTTGCGATCAACTTTTCAGACAGCCCAAGCTCTTTTAAGGTAACGCGCCCTCCAGTCGCTTTCACAATTTTGAGGGCAACATTAGAGCGAGGGACCCCTCCCTTGATATAGCTATAGAGCGACTCTTTGCAAAGGTTATGGTTCTTGGCGAATCTATTGACTGTCAGATAATTAGCCGTTAGCCAATCGTTTAACTTCATTGTTCTTGCCTTGAGAATTTAAGAGGAACCATTAGAGGTCAGTTGAAGATTGTTAGCTGTGTCAACTAGGTCTTGTGCAGCTCTTCTGGCTTTATCTCGCTCTTTTCTTTCTCGCATCTTCTGCTAAGTGCAATAATCCCCTTTTTTTCATTCAATATTTCAAAAAGATATTCGCCGGTAAGGTTTTTCACGCACCCTCCGGTCGGACAGCTTCTAAGCTTAGGGCACTGCTTATCATACCGGAGGTCATAGGGACATCTCCCCATAACAGCCACATGCTGCTGCCCAAGTGGCTTAAAAATCTTGGGATCGGTAGGGCCAAAAATACTAAAAGTAGGGGTTGTCGTTGTCGCCGCGAGATAAAGGGGGCTGGAATCCATCCCAATAACAAGGTCACAACCCATGATCAGGTGTTGCCAAGTAGGGATAGGCATCCGATCGAGCAATATCCCCCTTTTTGGAAAAAGGGAAACAAGCGTCTCTCCTAGCCTTTTCTCTTCGTCGTTTCCAGACACTACAAGGAAAAAAGGGTGGGAAGCCTCTGATATTTTTTTCAAAAAGTGGATCAGGGCCTCATCGGATACTTTTTTATTCGGCCAAGAAGATCCGGCGCATACCATAATTTTTAAATCATTTCGTAATGAGGTTAAGATAGTCTTTATCTTCTTTTGCTCTTCAAGGGATATCTTCAAAGAAATAGGGCTAGGGGTAAAAGGGGCCGGATCTTGAAAGTATTGTTTCACAAGATCCAAATAGTAGAGGCTAATATTGAGCCCTTTATCTACCTCATAACGGGTGTTAGTAGCGATAAGGTTGGGCCATTCTCTCACCGTCTTTCTTCCAAAACCTACTTTTTTTCTCCCCAGAGAAGCAAGGGTCCAAAATCCTGATTTCATATTTCCTTGCAAGTCGAATACGACATCATATTTTTTTCTCCGTAACAAAGAGACATTACATACAATCGCTTGATCGATGAGAGGATGGCTTTGCACAAGAGGATACCCCTCTTTTTCAACAAGCCAGTCGATCTCAGAATCGGGAAATTTTTGATGCAGGTATTCCACAACCCCAAAAGATTGAAGGATATCTCCTAAAGAAGAGGTCTTAATAATCAAAAATCGCATGGTAGACGCTATCCTCGACCGGGTATATTTTGAGACTGTTGAAATCTCCCATTTGGTTAAAAATTTATCCTTGCTTCCCCGGATCTGATCTTTTTAAAAGTGCCTATAAATTAGATGGACCCGGCCGAGGATATTGTAACAGCTCCCTTTACTTTTGCCAAAGGATAAGAGGCGCTTCTAGCGGGAGGATTGCCCCAGGGAAATAAGGGGTAATCCTAGGAGTATATTCTTCAGCGTTTTTAGAAGAAGATACTCTACTTTGGTAGTGATAGAGACCGCCATCTTTTTTTACATACGTAGCCGGATAGCGTACCGAATCATACCCCTCCCCTCCCAAATACATCTCTACCTTAACCTGCCCAGGAAAAAGGCCATCTAAGTCGATCTCCATCTCGAAAAGGTAGACATCTCTTTCCTTCTTGACTTCGACCTTTTTGAAAGTCACATGAGACCAGCTCTTATCTAAAGCTTTATGCCAAACTACGATCTCTTTGGCCTTAGCTCCATGGTTCAACGCCCTTTGCAGGTAGTCCTCGGCTGCCGGAAGGTAATGTTTTTCTGTATATTCGCAGACAGCTCTATTGGCAGAAAAGTGGGGAGTGAGGTGTGACATACTCTCCCGAATCTTCGAAACCCATTTTTTGGGGATGCCCCCTTCCCTTTCATAAAATTCGGGGATCACCCGGTTTTCCAAAAGCTCATAAAGGGCCTCTGCTTCTAACGTATCCCAGGCGGAATCACTATCATGCTCTTTACCGTCTCCCAATGCCCAACCCACTTCAGGGCTATAGGCCTCCTGCCACCACCCATCTAGCTCGGATAGGTTAAGCCCTCCATTTACAAGCACCTTCATCCCACTCGTCCCACAAGCTTCCCAAGGTCTTCGTGGAGTGTTGATCCAGACATCAACCCCTTGCACCAACCTCTCTGTAAGAAGCATATCGTAATCACTTAAGAAAATGACATGGGGACGGACAGCCTCCATCCGGATAAACTGTATCCACTGTTGGATCATTGCCTGCCCGGCAGTATCGGCAGGATGAGCTTTACCTGCAATGACGAGCTGTACCGGATATTTTGGATTGGTAAGAATGCGGATGAGCCTGTTTGGATCGTGAAGAAGCATATTAGGCCGCTTATAGGTGGCAAAACGTCTTGCAAATCCTAACGTCAATACTTCGGAATTAAATAAAGATTTCGACATTTCTATCTGTTCTTCTTCACACCCTCTTATCTCCCACATCTCCTTAGCTCGGATCCGAAGATAGTCGATAAATTCTTTACGTAAATAATTACGCAATTCCCAAATTTTATCGTCAGGAACTTTACGAAATTTCTTGGGAATATCTTCTACCTTCCCCATCCATCTCTTCTCACCACAATACTCTTTCCATAGTCTATCGGAAGCATAACAATCCCAGCTAGGCATATGGACTCCATTAGTTACATACCCAATAGGAATTTCGTCGATAGGGCGACGAGGAAAAAGGGGGGAAAAAATCTGACGGCTTACTTTCGCATGGAGCTGGCTCACCCCATTGATAGACCTGCTACATTTCGCCGCTAAATAGGCCATATTAAAAAATTCACCCCTATCTTGAGGATCTTTTTTCCCTAAAGCCAAAAGCTCTTTCAAAGAAATACCTAGCTCTTTTTCCGCATAGCCAGATACATAGCGCTCTAACAACTGTTCAGGAAAAAGGTCAAAACCGGCAGCGACTGCAGTATGGGTCGTAAAAAGATTGCCCACTTTAGTAGCCGCAAGGGCTATTTCAAAACAGACTTGTTCCCGATCCATGAAAGCCTTTGCCCTTTGCAATACGGCAAAAGCGGCATGCCCTTCATTGAGATGACATACCTCAGGATCGAGCCCTAGCTCTTGTAAGAGCTTCCATCCTCCAATCCCTAAAATAAGCTCTTGCTGCAAACGGAGCTCTTTATCCCCACCATAGAGTTGACTGGTAATTCCTCGGTGGATCGGAGTATTGAGCGGATCGTTGCTATCAAGGAGGAAAAGCTTCACCTTTCCAATCTTTACCTCCCAAGCTCTGAGCCAGATGGAAAAACCGGGCAATTGCAGAGGTATACGCAGCCACTGCCCATCTTTTTTCCTCAAAGGTCTTATAGGAAGTTGTCCAGGGTCATTATAAGGATAAATAGCTTCTTGCTTTCCCTCTTTATCGATAGTTTGGCGGAAATACCCTTCTTGATATAAAAGACCGATCCCTACAAGAGGGAGCCCTAAATCGCTAGCCGCTTTAAGCCCGTCGCCGGCTACATTGCCCAATCCTCCCGAATAGATGGGTAAGGCTTCCGAGAGCATATATTCCATGCTAAAATAACAGACAAGTTTTAACTTGGCCCCTCGGTGCTCTTTTTGAAACCAGGCATCCTCTTTTTCCTCTTTATGCATCTTGGCGATAAGACTTTTAAGATTATCGCGAAAGGAGGGAGAAGAAAAAAGCTCTTGTAGTTTTTCGGAAGATACTGTCTGCAAAATGCTCCACGGATTATGGGTAAGCTCCCACTGGTCAGGATCTAAAGCTTTCCATACCTCATCCATCCCCGGATTCCAGGACCAGATCAGATTCAAGGCAAGCTCTTGCAAGTCCTGATATCCGGCAACCTTCATAATAAACCTTTGATAATAGTGGTAGCTTCTTTCAAGATTTTTTGTAAGTGCCCCCGACTTACAAAACTCTCTGCATAGATCTTATAAATAGCTTCGGTCCCTGATGGCCTTGCCGCAAACCACCCCTTTTGGGTAACCACCTTTATCCCGCCAATAGGACCATGGCCGGTTGTTGTTAAAATAGATTCGACTGTATCCCCTGCCAGCTCTTGAAGAACAATCTTGTCCGATGTCACCTTTTTTAAAGCCTCTTTTTCTTCCACCGTTGCTACGGCATCTACCCTTTCATAAAACGACTCACCAAACTCTTTCACAAAATCTTGGTAGATCTCCGCAGGATCTCTTTTCATCTTGCCAAGGATTTCGGCGGCAAGGAGGGCGAGGATAATCCCATCCTTATCCGTCGTCCAAACCGTCCCGTCTTTTCTTAAAAAAGAAGCGCCAGCACTCTCCTCTCCCGCAAAACCAATTTCTCCATGGAGGAGCCCTTCGACGAACCATTTAAAACCGACCGGAGTTTCATAAATTTTTCTTCCTAGTTTACCGGCTACTTTGTCAATCATTTGGGAGCTGACGATTGTCTTGCCTACAAGCATCGAAGGTTTCCATTTTGGCCGGTGTAAAAATAGGTAGAATAAGGCAGCCGCAAGAAAATGATTGGGAGGCATAAGACCTGAGCTTTTGGTTACAATCCCATGCCGGTCATGATCGGTATCGCACGCAAAGGCGATGTCAAACTTTCCTTGCATCCCAATGAGCCCCTTCATCGCATAAACAGAAGAAGGGTCCATCCGAATTTTCCCATCCCAATCGAGGGTCATAAACCGAAAAGTAGGGTCGACTTTTGTATTCACTATATTGAGCTTTAGCTGATAATTATCGGCAATTTTCTCCCAGTAATGGACCCCTGCTCCTCCCAGAGGATCGACCCCTAAAGAAAGATTTTGTAGGGCCCACATATCGATGACATTATTAAGATCGGCGACATAAGGATCGATATAGTTATATCGGTGGGTCGTCTTCGCCTGCACAGCTTTCTCATAAGAGATCCTTGTCCCCTCTTTTCCTAAGAGCTCATTTGCTTTTTTTTCGATCCAAGAGGTAGCTTCAGATTCCGCCGGCCCTCCATGAGGTGGATTATACTTAAATCCCCCTTCTTCAGGGGGATTGTGAGAAGGAGTGATGACGATTCCATCGGCCAATCTATCTTTTCTTCCTTTATTATAGGAAAGAATCGCATGAGAGATAACAGGAGTTGGGGTATATTCATCTCTCTCCGCAAGGATCAACGTCACCCCATGAGCTGCCAATACCTCGACAGCTGTTTTCATAGCAGGAATCGAAAGGGCGTGCGTATCGATCCCTAAAAATAGGGGACCTACAATTTTTTGCCTTGCGCGATACAGACAAATCGCTTCGGTAATCGCTAGAATATGATCTTCATTGAAACTATTTTTTAAAGAGGAGCCTCTGTGGCCTGAAGTGCCAAATAAAACCCTCTCTGCTTTTACAGCGAAGTTAGGATGTCTATCGTAATAGGCTTGTTGCAGTTTGCTCACATCGATAAGCTTATCCGCAGCTTTCCCTGCTTGTGGATGAATAGTACTCATAGGACAAAAATATCAAAAATTTAAATTTCATCATAGATTGCACCGAGAAAGTCGGACAGGAGCAAGGGCGAATTTTGATTCAAGCAAAGCTCTGTGAGCAGTGTCAGATCCTTGCAACAAATTGCTTTTTCCTTGCATGCTATAAACATGAGACGTCTTGGAACCTTACTATTGTGTGCTGCCTGTCTTTTCGCTATACCTATTCTTATTCGACAGGGAAGGCTAGCACAAGAAGAAAAAGTAAAAGCCCAGCTCTTTCATGATTTTCCCACCTCCGAAGAAAAAATCTCCCTTTTATCTCAACATACTCAAAAAAATCTAGTGGCTAGTATCGATGAATTTTGCAAAATTCCCATCCGGGACAGAACTTATGAAAACACGGTAGAGAAATGGGATAGGATCGGAAGAGAGTTTGTCAATAAGCTATTTCTTTTAAAATACACCTGCCTCATCAACTCCTCAGAAAAGATCATCGAAGTTGCCGAAAGAGCGCTGTTGAATTTATATAATTTTTTTCAAGAAAAGCTTCAAAACTCTCCAGAAGTGGTCTTTTCTATGCTCTCCTATATGGAAAAAGCAATTATCTTTAAAAATCTAACAGAAAGCCAGTGGCATACCCTCCATCAAATTTCCCAAAGCCTTCATGAAAAAATAATACCCGACTACCTAAAAGATCGGGTAGGATTCATCCAAAGGGTAATTGCCAGCCATTCTCGAAAGCCCTATAGCTACCTTCCAGGGAAAGGCCCTTGCAAAAAACAGCTTACAAACTTTACCTTGTTGAGTCTCAATGTCTGTTTTTTACCGGAAAATCAGCCCCTCATTTTAGGAGGGATTTTACCTTGGAAAAAGAGGATCAAAGGGATCCTCACTAAAATCACCCGAGTAGAACCCGATATCGTTTGTCTACAAGAGGTGTTTGATGATGAAGCCGCTAGTGTCCTTTTTACCGCTTTATCTAAAAAATATTCCCATTTTTATCTAAAAATCGGTCCAAGAAACTTTGGATTTAATGAACAGACGTTAGGGGTAAATAGTGGACTTTTCATCGCAAGCAAATACGAAATTACCCACCCCACTTTCACCCTCTTCTCTGAAACTCCTACCCCGATGAATCGGGGGGTTTTTGACTTTATCATCCAAGGGGAAAAGGGGAAAAAAGCCCATATCTACACCACTCATTTAGAACCGTTTTCCTCCACCCCCGGCCCCGAATTTAGAGAAAAACAGCTTAGAAAAATCCTACAAAAGATACAAAACGATCTACAAGAGCCAATATCCTGCATCTTCTGCGGCGATCTCAACATCTCTTTTGGCTCCAAGGAGCAAGGGGAAAAACTTTTGCAAACCTACTTTTTTGATCCCTACAACGTGAATAGAAAGCAGGTATCTATGGCTTGTAGGACAGTGATCGATTATTCCTCTTTTTGGAGAAAAGGAAACAGCCATCTTTCCTGTAAACCCGATATCTTAGATTACACCCTTTTCCTAAAACAAAAGCCGTTTACCGATGAATCTTACACGCATATTCCCCATCTTACCACTACGGTCATCTCTATGAATGACCCGGACACCCCATTTACCGCCCTTTCGGACCATCAAGGGCAGCTCTCTTTCATCCATCTCAAATGAGGGGAGAAATCCTCGGGGACTTTCGCCTCTACTTCCACTTCTTTCCGTAAAAATGGATGGATAAAAAAGAGGGTATGCGCATGGAGCATTTGCCTTTTTGCCTCTACTTGAGAAGCAAATTCGCTACAATACTGATAGTCGCCAAGTATCGGATGGCCCATTTCGAGTAGATGTACCCTTATTTGGTGGGTCCTCCCCGTTTCAGGCTGACATAAAAGAAGGGAGCTATCTTTTCCCTTTTGTAAACACTTATAGCGGGTCACCGCCATCTTCCCCCTTTTCGAAGAGCCCCACAAAGCCCCACCTTGGTATCTTATTTTTGCCCGTAACCTACTTTGGCATACCCCCTCTCCTCTTTTCACCCTCCCATCTACAATTGCCAAATATCTCTTTTTAACCTCTCTCTTTGCAAAAAGGGTGACCATCCTCTCCTCGGCATCTTTATGTTTAGCCAATATAAGCAGGCCGCTCGTATCTCTGTCTAATCGATGGGTCAAAAAATAGGGCTTAAAAACTTTTTCCTCACAACTCGTATAGGGAGGTTTATCGATGATCTTATACTCTTCATCTTCATAAATAGTCGTTTCTGTGTATAAAGTCTTAGAAAATATCGAAAGATTAAACTCTACCCAATCCCCTTTAACAAGTTGTGTAGAGGCAAACCTTTCTACCTCTTTATTTACTTTACAAGCATTGCTTTCGATCTTTTTTTTGATAGCCCTAGCCGAATAGGAGGGAAGCTTTTCATGTAAAAATGTAATTAGTTTAATGTTAGAGGTAACTCGCCATTTCATAACTCTAAAAATTGGATAAAAAGACGGACCCCTACTCCCGAAGCATTGGCAGGATGGTAACCGGTTGCTTTTTGGTGGCAATCAACGCCTGCAATATCGAGATGGGCCCAAGGGGTGGTACCTACAAATTCTTGAAGAAAAAGGGCGCATTGGATGGAAGAGGCTATTTTTCCTGCAGAGTTTTTGATATCGCCGATATCGGATTGTAGTAGTTTTTTATAGTCCATGGGAAGGGGCATCGGCCAAATTCTTTCTCCACATTTTTTGGAAGCTTCTTGGAGCTTTTGACCCAAAAACTCGTTATTGCAAAAGAGGCCGGCTATTTCCTCTCCTAAAGCAACCACAATTGCGCCGGTTAAGGTCCCCATATCGATAATCGTTGTAGGAGAATAGTTTTTTACCGTATAGGCCAAAGCATCGGCTAAAATCAACCGCCCTTCGGCATCGGTATTGGTCACTTCTACCGTTTGTCCCAAATAAGAGGTATAGACATCCCCCGGCTTATAGCTCATAGGTCCTATCGAATTTTCTACAGCAGGGATTACTCCGAGGATATTTTTCTTCAAATTTAATGCAGCAGCAGTTTGCAACGTCCCTAAAATAACTGCCCCTCCCGCCATATCCATCTTCATCGTCTCCATACCTGCCGTTTTGATATTGAGCCCCCCTGTATCGAAAGTAATGCCTTTACCCACAAGGGCTATACACTCTTTTGAAGAGGGATCTCCGACATAATTAAGGAGTATCAGAGCAGGATCGCGAGGGGATCCTTGGCTAACAGCTAAGATGAGCCCCATCTTTTCTTTCTCTATCCTCTTCTTGTCCAAGACCTCTACGGCAATATTAGAATATTTTTCTCCTAAAGACTTAGCAATAGAAACTAAGTAAGAAGGGGGCTTATCATCGGAGTTGGTGTTGACAAGGTCGCGGACGAAATGGACCCCATCGGCCAATATCTTAGCTTTTTTGATAGCAGAAGAATCCTTGGAAACAAATACAATTTTTTTCAGAAGGGTAACAGGGTTTTCTTTCAACGTACTATTTTTTAAAGCGGTATAGGCATAGTTGCCGAGGTAGATACCCTCGGCGCAAGGTTGGACGGAAATATCTTTTGGAACTATCACCTTGGCAGCTGTGATTTTTTTACTTTGACAAGCCCTTGCAGCTACCGCATAGGCCCTTCGGAGTCCATCATCGGTTACCGATTTTCTTTCCCCTAGACCAACCGCTAACACCCTCTTTCCTTTAGGATAGAGAAAGAGAAGCTCTTCTAACTCTCCCTCAAAATCCAGCGGCAACCCTTTTTCTCCCTTAAAGAAGGGTTGGATCAACACTTCAGAATGGGACTTCATCATCTACCGAATCTTTTTGTTCCCCTTGGTATGGAGAGGCAAAGGCCATAGAAGGAGCCTCTTGGACCTCAGAGCTCCCCTTCTCGGCAGATTTATTTCCAAAGGGGCTAAATTGGATATTGGACGCGGTGATATTCATCGAAATTTGCGGTTTCCCCTCTCTGTCAGTAAAAATTTCGGGTTTGCTAAGCTCTCCAAAAACCATAACAGCCCCCCCCTTTTTCAGATGGGGGACAATCTTATCATACTGCTCGCCCCACAAAGTGACCCTCCACCAAATAGTCTCTTCTTTCCCTCCTTTTCGAGAATTGGAAGCAACTCGAAGGCTGGTGACTTTTTGCCCTGATGAGGTAAATCTAACTTCTGGATCAGCTCCCAAACGTCCTGCGATATGGATAAAATTCATAAGAAAAGCTCCTACCTTATTTGAATAAATTTTATAACATTTTCCCTTTTTTATAACAGGAAAAAAATGGGGGTTATTCTCTCACGACTGCGATAGAAATATATTTTATTGAGATTTGCAAAAAAAAAACGACTTTTTTTGAGAAAATTTTTTCAAAAAAAATCGTAAAATACTACACTCGAGTTTATGACAACTATCACGGAAAAACCATCACCCAACTGGAGCCTGGCAAAAAACAATGAGCTCTATTGGATCGGAGGGTGGGGAGAGCACTATTTCGATATCAATGAAGAAGGACACGTGGTCGTCCGCCCCGATCGGGGCGGAAAGGGTTTTGACCTCTATGAAATCGTCCAAGCGCTTGAACAGCGAGGGATTGAAGCGCCGATCTTATTACGCTTTGATGGGATCATCCGCGATAGGATTAAGCGCCTCTGTCATTCTTTTTCTTCCGCCATTCAAGAATTTAACTATAAAAATGACTACCGCCCTGCTTATCCGATCAAGGTCAACCAGCAAAAACATGTTGTCGACGTGATCCGCTTAGCCGGGATGGAGCATTTGTTGGGGCTCGAAGTAGGGAGCAAACCCGAGCTCGTCGCCGTCCTCAGCATACACAATACCGATGGAGCCCTCCTCCTGTGCAATGGATATAAAGATGCCGAATATATCGAACTTGCCCTTCTTGCGAGAAAGATCGGCAGAAAATCGATCATCATCATCGAACAATTCTATGAACTAAAATTGGTCTTAGATATTGCTTCACAGCTAGGCATCGAAGCCGAAATCGGGTTTAGGATGAAACCCCACGCTAAAGGATCGGGAAGGTGGGCCTCTTCTAGTGGAGAGCTTGCAAAATTTGGACTGGATGTTCACGAAATCATCTTGGCCGTCGAACAGTTAAAAAAGGTCGAAAAAGACCACTGGGTCAAACTCCTTCATTTTCATATCGGCAGCCAAATCACTTCGATTATCCCCATTAAAAAAGTCCTTAAAGAATCGACAAGGATGTATACCGAGCTTGCTAAACTATGCCCCTCGATCTCTTTTTTCGATGTCGGCGGCGGCCTTGGCGTCGATTATGACGGGACGAAAACTACCAGCAACTGTTCCATGAACTATTCGATGGAAGAATATGCTAGAGATGTTGTCTCAGCAATTGGCACTGCTTGTGATGAAGCAAGCCTTCCTCATCCTGTCATTATCAGCGAATCGGGAAGAGCTATCGTCGCCCACCACTCGGTCCTCATCACCGAAGTGATCGACGTTGCCCCATCAGTAGGGGTTGTCCCTCAGCTAGATCCTCCTCAAAGCGACAATGAGCTTCTCCATGAATTTTCCCACCTCTACCATACGGTTACTGCTAAAAAATGTCATGAAGCCCTTCACGATGCTAATGACCTTCGAGAAAATATTTTAGAGAGGTTTATTCAGGGAGATATTACCTTACAGGAAAGGGCCTATGCAGAAAGGGCTTATCGCCATTTGATTGCCAAATTACGCCTCCTTTCAAAAGAGCTAAAATATATTCCTAAAGATATCGAACACCTGGATAACAAACTCCTCGACACCTATTTTTGCAATTTCTCCGTCTTTCAGTCATTACCTGATGTCTGGGCGATTCAACAAATTTTCCCTATAATGCCTATTCACCGCTTGGCCGAAGAGCCTAAAAGACGGGCGACTATTGTCGATCTATCTTGCGATAGCGACGGAAAAATCGACCATTTTGTACATCCTAAAGAGCCGGCTAGGGCTATCCATCTTCACGAACTCGGAAACACCCCCTATCTTCTAGGAATATTTTTAGTTGGTGCTTACCAAGAGATCTTAGGAGGGTTCCATAATCTTTTTGGGGACACCAACGCAGTACATATCGATGTAGATGAAGAGGGTAACTGGGTCTTCAAACATGAAATTGAAGGGGATACGATTAACGAAGTTCTCCATTATGTCCAATACGATTCTGCCGATCTGATCGAGCGGCTTCGACTTTCTATAGAAAAAGCGTTAAAAGAGGGACGGCTGACGAATGAAGAGTCGGCTAAGTTAAAAAAACGCTTCAAAGAGGCTTTAGAAAGTTATACCTATTTGGTGGTGTAGATGATTCGTACATTCATGAAAAAGCATTTTAAACATTTCAATGCAGCGGCTACTGTCGATGCTGCCGAAAGTTGGGTTCATCTCCTAGATCGAGGGGGGAAAATGTTAGTCACACTGGCGGGAGCAATGAGTACGGCAGAGCTCGGCATTTCCCTCGCAGAGATGATTCGGCAGGATAAAGTCCATGCTATTTCTTGTACCGGAGCTAATTTAGAAGAGGATATCTATAACTTAGTTGCCCATAACCATTATAAAAGAATTCCGAACTATCGATACCTTACGAAAAAAGAAGAAGAAGACCTTTACAGACAAGGTCTCAACCGTGTCACCGACACCTGTATTCCTGAAGATGTCGCCTTTCGAAAGATTGAAAGCTATCTCTATTCGTTATGGGAAAAAGCCGATAAAGAAAACTGCAGTTATTTCCCGCATGAATATATCTATCAGCTCATCGAGAGCAAGGCTTTGGAATCCCACTATGAAATCGACCCAAAAAACTCGTGGCTACTTGCTGCCTATGAGAAAAAACTTCCTATCTTTGTTCCCGGCTGGGAAGACTCGACTTCGGGAAATATCTTTGTCTCCCACGTCATCGCCAAGAAGCTATCGAGATTTAGTGTGATCAAAACAGGTTTGGAATATATGGCATCTGCCCTTTCTTGGTATCTGCATGTATCTGCCGAATCTCCCATTGGCTTTTTCCAAATTGGAGGGGGGATTGCAGGGGATTTTCCGATATGTTTGGTCCCATTAATCCGGCAAGATTTACGAAAAAAATGCCCTTTATGGAGCTATTTCTGCCAAATTAGCGACAGCGTCACCTCCTATGGTTCCTATAGCGGAGCTACCCCAAATGAGAAAATTACTTGGGGAAAACTCGCCGAATCGACTCCCAGTTTTATTATCGAATCGGATGCTACTATCGTAGCCCCCCTTATTTTCCAGTATGTTCTGGAATCTGCGAAGGGCTCGCTAGAGGGGAAAATACAAAATAAAAGCCTAAAACAATCCAAGGTAAGCTAAGGAGTTGCCCCATTGTAATAGGTGCGTGAAAGATCAAACTCTCTTCTTCTTTGAAAAATTCGAGCAAAAATCTAGCTACGAAGACGAGGGTCAAAAAAATGCCGATCCTCTTTCCCTCTTTTTTCTTTGGCAAGACTAAAAGAAAAAGAAAAATTGCAAAATAGGCTATTGCCTCATAGAGCTGTACCGGATGGCGAGGGAGAGGGATAGACCCATCCATTGGATGGGCGAATAAAACTGCCCAAGGTCCATCGAAAGGTTTTCCCAAAATCTCCTGATTGAAAAAGTTCCCTACCCGTATACAGGTCGCCGCAAAAGCACAAGGGATAGCTATCAAGTCGAGATAACCAAAGAAAGTTATGGGAGCATATCTTTTCGCCCATTTGCTAAAAAAATAAATAGCTAGAAAGATAGCGAAAGCTCCTCCATGGCTTGCAAGGCCCCCTTTCCAGGTTTCTAAGAGGATGAGGGGGTGGATAAGATAGTCGAAGGGGTTTTCATAAAAAAGATAGTGGCCTAACCTGGCACCGATAATGGTAGCTACTACTACATAGAGGGTAAATCGATCGGCCAGTTTTTTCGCAACTTCCCTATCGACCTGCCCTTTAAGAAGCTGGAGAAATATCCGGTAGCCAACCCAAAAACCAAAGGCAAAAAAGACCCCATACCATACAATAGGGTGATCGATAAGTGGTAAGGTAAAAGCTTCTCGTTTAGGATCCCAGAAAAAATAGGAAATTACTTTCTTGCCCAATGTAGAGCCCCCTGAAGAAGGGCAGAGCCAATAGCCAAGTCGATCCCCCCTAAATATACGATAGGAAGGCCCACCATTTTTAATCCTATCCCTAAGGTTACCATGGCTCCGACCAAAAGGATATAAGAAGGGCTATAGACCTGGGTAAACGATACCGGCTGGGGAAGGACGGTGACCCTGTCCATAATCCTCATCACTGCCCGTTTCATCACATATTTTCCTTTGAAATACCCTATCATTAAAGAAAATCCAATAAATAGGATCGCTATTTCATAAGAAGCCTCTGATAAAATATACTTAAATCCTTTGAACATAAGCCCTGCTCCGACTCCTCCCCAGAGGAGAGTGGAAAAGATTCGGATATGTATCGGTTTCATAAATATTGACTAAAGGTAACAACTGAATATAAGATAAGAAATTGTTATGAATATTGCAATAGCCTTTTCCCGCACCCTTTTTCCCTTACTTAGTATAATTTTTATTACTTCTTATATGATTTCTCTACCTATGGGCTCTAAAACGGTAAATGCCTTGGTAGGTGTCTTGCTTGGGCTGGGGCTTGCGATTCTTCTACGTGTAGCTGAAAAGTTTTTTCAACGATTTTCTCTTCGTGCTTTTAATCTCACTGCCCTTGGCCTTTTCTTTGGTTATTTAATGGGAAAAGGACTCACCTTAATTTTCCAAAGTTTATGGAATTTAGGTCTGACAACTTATCCTTTCCTTCCCCTTTTCGAGATCTTGAAGATCTCTTTATTTCTTTTCGGGGTCTATTTAGGGACACTCCTCACAATACGCAATGCTTCTGAGATCCATTTAAGTATCCCTTTCATAAAACTCTCGCCTCTTGCCTATAAAAAAAGGGATCTCTTACTCGATGGTTCCTCTCTTGCCGACATGAGAATCATCGACCTTGCTGCAACCGGTCTTTTAGATAACCAGCTCCTTATCCCTACGTTTCTCATCAAAGACCTTCAGATCTTATCGGAATTTTCTGAAGAATCTTCTAAAAATAAGGCACGGCAGGCCTTAGAGACTTTACAAAAACTACAGGCGCTACCCCATCTGGACCTCCGCTATCATGAGGCCGATCTTCCGGATAGCCAAGATCCATTAACCAAAATGCTCCGTCTTGCAAAATTTATCGATGCTAACATCCTGACAGCCGATATCAGCAAAGTACAGAGTGATACACCGGGGATTCGCATTATCAGCCTCCACACCCTTTCTAGCGCCCTCAAGCCTCTGGCGCAAACAGGGGAAGAGATCCTTATCAAGATCCAGCGCCATGGAAAAGAGCCCCGGCAAGGTATCGGATACTTGGAA
This sequence comes from Chlamydiota bacterium, assembly GCA_027366035.1. Taxonomy (GTDB): domain Bacteria; phylum Chlamydiota; class Chlamydiia; order Chlamydiales; family SM23-39; genus DAHXLK01. The sequence goes on from DAHXLK010000034.1 coordinate 17,390, forward strand.
GATGGGACGATGGTGGTAGTGAACGGAGGAGGAGATTATATCGGCGAATCTATTGAAGCTAAGGTCCTTTCGGTCAAACACACTACCTCCGGTCGCCTTATCTTTTGCAATGCTAAAGATGAAGCCTCTCTTTCCTGTGAAATTGATTACTAATGAAAGGTATTGGAAACGACATCGTCGAAATTGAGAGGATACGCCTTAGCATAGAGAGGCATGGTCACCATTTTTTGGATCGGCTGTTTACCCAAAAAGAGCAAGATTATTGTCTGAAATATACCGATTCGGCCCCTCATTTTGCCGGCCGCTTTGCCGCCAAAGAGGCAATCGTAAAGGCCCTGGGAACCGGATTTGGTTCTGAAGTGCAGTGGCGCGATATTGCTATCCACGCAGATACAAAAGGCAAGCCGATTGTCATCCTCTCTCCCTCTATTAAAGAGCGCTTTCAAAACCCTACTATCCTAGTTTCCATCAGTCATAGTGATGAGTATGCTACCGCTATTGCTGTCTATTTCTAAAAAGAAAAAGGTAACAGATACCCGATCAAGAAGGTATTGACATCCTCAGGACATAATTTAGCAGCCATCCTTCGGACATACTCTAGCCGAATTGTCCCCCATGCACCCAATCCATAGCCGTATCGAAAGGCAAGATCAATATATCTTTCTCGGATCTTAGCATAGCCATTAAATGCAAAAGGATTTAAGGTATGGTACCTTCCATAAGCCTCAGAGCCGATAAAGAAGATCCCCCACTTATGTTTATCGAGCCGATTGCCTTCAAAGCCAATGATCCCATTGATCCACGGCGACCCCCGGTTGGCTTTGCCAACTGCGCCATAACCCCATAGACGAAAGCGCCAGAGGCGAAAGCAGTCAAACTCTCTTCCAATAGCGAGGTTGACCTCAAAATCGGCATTGGCATAGGAGGGGCAGCTGACGTCGCTAAGCCCTCTTCTTGAAGTATATCTAGAGCTGAACCCTGTAGTAAGGCTTACCATATCACCAATGATATCATCTAACCATAGGTAGCGAACCTGTAAAGCTAGCGTCCGAAAACTAAAAGAGACGGCCGTGTCGTCGGCAAACTGCAGGTCCATATCGATATCCCAATTGGGGGTAAAACAAAATTCTAGATCTCCATAAAAAAGATTTTCATTAAAAGGCTTTAGTAGCTGAGGGTAAGCTCCTTGCACCCTAGGAAATCTGGAGTAAGAATAGGTTCCTAAAAAGTTGAACTCGTAGAGACTGCCAAACCAGGGCTCTTTTTCAATTCCGAAGAGGGAAGCTATCCCTAAAATCCAGAAAAATAGATATTTTTTCACGCCGATTCCTGCGCGCTTAACCACTTTTCCGCATCTAAAGCAGCCATACACCCCGAACCTGCTGCCGTTACTGCCTGCCTATAGAGATGATCCTGAACATCCCCTGCGGCAAAAACTCCTTCTATAGAAGTTTGCGTCCCCCCAGGTTTTACATCAATATACCCATTGGGTAGCAACTTCACCTGATTTTGTAAAAATTGGGTGTTGGGGGAGTGGCCGATGGCAAAAAAGACCCCACCTGCTTCTTTTATATCTACTTGATTTGTCTTCAAATTTTTTAAGATCACACTTTCTACTACCTTATCTCCCACAACTTTTTCGATCACCGCATCCCAGAGAATTTCGATCTTAGAGTGTTTTTTCGCCCGATCAGCCATAATTTTAGAAGCTCGTAATACATCTCTTCTGTGTACGATGTAGACCTTTTTTCCGTATTTCGTCAAAAAAATTGCCTCTTCTACAGCACTATCCCCCCCTCCAATCACAAAAAGATCTTTGTTTCGAAAAATAGGGGCGGCTCCGTCGCAGACGGCACATGCCGTCACCCCTTTTTGCCATAGCTCTCCATCACGAGTGCCGGGAATATCGAGCCTTTTAGCGTTAGCTCCGGTAGCTAGGATCAGGGCCTCTGCCTGGAGCTGTGTATTACCTCCCTTTACAATAAAAGGTCTTTTGGAGAGCTCTACAGAGAGGACGTCTTCAGTAAGGATAGTAGTCCCGAAACGGAGGGCTTGTTTGCGAAACTCTTCCATCATCTTTGGCCCCAATATTCCTTGCGGAAATCCGGGATAATTTTCCACATCGGTAGTAGTCATAAGTTGTCCGCCGGAAGGGCCTGACAAAAACCCTTCATAAAGAGTGGGAAATAAATTGGCTCTAGCTGCATAAATAGCTGCAGTAAAACCTGCCGGCCCCGAACCGATGATAATCAATTTTTTCTTATCCATTAGAAAGCTCTTTTGAAGCCATCATAGTCGCCTTGGCTGCTTTTTTAATCTCCTCTGCTACCTTCCTATCCGCTAGCACCTGTAACCCCTTCTCTGTCGTCCCGCCGGGAACTGCGATTTTTTCCATTAGCTCCCCGGGCATTTGTCCTTTTTGTACGAGTTTCGCCGTCCCCAAAAACGACTGGGCTACTAATTTTAAGGCAAGATCATAGGAGAGCCCCTCTTCTTGTCCCAGCTTTGCTAAGGCATCGATGAAAAGGGAGATAAAAGCAGGAGAGCTCCCTGATAAAGCGGTAGCTATATCCATATATTTTTCCTCTATCTCTACCAAGTCTCCCATCGCAGAAAAAAGATACCTGGCTACCTCGTGATATTTTTCCTCCACCTCAGGGCCAAAACTAAAAACCGACATCCCCTCCCCGATACTGCAAGGAATATTAGGCATTACTCTGACAATTTGGGTGGAGGGTCCTAGCTTTTCTAAAAAATAGGAGATCTTTTTTCCTGCTATAATGGAAATAAATAATTTTAAACTGAGGTCTAGATTTCTTGGAAACCCAGAAAAAAGGGTGGTGAGATGCTGGGGCCTGACACAGAGAAATAGGATATCCGAAACAGTCAAAAGCTGCTCTAAAGAGACGGCACTTATCCCCCATTTTTTAGACACAGCCGTGTGGTGGCTCCTTTTGTAGAAAAGAACTTGTCCCGGTTTCACCATTTTTGCCTGGCGTAAAGAGGCATAGATCACTTCGGCAAAATGGCCAAATCCGATAAATCCAAAATGATAAGCTCCGGTATCCATGAAAATTTATTGTAGTTCTTTACTTTTTTTGAAAACAGAAAATAACTGATTTCTGTAAAATACCATTGAGCAAAATGAAAAAAATTATCCAATTTTCCCTTTCTATCCAACCGGGTGAAGAAACTAGAGTCCTTTATTTTATACGGCTTTCTTTCTTTTGGGCCTTTGCTACCACCTGCATAGAGACCTTGGCCGACGGTTTATTCTTGAAAAACGTAGGGAGCCTTACCCTACCTAAATTCTACCTATATTCCTCTTTGGGAACGATCGGAATCTCTTCTTTTATCCTCTACGCGCTAAAAACCGCCAACTCTTTTAAAATTCTCAAAACGGTGATGCTCTTAGGCAGTTTCCTATCCCTTGTCTCTATTGTCCTCCTCTCTATCTACCCACCCCCCTGGTTTTGGCTGGCGCTTAAGATCTTTAGTCGGATGTTTTTTTCGATTTTTTTGGCCTCAGCTTGGACCTTTATCGATCAATACCACGACAGTAACCAGGCCAAAAGGATCTACTCCCTTTATAGTTCGGCCTATTTTTTAGGTATCGTCACTTCAGGAACCGCTATCAACCTTCTATTAGAGCTGCTAGGCTACCCTTCTCTCTTCTTGTTAGCCTTTTTCTTTATCCTATTTTCTTTAAGGGAAGCTACAAAAATTCAGCTGTATATCCCTAAAAAAGAAATAGATATCCCTGCCTCCTTCTCCATCTCCGGCTCTTTGGTAAAATCCCCTTTTACCCTCTTTTTAATCACCCTTAGCCTCCTGATTCAGTTTATGCTTACCGTGACCGAGTGCAACTACCTCTCAGGATTTGAACGTTCTATCCATACCTTCACTGCAGAATACCTCTCGGAGTTTCTTGGGAAATGCCGGGCATGGATCTCGTTTGCCAATATCGTCATCAGCGCCTTTTTCTATAGACCTCTTTTGAACCGCTTTGGGATAAAAAATGTGATCCTCATCACCCCTATTTTTTTCCTAATCGTCTATTCCGGATGGATAGTTCATGACTCCCTCTTTTTTGCCATCCTTGGCCTTATCGCCGTAGATAGCATACTGTTTACCTTCGAAGACAATAGCTTCAACCTTTTGACAAAAGAGGTCCCGGATGGACTAAGGGCTAGGGTTAGGATTATTAACGATGCCTTTTTTGAGCCTATCGGGATGCTGGTAGGAGCCTCCTTCCTTCTTGGGATACAAAAGCATGGCCTTTACCTGGGCTTTATCTTTTCATTTATTGCTCTGGGAATTTGCTTGATATTAAGAACCAGCTATACTCAAGTGAACTCAAAAATCGAAAGTTCAATTGGATAAGAATGCAGATAGCCTTCAAAAAAGACTATTTCTTAGTGTTTGCAGTACGCCTTTTTGTAATATAATTTACGACGTCGCTCACTGTTTTTAGTTTTTCAGCATCTTCTTCTGATATCTCAAAGCCAAAACGCTCTTCAAATGTCATGATGAGCTCAGTGAGATCTAAAGAATCGGCATTTAAATCTTCTACAAATGATTTCTCTAAAGTGACATCTGCGGCATCTACGCCCAGCTGTTCCACAATAATGTCGATTACTTCTTTTTCAATTGACATACTATTCAATCCTTCGTTTAGTTCCTTTTAAGCCATCCCCATCCCGCCGGCGACGGTGATAACCTCTCCCGTCACATAATCAGACATATCACTAGCAAGAAACAGGGCTGCTTTGGCAATATCCAAAGTCTTCCCCATCCTTCCTAAAGGGATCTCCTCCAACAGAGAGGTTTTCATGGTTTCATTCAAGACATCAGTCATCGGTGTTTCAATAAACCCCGGAGCGATACAATTTACACATATCCCTCTACTAGCCAGCTCTTTAGCTAAAGATTTGGAAAAACCAATCATCCCTGCCTTGGAAGCTGCATAGTTGACTTGTCCCGGATTGCCTATTAACCCGATGATAGAGGTAATATTGATGATCTTTCCGGATCTTGCCTTCATCATCGCTTTAGCGACAATACGGCACGTATTGTACACAGATTTCAAATTCACTTCTATAACTTTATCCCAGTCCTCTTCTTTCATTCGGACAAGGAGGCTATCGCGAACAATACCTGCATTATTGATGAGGATATCGATAGCACCGAATTCCACTAAAATTTTGTTAATGGCAGCCTCGACCGGGGCTGCTTTGGAGACATCGACATTGATAAAAAAGACTTTTTGATCGCTACCAACCCTATTTGCCTCGATTTCTCTAACGGCCTCCTCTCCCCGTTCTGAATTGGTCCCAAAAATAGCGACATTCGCCCCGTGAGAGGCAAAGTATTTGGCGATATCTTTACCAATCCCCGAAGTTCCTCCGGTAATGAGGACCTTTTTCCCTAAAATCATACGATAACTCCTTCTAAGTCGGTTATTTTTTCTAAGGAGACTCCTTTAATCTGAGGAGCAATTTTTCGAAGGAGAGCTGTCAAAGTCTTACCCGGCCCAATTTCTAGAAAGTGGTCGATGCCACTTACAATCATTTTCCTTACCCCTTGCTCCCAACGAACCGGGTGGGTCATCTGTTTGCTCAAATTCTCTTTCAGTTGATCGTAAGAGGAAAAATCTCCGGGGGCATTCATTACAATAGCTATAGGGGTATCGACAATAGGAGCCGCCTGTATATAAGGGGTTAGCTTTTCTTCAGCAACTTGCATCAAGGGGCTATGAAAAGCCCCATCTACAGCAAGGGATACAACCCTTTTCGCTCCGGCTTCTTTTAAAGAAGATAGAACTTTTTCTACTTTAGCTGCCCGTCCTGTGATCACAATCTGCCCGGGAGAATTATAGTTAGCGATCCAAAGGCCATCAGACAATAGCTCTTCCATTTTTGAAGACTCTAGCCCCAATACAGCGGCCATCGCCCCCTTTTCTCTCCTGCAAGCCTCATTCATGAACATAGCCCGCCTTTGGATGAGGAGGAGGGCCTCTTTAAAGGAAAGTTTTCCCGCAGCAAAGAGGGCCGTATATTCGCCAAGGCTTAAGCCGGAGACGGTATCAAAGCTCAGTTTATGCTGCTGTAAAAGAACTCGAAAGAGGGCCACACTTACCACGAAAATGGCCAGTTGACTATTTTTGGTTACGATCAGGTCGGACTCCGGCCCTTCTAAAAAAACTTTCGAAAGATTTTCCTGCAACAGATCGTTGGCCTCTTCAAAGGTTTCTTTAACAACCGAAAAGGATAGAAAGTCTTTTCCCATCCCCACATATTGGGCCCCTTGCCCCGGAAATACGAGGACCCGTTTCATGTTGCTACCTTGGTTAAAATTGCCGATCCCCAAGTAAACCCGGCGCCAAAGGCGGTCAATAAGATATTTTCCCCCTCTTGGACCCCTCCCCCTCTTAAAAGCTCGTCTAACGCTATTCCAATAGAGGAGGCCGAAGTATTTCCATATTTCTTGACCGTTTTAATAATCTTCTCAGGAGGAAGGTGTCTAAATCGTCTGGCAATCGCATCGATAATCCTCTCATTTGCTTGATGGGGAATCAACCAGTTAATACTACTTTCTTGCATTCCGAGTAATTGAAGACACTCTTTGCAAGAAGACTCCATCTGCCGAACCGCATGTCTAAAGACCTCGTTACCGGCCATCTGCACAAAATGCATCCCCTCCTCTACCGTCTTATAGGAAGGAGGGTTTCGACAGCCACCGGCCGGCATAATAAGGAGGTTTGCTTGCTCTCCATCAGCTCCAAGACACAGGCTCCGTACTTCTAATCCATCTCTATCCCCCCTTCCACTCACTACGTTAGCGGCAGCCCCATCACCGAAAAGGATGCAGGTCGACCGATCCTTATAATTGACAATAGAAGAGAACTTTTCGGCAGCAATAATCAGGATATTTTTAGCGCTTCCACTCTCGATCATAGCTTTTGCCATCATAAGTGCGTAAAGGCAGCCACTGCAGGCGGCATTGATATCGACAGCTGCAGCTTTTTTTGCCTTTAGCCCTTCTTGAATCAAACAGGCGGTACTTGGAAAGGCATAATCGGGAGTAATGGTAGCTACGATAATAAAATCAATTTCTTCCGCCGTAATCCCGGCAACTTCCATCGCCCTTTTCGCAGCTAAAATCCCCATAGTAGAAGAAAATTCTTCCTTGCCGGCAATCCTCCTTTCCTTCACTCCGGTTCGGGTGACAATCCACTCATCGGTCACCTCGATCATTTTTTCAAAATCGGCATTAGAAAGGATCTTTTCAGGAAGGTAGGAACCCGTACCTATAATTTTTACTTTTCTTGAATTACTCATCAGGGTAATTTTAACGTAAGATATCCTTAAAGAAAAGGTAAAAAATACCTTGAAATACCCTAAAGATTTACACGCGCTCATAGCCATTTTAAAAAAATTTCCCGGCGTAGGAGCGAAGACGGCAGAGCGTTTTGCCTTCCACCTTTTAAGCTGGCCCAAGGAGGATAAACAATTTTTGAGCAATCTTTTAGAAGCTATTCAAAAAAGTATTATACCCTGCCAAGAATGTGGCGCCCTTAGAGACAGCTCCTCTTGCCCGTTTTGCGTAAGATTCTCTCCTCACCTTTGTATCGTCTCTTCTCCCAAAGATATTTATGCCGTCGAAGAGACAAAAATCTATCAAGGGCTCTATTACGTACTCCCCCGTCTCCTCTCTCCCATCGAAGGAAAAACCCTTACCGATACCGATTTGCATCACCTACAACAATATATCCAAAGTCATCAGGTAAAAGAGGTGATCCTCGCTTTAGATTCGACACTGGAAGGAGATACGACCTCTCTTTTTTTGAAACAACACCTAGCTATCTGGAACATCGCCATCACCCGCCTCGCTTTTGGCCTCCCTGTCGGCAGCAGTTTGGAATACATCGATGGGACTACTCTTGCGAGGGCACTTTCTGCAAGACAGATCTTTCTGTAGAATTTTTTCATAAGATATGCCAATATTCCCCTCGTGAAACAATTTCGATATTTCTTTTTTTTCTTTTTCTCCTTTGCTATCTGCTTGCAAGGAGCCCAATCACCGGAAGATAAAACCGTCAAAAGTATCGAGGTACAATTCGAACACCCCGACCCAACCTATTCTTATGATAAAAGTTTGATCCTCAACCGGATGAAAACAAAAGCAAATGATCATTTTTCTCAGACGATATTTGATAGTGATTTAAAGATGCTCTACGATGAGTTTGATAAAGTGGATCCTGTAGTTACTACGCAAGACAACCAAGTGGTCATTTTATTAAAAATATGGCCAAAACCTCTTATCCATTCGATCAGTTGGGAGGGGAATACAGTTTTTTCCACCTCTAAATTACAAAAAGAGCTCGACGTAAAGCCCAATACGATTTTCAACAGAAGTGAGTTCAACAAGAAATTCAACAAGCTCAAAGAATTTTACGTGAAACGGGGCTACTTTGACTCGGAGCTCAGTTATTCGATCGAACCCACTCCTGGAAAAAATGCGATCGAGATTTTCATACATGTGCAAGAAGGGCCCTCCGGAAGGATCAAAAGGATCATCTTCAATGGATTTACTAAGAAAGAAACCTCACAGATTATGGATATGATCCTTACCAAACAATACAATTTCCTCCTCAGCTGGCTGACGGGAAAAGGGTTATATAATGAGGATATGTTGGAACAAGACAGAATGCTCGTCATCAACCTTCTCCATAATAAAGGATATGCCGACGCTACCGTAGATATTGCCATTCAAGAAGATCCGGTCAGCAACAAACTCATAGTAAGGATCACCGCTAATCGTGGAACTCTTTATCATATTGGGAAAGTAACCTTCTCAGGCAATCACCTCGTTACCGATGAAGAGATCTTAAAAAAGATGACAATTCATGAGGGGTCTATTTATTCGCCGGAAGAGGTGAGAAATACCTCGCAGGCGATCAAAGACATCTATGGGCATAAAGGCTACATCGAAGCTGATATCCAATATAACGCCATACTTATGGAAAACGAGCCGGTGGTGAACATCGACTATACCCTTACAGAAGGAGAGGAATTTCGCATTGGTCTCATCCGAGTTTTTGGCAATGAAAGGACGCAAACAAAAATCATATTGCGGGAATCGCTCCTGGTCCCGGGTGATCTCTTTGATTCTAGAAAGCTAAAAGCAACGCAAGAAAGGCTAGAAGCGGTGGGCTACTTTGAACATGTGAATGTCTATGCTGTTAGGTCTACTGATGATTTAGGGTTGGGTTCTAACTATCGTGATGTCTATATCGAGGTCTCCGAAACTCGAACCGGAAGCTTTAGCCTCTTTACCGGATTTAGCACGAACGAAAATATCACCGGTGGTTTAGACCTTACCGAACGCAACTTCAATATTAAGGGGATCACTAAATTATTTGGCCAGCCCCATAAGCTCCGCGGAGGTGGGGAGTACTTACACACCCGTTTAAGTGTGGGTAAAAAACAGACAAATTTTCTCATTTCTTGGATGGATCCTTATTTTAGAGATTCTCTATGGCGCTTTGGATTTGAATTAAGTGAAACGACAAGCACTTTACAATCTTCTGCTTATGATATCATCACTTATGGAGGTTCTGTCTTTGCCCAGTATCCGATTACCGCTCTTTGGACTTATGGACTCAAATACCGGTTCCGCTATACAACTGCCGATGTCGATAAGTCGGCCGGAGAGGCGGCCCTTGCTTTGGAGAACGGAGGTATCCTCTCTGCTATCGTAACCAATCTATCTTATGATTCTACCAATAGCCCGTATAAGCCTTTTCGAGGGTTGCGATCTACTTTTGAGGCCGAATTTTCAGGTGTTGGCGGAAAATTTATTTTCCTAAAACTCTCTTACGTCAATACCCTCTATCTTCCTTTATGGAAACGTGGCATAGCCAAATGCCGACTAGATTTAAGAACGGCGCAGCCATTTTTTGGCAATGCGATCAAGCGGATCCCTTTAAGTGAACGCTACTTTTTAGGTGGTGATCAGACGGTAAGGGGCTATAAACCCTATATTTTAGGTAAGAAGTCAAGTGGTGGAGATCCCTTGGGAGGACTAACTTCGATCCTCCTATCTGGAGAATATGACCATGAGATTTTTAGACGGCTTGACTTTTTTGGCTTTATCGATGCCGGTATGATCGCACAAGACCCATTTTCTTATACCGAGCTACAAGCAAGCGCTGGAGTGGGTGCTAGGATTGAAGTGATGAATAAAGCTCCCATCATGGTTGGTTGGGGTTTTCCCATTAATCCAAAACCCGGTGAGTCGCAAAAATTCTTCTTCTCGATGGCGGGACAATTTTAAATATAGAAGTATAGAAATTTTTTCTGATGAAGAATGTAACGAAATATGCCATGATAGTTAGAAAAAGGAGAAACCTTATGAAAATTCCTAGCCTTATTGTCTTATTCGTAGTGCTTATAGCCTCACCTCTTTTAGCTTTTGATTCTAAAAGTATTATGGGTGTAGTCAACTTTACTACCTGTTTATCTGACTCTAAGTTGGGAAAACAGGAACAGCAAAATATAGAGAACATGCGCAAGCAAATGGTATCGATCATTGAGTCGACTGAAAAGGAACTCAAAGATATTTCTCAAAAGTTGGAAGATCAAGAATACCTAGATGGTCTTGCCCCAAAAGCAGAAGAGGAGATGAAGGTAAAATATCAAGCGTTAAGTGAAGATCTGATGCGCTATCAAAATCAATATTATCAAGTGTTAAATCAAGCTAATTATAAGATTATCCAAAATCTCAACAATCACATTGCAAAAGCATCTGAAAAGATTGCCAAAGAAAAAAAACTCACTTTGGTGATGAATAAAGAGGCCTGCTTTTACTGCGAACCTAAATTGGAAATTACTAATCTTGTGATTGAAGAAATGGATAAAGACTTTGAGGTAGAGGAAAAAAACCAAAAGCTCTCTCAGAATAACCAAAATATCCCGGAAAATGTATCCGAAGAGAGCCATGCCGGACAACAATAATAGTTTTTCGCTCCTGGAATTAGCTGAACTCACCTCAACTACTTATGCCGGAGATCCTACCTACCGAATCACTAATATTGATACTTTGGAAAGTGCCACTTCTTCTGATATTTCTTTCTTAGCAAACCCCCGCTATACGGAAATGATGAAGAGCTCGCAAGCCGGAATCGTCTGCGTTGACGACACCGTCTCCTTGGATCCCGAAAGAAATTACCTCATTTCCTCTGATCCCTCGAGGACGTTTCAAACCATCGTCGAAGCCCTTTATGATAAAAAAGATAATTATTCCGGCTTTACCGGCATTCACCCTACAGCAGCGATCCATGAGAGTGCCTCTATTGGGGAAAATGTCACCATAGGTCCTTTCGCAGTGATCGACCGCAAGGCGATGATAGGAGATAATACGGTAATCGGCGCCATGACTTGTATCGGCTACAAAGTCGTAATTGGTAAGGACTGCCTTATATACCCTTCTTGTGTTATCCGAGAACTCTCCCTTTTAGGAGATCGGGTGATCTTGCAACCGGGAGTAGTTATTGGTTCGTGCGGCTTTGGATTTACGACGACAAAAGATGGGTCGCATAAAAAGTTAGAGCAACTCGGCATTGTGATCATCGAAGACGATGTAGAAATAGGGGCCAACACTACCATCGATCGTTCCCGTTTTAAAGCAACGAAGATTGGGAAAGGGACCAAAATCGACAACCTTGTCCAGATTGCCCACAATGTAGAAATTGGAGAAGGGAATTTAATAGCTGCCCAAACAGGAATTGCCGGCTCTTCTAAAACCGGGAAAAACGTAATGATGGGAGGGCAAGTAGGGGTCTTAGGCCATGTCGAAATTGCTGACCATGCGATGATCGCCACTCGTGGAGGTGTGAGTAAATCTCTGACCAAAAAAGGGGGGAAATATCGGGGTAGTCCCGCCATCGATATCCACGAATATCACCGGCAAGAGGTCCATGTCCGAAAACTTAAAGATTATGCTAGCACTTTAAAAAACCTCCACGCCAAAGTAGAAGCGCTGGAAAGCCAACTTAAAAATTGACATATTGCAAAAACATCTATAGATTTAACTGTATCTTTTAAAGAGTTTTTGAGTATGCCAAAGATCATCCTTTTATTGCTTTTTTTTAACTTCATATTCAGCAGCTCCCGTTAAAAAGGATTTTTGAAGGCCGGGAGAGTAGGGTGGAGCAAGCGATGTTTTTTCGGGCATAACAAACCCCTCTGATGTGGGCATTTCAGCTAGCCCTCGCATTAAGAATTTTGCACCCCCTCGAACCA
>DAHXLK010000047.1 GCA_027366035.1 Chlamydiota bacterium
TTGCTTCGACACTCACCTTACGCAATCCATGGTCCAATGGAAGCGCAAGCGAACTTCGAGAGGGGAGTAGAAGCGTTAGCGATCTTGAGGAGTCCATAGCCAAATGGCTATGGCCGACGAGAGAGCTGCTCCTTGATCGAAATGCAGCTAGCTTTACATGGACCATGGATTGCGTAAGGTGAGTTTCTTCATGAAAGGGACTGTTGAAATCTCCGCTTTTCCGTTAAAATTTGAGCCTTGCTTTAGCCGGTTTAATTTTTTTGAAAGAGACATATCCTGTTAAGGGATAAGCACTTTTAAAAAGATCAAATCCGAGGAAGCAAGGATAAAATTACATAATCCATGGTCCACGGATTGTGTAAGGTGAGTTTTAACCAAATGGAAGATCGAAACAGTCCCAAAAAAGAATATTTTTGAAAATGATTTTAAGTTGCTTTTGAAATCAAAAAAATTTATGAACGCTTACATGACGAAAAAACGGACCCTTACCATCTTTCTATTGACGATGATCAATATCGCAGCTATCTGCAATATTAAAAACTACCCCCTGATCTCCCTGTACGGTTTTTCTTCTATTTTTTTTATAGCTCTCGCTTCGATCCTGTTCTTTATCCCGGTCGCTTTGGTCTCTGCCGAGCTGGCAACGGGCTGGCCCAACCGGGGGATCTATATCTGGGTGCGAGAAGCTTTAGGGCCGCGGCTTGGATTTTTAGCCATCTGGTTACAGTGGATAGAAAATATCATCTGGTATCCCACTATCTTAGCCTTTATTGCAGCAACGTTTGCCTATAGTTTCGATCCCGCTTTTTCGGAAAATAAACTCTATGTCCTCTTGGTTATTTTGGCCACATTTTGGACATTTACTCTCCTTAACCTCTTCGGCATGAAACTGTCAGGATGGATTAGCGCTATCAGCGTCCTTATAGGGACCATCTTGCCCTCTATTTTCATCCTTTTTTTAGCCTGTATCTGGTATATCCGGGGAAATCCCATACAAACTCCTATCACGTTACAAGCTTTTTTCCCTAGCCTTGCTTCGATCAATCAGCTGGTCATCTTCACGGGGGTGCTACTATCCTTAGCCGGAATGGAGATGTCTGCCGTGCATGCCTTAGAGGTAAAAAATCCGGCTAAAGACTACCCAAAAGCCATCTTTTACTCTTCCCTTTTCATCTTACTCCTCACCTCACTTGGCTCTATCTCCATTGCCATCGTAGTTCCTAAAGAAAATATCAACTTAGCAGCAGGGGTTATGGAGGCATTTGGCTATTTTCTTGCCACCCACCATCTCTCCCACCTCCTCCCTATTGTTGCTTGTTTAATGGCCTTCGGAGGGTTAGGGATGATGAGTACCTGGATCGTCGGCCCCGTAAAAGGGATATTCGCGTCAGCCTTAGATGGCGACCTTCCAAAATTCTTACAAAAGGTAAATAAAAAAAACATGCCCGTAAATCTCCTCTTCGTCCAGGCTATCTTTGTCTCACTCCTCTCCTTAGTCTTCCTCTTCATGCCCGATGTGAGTAGCTCCTACTGGATTTTGGTCAACCTCACCATAGAGCTATACCTCATTATGTATATCCTCATGTTTATATCGGCAATAGTCCTAAGATATACCTCTCCTCATATCCCTAGAGCCTACACCATTCCCGGGAGAAAGTGGGGGATATGGATCGTTTCCGGCATTGGAGGACTTGCCTCTATTTTTGCTTTTGTTCTCGGCCTTTTTCCTCCGGAACAAATCGATATAGGCAAGATAGTCTTTTATGAGGCATTTCTCTTAGGAGGCCTCCTTTTTTTTTGCCTCATCCCCCACCTCATCTACCTTTTCCGTAAAAAGAGTTGGAGGTCTTCTAGCCACTTATAAACTACAAAAGCCACCAGGTGGCAATGGAGAAATAAAAGAGGGTGGTCAAAATATCAGTGAGCATGAGGACGACAGGACCTGAAGCAATTTTAGGATCCAGGCTAAGGCGATGTAAAAAAATAGGGATCAACATAGCAAAAGCTGCCGAGACGATCATAGATAAGGTAATCCCTACTCCGATGGTAATAGAGGGCATAACCCCATCTCCCCAAAGGCCGGAAACGGCTCCAATAATTACGCCACAACTAATAGCGATGAAAGAGACGACTCCCCATTCTCGAAAACCTCTATGAAAAGCATAAGGCCAGGTAAAGGTAGGCCTCCGTAAAAAATGTAGGCTCTGAGTCATCGACTGCATCGATATCGATTCGCTCAAAGTCAGGATAAGTGGAATGAAAAAAGCAAGTAGGATATACCGAGTCAAAACATGTTCATTGACTCTAGAAATAACCGCACAGATAAGTCCACCTATCATATTACAAAAGAGCCAAGGCATCCGAAACCTATAGATACGCCATAAAGGTACCCGTGTTCCCTCTTCTAAGGTAATACCGAGCAGCTGAAAGAGGTCATTTCGATGCAGCCCATAATCGACATTATAAAACTCTTCCGTATAGGCGTCGACGTCGACCGAACCTAAAAAGGTATGAAAATCGTCGATCACCGGAAGGGCCAATATCTTGTGTTTATCGACTAGTTTTAATGCTTCCTGCAGTGTTTTGTCTTGGTGGATGGAAAGGGGGCCGGATTGCATGACATTTCGAATATAAGATTTCGGATCGGAGAGGAGGAGTTTTCGAGTAGAGACAACCCCTACAAGTTTTCCTTCAGAGCTCACCACGTAAAAGTAAATGATCCTATCGCTGATCTTTTGATGACGAAGGCGGGCTATCCCTTCCTCGATCGTCTCATCGGGATGGAGGAGGGTGTGTACTTTATTGAGGCAATTTTTGACAGGATCCGATAAATCACAGCGGCGCATAATCTAATTAATAAGTAACATAGCAAATATGAAAAAAGATACTACTTCTTGGGAAGGGGTAAAAAATTGGTACGATGGGTTGGTGGGGGAAAATGGGCACTACTTCCACCAAAAAATCATCTTACCCGGGGTCAAAAGACTTTTAAATTTGCAATCTAACTCTTCTTTACTCGATTTAGGATGTGGGCAAGGTATTCTCTCCAGGGTGATCCCCAAAGAGGTTGACTATCTTGGAATCGACATCTCTCCCTCTTTGATACAAGAGGCAAAAAAATATCGCCCCGACAATTTTTTCGTAGGAGATATCTCCCATATGCCCCCATTATCTAAACAAGATTTTACCCACTCCTGTTTTATCCTCTCTTTGCAAAATATGAAAGACCCACAAAAAGCTATAGCCTTTGCAGCAAATCATCTTGGCGACCGGTCTCATATCCTCCTCATTTTAAACCACCCCTGCTTTCGTATTCCGAGGCAAACCTCTTGGGGAGAAGAGGGGGGCCTCTATCGAAAGGTAAACCGTTATATGAGCCCCTTGCAGATCCCGATACGAGAAAGACCGGGAAGAGAAAAGAGTGCCATTACCTATTCTTTTCACCACTGTTTATCAGATATTAGCTCGTGGCTATTTACAAATGGGTTTGTGATCACTCAGTTGGAGGAGTGGTGCTCGGATAAAACGAGTACCGGTAAAAGGGCAAAGATGGAAAATTTTGTCCGAAAAGAGTTTCCCCTTTTCCTTGCCATAGGCGGCAAAAAGAAATATAGTTGAGTCATGTGCGGAATTTTTGGATATCTTGGGAATAAAAATTCCCTTCAAGCTTGCCTAAAAGGGCTAAAACAGCTCGAATATCGGGGTTATGATTCGGCAGGGATTGCAGGGTTAAAAGGGGGTAAGCTCTACTTTACCAAAAAAGCAGGTAAAATCTCCGTCTTAGAAGAAAAAATTTCTCTACAAAATCTACAGCTGGATCTCGCTATAGGCCATACCCGCTGGGCCACCCATGGAAAAGCCGATGACGAAAATGCCCATCCTCACTTTGATGACGCCGAATCGATTGCTCTCGTCCATAATGGGATCGTCGAAAATTATACCTTTTTAAAAGAAATGCTTCAAAAAAAGGGGTTTATCTTCCGCTCCGAAACCGATACCGAAGTGATTGTCCAGCTAATCGCTTACTACTATCAAAAAAATCCAAAACTAAATCAAGCTGTCCGAAAAGCTTTAAAAGAGATCAAAGGGCAATTTGCTATCGCCCTCATCCATAAAGATTTCCCGGATCAAATTATTGCCGCTACTAGGGAAAGTCCGCTTGCCATCGGTTATAGTGATGACCGCTCGGAGGTCCTCATCTCCTCTGATCCCAACGCCTTTTTAGATGAGAAGCTTCATATCTTATTTTTGCAAACAGATGAGATCGCCATTGTCAAAAAAGATAGGGTCAAAGTCTTCGATAAATGGTTTCATCCTATAGTCAAGGCTACCGAACTGTTAGATTCCGGCTTTGAGCCGGCAACGAAAGGGGAATTCGAACACTTTATGCTCAAAGAGATCTATGAGCAGCCCCTGACGATCCAAAAAACCCTTCTTGGCAGATATTCTGAGGAGTTTGGCACCGCAGAATTAGAACACCTTTTCTTTTCTTCAGGAGAGTTGCAATCGGTACAGCATGTAGTCATCCTCGCCTGCGGCACTTCCTGGCATGCGGGATGTCTCGCCTCGTTGATGTTAGAAGATATGGCCAGGATCCCGACCCATGCAGAAATCGCTTCGGAGATGCGCTATAAAAATCCGATCATTTCCAAAGATACTTTGGTCATCGCAATCAGTCAGTCGGGGGAGACGGCAGATACTATTGCCGCTGTGCGAGAAGCTAAATCCAAGGGGGCAAAAATCCTCGGCATCTGCAATGTCAACAATTCTACCCTTGCAAGAGAATCGGATAGCTGTCTTTTTTTAAAGGCAGGACCAGAAATCAGTGTCTGTTCGACCAAGGCTTTTACCTCCCAAATCGCCCTCCTCTCTTTATTTACCCTTTTTATGGCTCGCCTCCGCCACTTGGATAAAGAAGGGGGACTTCATTTTTTAAATGAATTGAAGAAAATTCCCCGTCTAGTTCGAAATGTACTGGATAACGCCCCTCAAATAGAGAAGATCGCCAAAAAATATAGCCATTTCCCTCATTTTTTTTTCCTAGGAAGGAGGTATATGTACGTCACCTCTCAAGAGGCCGCTTTGAAACTAAAAGAGATCTCTTATCTCAATGCTAGCGCTTATCCTGCCGGAGAGTTAAAACATGGCCCT
The DNA here is from genome assembly GCA_027366035.1 of Chlamydiota bacterium. Classification (GTDB taxonomy): domain Bacteria; phylum Chlamydiota; class Chlamydiia; order Chlamydiales; family SM23-39; genus DAHXLK01. The sequence continues at coordinate 5,152 of DAHXLK010000047.1, forward strand.
ATCGCCCTCATTAGCCCCCATTTACCCGTAGTTGCCTTTTGCGCTAACAAACAAACCTATGATAAAACTTTGAATAACCTGATGGAGGTAAAAGCAAGGGGGGCTCCCATTATCACCTTTGCTCCTCATGGAGCTTTAGAGATAGAAAGAATTGCAGACGATATCATTTGGCTTCCGGCTACCATCGATGAGCTAGCCACCTTCCCCTCATCAGTTGCGGGACAGCTTTTTGCCTACTATATCGCCAAAGAGCGAGGGACCGATATCGACCACCCAAGAAATCTTGCAAAATCGGTAACGGTAGAGTAACTCTATGCATGCCGAAGCACAGCAAAGAAAAGAACACCTGCGAGCCCGCTCCTACCTTCATAAAGGGACAAGGATCAATCTAAGGCAAGATACTTTAACTACCGGAAAAACTTTTGAAATCATCGAACACCCGGGAGCCGTAGCTATCCTCCCTTTCTTGGATCACAAGATCCTCTTGATCCGGCAGTGGAGAAGGGCAGTAGAAAAAATCCTTTATGAAATCCCGGCAGGGACACTAGAGGAAAACGAAGACCTCACGACCTGCGCCCAAAGAGAATTGCAAGAAGAAATTGGCTATAAAGCAGGCAATCTTATCCCTTTTGGCTCCTTTTTCACTGCTCCCGGTTTTTGTACCGAATATATCCACCTCTTTTTAGCAGAAAACCTACAAGCAAGTAGGTTAATCCCTGATGAAGATGAAGGGATAGATCTAGCTATTATGTCATTATCTGATGCTATACAGCTAATAGAAAAGGGGGAAATTATCGATGCAAAAACTATTATCGCCCTCTATAAATATGTAGTAAGCACTCCATGAAAAAGTCCCTTTTTTCCCTTGCCTTATTATTACTCCTTATCTTTTTCTTACCAACTATTGTCTCCACTACTTACGGTAAACAGTTAGTAATAGAACTCTTAGCAAAGGCATCGCATGGAAAAGTTTCCATCAAAACACTTAGACTAAGATGGCTAGGTCCTCAAAAAATCGAAAATCTTCAGATTACTTCGCCTACTCTCCATCTTAGTATTGATGAAATAGAGACTTCTTTAAAATTATGGAATTTTTTGGCCTTACAAAAGGCCGATCTCTCCTTTCTTTTGCATAAAGAGGTCCATTTCGACATAAAAAACGGCAATCTCCTAGTTCCTTTAGAGAAAGCTTCTATAGAAAACATCCGGGGAAACATAGATACCACAGCTGACGGGCTGAAGGTCTCCCTTAGCGCAAAAAATAAAGAGGGAGGCTCTTTAAAAGCTGAGGGGGTTATAGGAGCTGCCATTCCTTCTATGACCTGGGAAAACCTTACCTGCAACCTCTTTCTCCGCCTGCACGATTTTCCTGCTCTCCCTTTTTTCCCTAAAGGTCTCCTTCCTTTGTTAGGAGACCAAATCGATATGAGCGCCACTATGAAAATAGAAAAGGGATTTGGCTCTCTCTACGTCATATATACCAGTTCTACTACAAAAACCCTGATCGACGCCTATCTGAATAAGGGGCTACTTACTCTGCAAAGTCCGATAACCCTTTCCCTCCATTTGACCCATAAACTGTCTCGCTATTTGCTCAAAGATATCAACCCTTTCTTTTTCCTGGCCATTTCTGCAGACCATCCCATTTTGCTAGACATACCTAAGGAGGGGTTTAACCTCCCCCTTGGACAGCTAGAAAACTTTGAAATGGAAAATGCAAAAATCGATATGGGAAAAGTCCAATGTCTTAACGGGGGTATCCTTGCCCTTGCGGTTGCCTTATTAAAAAATCCTCGGCTAATATCGGTTAAAGAGATGCAAGTATGGTTTACCCCTTTTTCTTTCTCCATTAAAGGGGGCCTTCTCACCTCCAAAAGGCTCGACATGCTAATTGCAGATAGCTTACATATAGCTACTTGGGGGAAGATCAACCTACAAGAAAATCAGCTTCATATGACCCTTGGAATTACCAAAGAAACGTTGCAGCATGCCTTTAATTTAAAAGGGCTACCCCCGAACTACCTTCTACAAATACCCATTAAAGGAAAACCTAATCACCCCAAAATTGATGGAGCCGAGGCGGCGGCAAGGATTGCCACGCTTCTTGCCTTGCCAACTTCTGCTCAGCATGAGAAAAAGGCGCCAAACCCTATCACCCCCTTTCCTTGGGAAAAATAACCGGTTATTTAAAGGACTGTTTCGATCTTCGCTTTTTTGTTAAAATTTGAGCCTTGCAAAGCCGGTTTGATTTTTTTGAAAGCGACATATCCTACTAAGGTATAGGCGCTTTTAAAAAGATCAAATCTGGGGAAGCAAGGGTAAAATTTTAACCAAATGGGAGATCGAAACAGTCCTTTAAGCTACCCCGATCTCTTTGCAGAGATAGACATCTTGTATGGTATGCAGAAGTTTGACCCCATCTTTCATGGGACGTTGAAAGGCTTTTCTTCCGGAAATAAGCCCCATTCCCCCTGCCCTTTTGTTGATCACCGCGGTTTTGGCAGCTTCTGCAAGGTCATCTTTTCCTGAGGGGCCTCCGGAGTTAATCAACCCAATTCTTCCCATGTAATTATTCACCACTTGGTAACGGGTAAGGTCGATGGGGTGATCGGAGCAAAGGGAGGTGTACATCTTCTCCGACATCTTTCCAAACTTAAGGGCTTTAAATCCTCCGTTATTGACAGGCAATTTTTGTTTAATAATATCGGCTTCGATCGTCACTCCAAGATGGTTGGCTTGTCCGGTCAAGTCGGCCGATTCGTGATAATCGACTTTGTCGATCTTAAAAGCGCTATTACGAAGGTAACACCAAAGGATAGTCGCCATTCCGAGCTCATGAGCCATTTCAAAGGCATGGCTCACTTCGACAATTTGCCTCCGACTCTCTTCGGAGCCAAAATAGATGGTAGCCCCTACAGCTACAGCCCCCATCTCATGGGCCTGTTTTACCGAAGCAAAAAGGACTTGATCGTAGGCATTGGGATAGGAAAGGAGTTCGTTATGGTTGATCTTCAAGATCAGGGGTATTTTATGGGCATACTTTCTTGCTACAATCCCTAAAACCCCTAGCGTCGTAGCTACGGCATTACACCCCCCTTCTATAGCTAGCTTGAGGATATTTTCAGGATCAAAATATTCGGGATTAAGGGCGAAAGAGGCCCCTGCCGAGTGTTCAATCCCCTGATCTACAGGGAGAATGGAGAGGTAGCCGGTATTTGCTAGTCTTCCATGGCCAAAAAGGGCAGCTAAAGAACGGAGGGTCCGGATATTGCGATCAGATTGAGCAAATATACTATCGATCCATATCGGAGAAGGGAGATGGAGGGCTTCTTTGGAGACTGTCCTACAAACATGAGTAAAAAGGGGCTTTGCCTCATCACCTAAAAGCTTTTCAATATCGGAATAATTCATCACAAAAAGGAGTATAGCGATTGAGAAGATTTTTCCAAAGTGGCATCATACTTTTAATGATGTCTTTTCCAACTCCCCAAGAGCTCATTTCCATGACCCCGGCAAAGGAGGCATTCATCCACTCCTCTCGAGAGATTGCCTCAAATATTTTTTTTAAAAAAGATCCCAGAAAAATATTGTTTTTAGGTCCTTGCTCCGTTCATGAGAGAGAAGCTACGTTAGAATATGCAAGAAAATTACGAGAATTGTCCCAAGAAGTCAAAGAGGAATTCTACTTGATCATGCGGGTCTTTATCGAAAAATCTAGGACCGGCATGGGGTGGAAAGGCCTACTATATGATCCACATCTCGACGGCTCTCATGATATAGAACAAGGGGTACTCCTATCTCGCAAACTGCTCTCAGAAATCCATGAAATAGGCCTGCCTTGCGCCATGGAATTCGTCGATCCGCTCCTTACTCCTTATATCGAGGACCTCATTACTTGGGGATTTATCGGGGCTAGGACTTCGGCATCTCAGCCCCATAGGCAGATGGCCTCCAGCCTTTTCTTCCCGGTAGGATTTAAAAATCAGCTCGATGGAAATATCCATTGTGTCGTGCAAGCCATCCTTTCCGCAGGAACTCCCCACTGCTACCTCCACCTCGACAGGCAAGGAAAAATTGTCCGTAAAGAAACATCGGGCAACCCCTTTTGCCACCTCGTACTCCGCGGTTCAGACAGGGAGGCCAATTTCTCCAAATCGGCTGTACAAGAAGCGCTATCGCTCCTCGCGAGACCTCTTATTATCGACTGTTCCCATGGAAACTCTAGAAAAAATCCTCAAGAGCAAAAAAAACCCTTCCTATCTGCTATAGAGCAAATCGAAGAGGGTAATGACAATATCCTAGGTATGATGCTCGAAAGTTTTCTCTATACCGGCAAGCAAAATCTACAAAAAGAGCTCCAATATGGCGTCTCCATCACCGATGCTTGTTTAGGATGGGAGGAAACCGCCGAGCTCATCTATTCCTCTTCCGGTGTGATGAGATCGGTCCATAGCTGATGTTTCCAAGTCTCTAAGATTTCTTTATCTTTGGTAACCGCCTCTACCTGGTAGGTCAAAATCTTATTCTCTTTATCGTCAAAGAAAAACTCGGAGCTCCCCCGCTTTCTTTGCAGGGGGAAAATTAAAGTTTCCTCCCTATTATCCCAAAATCGGACTGTGAATACTAAGGTAATCCCCCTGATATAGACACTGTGGGGATAATCCCAGCTAAATAAAAGGCGCTGTCCTTTAGGGGGATGTTTCGATCTAGGATCGGGGGAATGAACATAAGTGCTGGCTAGGGACCTTCCATCGACATTCTCCTGCTGGACATATAGGTGCCCCTTATAGCAACTTGCAAGGAGAATGGGATAGATCCAATATTTAATACCCATATATTTTATTAGACTTCTTTTGAAACTCGCTTTGTTTGATAAAATTAGCAATTTTTGTACAGCTTTGCAGCAAAATTTTGAGAGCATGTGTGAACACATGGTTAAAAAATTTTGCGGCAAAGCTGTCAAAAAGGACAATTTTATCTAGCAAATGGAGTTTCGAAAGAAGTCTAATTACGTTTTCTCCAACTCTTACTGACCCTATAAGAGCGTTGAGCCGCCTCCCAAGCAGCTTGTAAAGAAGGCTGCTGTTTTTGTTGCACTATAAAACGCTGACAGAGATCCGCAAAGTCATCACTCCACTTAATTTTTAATAATGGGTCTTCTTCAGCTGCTGAAGGGACAGGGATAGGTGCTTTTTGTAGTTGATCAATAATACTTTGTAAATGCGCGTTTGCATCTTTCAACTTTGTAATTTCTTTTTGATAATCGGCATTGGAAGATTGAAGGGCTCCTAAATTTTGTTCGGCTATAAGTTGAGCTTTTTTAGCACTTTCAAGTTGTGTATGAAGGGCTTTAGCTTCATCGGATGTCATGGGGACATAGTGGGTCTCCGGATACCCTTCAAATGACCTCGTGGGGAGTAGGTATTATTATCCTTAGCCTTTTCCACCTAACTGTGGGGTGTATGTGTAAATGAGGATGTTGTGGAGAGGAATAAAAGGTTTATTTTTGAGTAGGATGTGGCAAGAAGGGATGTCCACCCAGCAATTCCAACCTCAACAAAAGAAAAGGGGCGAGTCCAAGCGCTTTGCTTTGCTAGGTCCATTGCAAAGCAATGGATGTAAAGACAGCATCGGACGAGCGATGCATGGAGATTCTCAAAGCAGTGGAGACGACTTCTGATGCGATGGGAAAGGCTACCTTCGAAATCTGGAGTGCTTTCTCTCTGGGGCCTGATTATTTATATGGTTAGAGGTTTTATTAGGATAGATTTTTGATTATCTTGCTATTTTTAACTGCATTCATATCTTTAAGTTCCATTTTAATTTACAGAAAGAATGTTACACTACCTCAAAAGATAAGCTTTTCTCCTAGATCCAATATCTAGCAACCATATATTCTATAATCTATGCCTTCCTTCAAACAACCAAGTGTTATTGGCGCAGTATTTCAAAACAGCAAAATCCTCCTCGTTAAGAGAAGGGATGTCCCCGTTTGGGTATTACCGGGAGGTGGGGTAGACAAAGAAGAAGGGCTAGAAGAGGCGCTCCGCCGTGAGATATGGGAAGAAAGTGGCTTTCACGTAAAAGTACTAAGAAAGGTAGGAGAATACTTTCCCATAAATAGACTAGCTAATTATACCCATCTTTTTGAATGTACCCTTATAAGCGGAGAAGCCACCCTTTCCCAAGAGACCCGCGAAGTAGAATTCTTTGACATCGATAATCTCCCCTCTCTTCCCCCTCCCTATCTCGACTGGATTCAAGACTGTTTAAAACAAGAAAAAGAGATAATCCAAAAATACTTAACCGGTAT
>DAHXLK010000006.1 GCA_027366035.1 Chlamydiota bacterium
AAAAAACTCTATGATGCTCTTAACGAACTCATCTTGTCTTACAATCGTCTTTAGCTTTTTCATCGATATCTCCTTGTCAATGAGGAGATTCTCTACGAAATCGGTTTATTTTGATTCAAAATTTTAATGCGATTGCCCTGCGAGATGAACGGGGCCGTGTAGTGCAACATAATAATACCCGGTATAGTTATGACGATGAGGATCATTTGATAGAGGTTGTCTCTCCTTCCGGAGTGGTGAAGTATGCCTATGATGAAACGGGTAAGAGAATTTCTAGGACGGCAGAAGGGGAGGAAGAATTTTATCTTCATTTAGGAATCAATGAGTATGCAGTTTGTGATGAAAAAGGTGAGGTTAAAAGAGCTTTGCATTCCCGGCTTATCGCCACATACAGATATCTTTCGTCCTGTAGCTATTGAAAAAGAGAGTACCGTCTATGCCCCTATTCACGATCTCCTCTGCAACATCCTCAAGCTAGTGGATAAGGACACAGGTGAGGTGATAGAGCTATCCGAACCGGGCCCTTTTGGCAGTAGCCTTTCCAAGGAGGCACCTATTCCTTGGATTTTTTGCGGGAAGCATTTCGATCCGGTTGCCAATCTCGTCTACTTTGGTTACCGTTATTATTCTCCTGAATTAAAAGAATGGCTCACTAAAGATCCCTTAGGGCAAGATCTTTAACGGACGGTTTGCTCTAGTGTTACCTATTTTAGAATTGGCTTGGGGAGCAGGGCTTGCTGTCACTGCCCCTATCTGGGGGCCGGCGGCTATTATTACTGCGACTGCAGCCACTGCAGCTTATGCCGGCGCTAAGATGTACCAGCATATGGAGGCTCGTAAAGACAAGGAAGGAAAACAAAAAGATGGGACTCCGAGGTCTAGTGGGGCGCAAAACAAACAATTTCGAGGAGCTCAAAAAGAAATAGAAAAGAAATTAGGGAGAAAATTAAAAGATAAGGAAATACGCCAACTTCACGATGAAATTAGCAAGAAAGATTATGGATACCATGATATTGTAGAAGAGGGGGATCGGATGTTCTATGGAAAATAAAGAATTAGCTCAAGAACTATTAAATAAAATCATAGGGCTTCGACCAACTAGAGTTAAACTGGGATATGGTAGTTTTATTACTATTGACTTAGGTAGAGATATTGCAGAAGAAATAAAGACACGACAAGGAAAAAAAGTAATTTATTTTGGAGAATGGCATTTCTGGGTTTATATGTGTGCTTGGAGGATTGATCAACATAATATGCCATTAGTTGGCAGCAATGATGATCGAGAGATAATTCAAAACTATCTACGTAAACTGGACAACAAAACAATAACAAATATTAGAGTTTTAAATACGTCATTTGATGTAGTATTTTCTTTTGAAGATGGTATCGAGCTCTACCTTTTTTCATCAGATACAAAAGAAAATGAGCATTGGAAATTTTATACATCAAATAACAAAGTGTTTACTGCTGGGCCTGGTCATCTTTGTTCTTATAAAAATGATTCTGAGTAGTGAAGAAAAAGGCCTTGTTGCGTAACTGTAACCGGGAAAGGAACCCCATCTTTTTCTAGTTAGCAAACTGTGGCATTCTAGGGCTGTTTAAAAACAAGGAGTTTCCTTAAGCCCTCTCAGAAAATAAAAAGCTCAAATGGAAAAGTCTCATTGAGGAGCAACGCCAAAGCGGCCTCTGCATTAAGAAGTGGTGTCCGCAGCAAATCCACTATTGGAAAGGTAGACTCTCCTTCAAAGACCTGCAAGCCTCCAGCTTTTCGGAAATGTCTGATTGGGAAGAAAAGGCAAGTGCTTTTGCTAAAGCACTTGCTTCAATGGAATAAATCTATCATTTTAGTCACTTGGTCAGGCGGCACAAAAGCCCTGCTATGGCCAGGATGTCCTGGTTGGCCGCCTTGTTTACGTCCGGAAGGAATGGAGTTTCTTTTTTGACGGTATGGATCTTGAGAAGGAGGTTTGGAGCTATCATTGGAATTATTGTTTAGCTGCTCTCGAAGCCATTTGTTTTCTGCTTCGAGAATCTCGACTCTTTTAAGCAGCTCGAAGTAGCGCTCTTTCCAGTTGATTTGCGACTCGTCTTCCATGGACGAGGAAATGTACACCATTAAAGATTTTAATGCTAGCCCCTATACCCCCCTGAACGCGTACAAAATTTTTGTTTAAAACAGAGGTATACGAGCAGTTTTATTTTCTTTAGAAGTTTTGTAAAAAGCAGGGTTTTTTCTCCGAATGTTTCCAATCTAATTCTTCTTCTAATAAAGAGAGGAGCTCAGGGTGGTCTTGCCGGAGAAATTTAATCGATTTTAACAGTTCCCTATTAAACTTCTCAGGATCCTGAAGAGTCTCATCTATAAAAAGCCTACCTATATCCATCAAAATCGCCTTACCATCAAGAATACCGATATTCCCTTTCACATTGAGATCATCGTCGATAATATTCTTAGAAATACGGTTCACAATAAGTTGAATAAAAGAGTGAAGGATCTTTTTTATTACCTCGGTATTCCCGGCATGGCCCGCAAGCACCTCATATAGGGGAACCCCCTTTTTTTGCAAAATAAATTCCATCTTATTAAGATCGACGGTATGTGGGTAACCAATCCGGTCTATCAAGAGGATCGGTTGAGTAAAATGATCTTTAGGTACGAGCTGTACAAACAGAAGCCCCGACTCTTCTTTTAGTTGGGTATAGGCAAGGGCAAAACTAGTAAAAAAAGCTTCGATTCTCTTATGCCTTTTTTCCATCCTCTTTTTTCGCATAGCCTCCAAAGGGGGGAAAAGGGGGAAGATTTGTAGTAGTTTAGGAAGAGAAAATCGGTCATGATTTAAGAATTTAATAACATATTTTCCATCTTCACTTTGAAAAGCAAAGCACTGCCTGCCAGATCCCAAATAGGTGAATTTTTGCTCCAAAATGGTGAGGACCTCCCTATCGGGAGTAAGGGCCAAGTCAAAGGAGAGATTTATAGGAAAAGAAGAGGCAATTTTTTTAGTAGAAAAACCATCCATTCGGTAGTTTGCAAAAAAACCGGCTACAATTAAGAAAAGAAAAATAAAAAAGGCTTTCATAAAGCATGCTGATCAAAATAGGAAAGGTATTCGGGCATCTTATGAGATAAAAATTTACGAAACTGCCGAAACGATTTTTCTACCTCTTTTTCCCTATTTGTCTTAAGCGCGCTTAATTCCCCCACATCAAATTCGACGACCCTATTTTGAATAATTCCTAAATTTTTCATGCAGTTTCGGTTCTTATTGCGCACTTTTATATCTACCCGGTGGTGCACCGTATCGATAAAAGAGATCAGAAGCTCTTGGATCTTTTTTTCTTTTTTTTCTTTATATAGCTTGAGCAATAAAGGTCCAAATAGTTCTGCTTTTTTTTGTACGATAAAATAGTAGTCATCTAAAAAAACCTGATTCCTCCTCCCTAAAGGATCTATCAAAGTAAGGCTAGTATTTAAATTATCACTTAATTTTAGATGGGTATAGATAAGCCCCGATTCTAAGCCAAGCTTTTCTTTGGCTATCCGAAGGCTATCAAGGAGATGGTTCCACTGTCTTTTTCTATAGTCTTTTTCCCCCTTCTTAGATAAAAAAGGGAGATAACTTAAAAAAGAGGGAGAGAATTTAGGTAAACGGAAGAATTTAATAACAAACTGATTGTCAAGACTTTCAAAAACATAGCACTGCTGGCCTCTTGCAAAATATCTATAAGGTTGTGAAAAAATAAGAGGGGGAGTAGGAGCCTCTATACGAGAAACATAGGAGGAAGCCGTTCGATGAAAAGGGCTAATCTTTTGCATCTTAAATCCATGGGTTATTTGATGCCATAGGGTAATGAGAATAGCTATCGTCAAAAGGTATCGCATAATAGTCCCTCTTGGAAAGTAGCTTGGGCTACTCTATCCGCCTCCTTTTCAAAAAAGGGGATAATTTCAGGGCAAGTTTCAACCAAATAGTTACGAAAATGGGTCGTATAGGAAAGAAGGTGAGAAAATAGGGCTTCTTTAGTAGAGGCGGGGGGAACAAATGAATACCTTCCCGAATCGATCTCATAGACCTCATCTAAACCTATACACCCGTAATTTTTTAGCCAAGAATGATCCTTATTTTTGATCCCCTTATGGTTGCGATCGGCAAGAACAAGGAGGTAAGCATGGAGGAGCCTCTTAAGTGAGGAAATCTCTTTTTTTTCGATCAGCTCTTTTACCTTTTTAGAAAAAAGGGTCGCCTTTTTCTGAATGAGAAATCCGGTTGTGTCTAGATCGATAAAATAGCCTCTTTTTAAATTGTCAAATACTCGCAAATTTTTATGAAAAATGTCGGTCTTAACAAGGTGGATATAGACAAGGCCGCTTGTCTTTTGCAAATGCTTATAGGCAAGTGTATAGCTATCCATCCACTGCTCAAATTGGCCCCTTTTATTTTTAATACGCCTTTGCCGATAGGCCTCGGCCCCCTTTAGTCCCCAAGGAAAATGGAGCCAAAGCCTTGGTTTCACAAGGTGATAACGGAAAAATTTGATCACATACTGATGATCGCTACTTTCAAAGACAAAGGTCTGTCTTCCCTTATTTAGGTAGTAAAAATCTTGATTTAAAATGCTTAGGATCTGGTCCTCCATCTTTTTAGTTGTAGCCCATTTTTCTTCCAGAGGAAGATCAAATGAGATTTTATGGAGTCGAAATCCGGCAGTCGCCTGATGCCAAAAAAATCCCAGCCCAAACACCAACAAAAAACACAGAAAAAAGGAGGTTATTTTTTTCATATTGATTGCGCAGATATTTGAGTATAAACTATGAGAGATTATTTATAGGATACTCATGTTTTTTTTAGATCCCTCGCCGGAGACGGAAATGGTTTTTTTTCAAAGGGAAAAACCATCGATCCCTTACACGCTAATCGCTCAAAAACCTCCACCCATTACTATAAAACCAAAACCCAAAGAAGATGCCTATGCCTCCCTCTACTGCGACGATAGAGATAAAAAATGTATCTCAGAAATTATCAGACATTTAGGGGAGAGGGGAAAGATGTGGCTTTTAGGCCATAAATCGTACATGAATGAATTGGGAGATAGTATCCAGCATGTACATCCTTTAAAATTTCTAGAGGTCATCTGCTCTGATGATTACTTAAAGGCTTGTATGCGTGAAGCTTTTGAAGATTACTTTAAAAGAAACCACTTCATGGATGGGTTGGGAGAGGGGTTAAATAATAAAGCGATGACAGGAGATCTGGAGCAACACATCCCTGACTTTGCAGAGGCTGTTCATATAACTAAAGAAGAGATCTTTCCTTATTTTCAAAAAAGAGACTGGGAGGGGTTAGTACGCTACCTTATCACCCACTAATAGCCCCTTTTCTTGAAAGAAGTTCTCTTTTACGAAAATTTCAAAGGTCTGGGGAGTGACGATAGAGGCGCCATGGAGCTTTGTCATATAGACCGCACTTCCCCCTTCCCATCCGGGAATACCTGAAAGGAGATCTTCTCCTAATTTGGCTTCAGAATGGATCAATATCTTCCCTTTCATAATACATATTAATTCCATCAAAGTTTGCCCACCGGATCGAGTAATGGTGATATCGCTCCTATAAAAAAGTGAGGCCACCACATCATCTGCTTGAAAGGATACTGGGATAACAGTGAGGTGTTTGGGGTAATTTTTATGTTGGGTAACTAGTTCATAAACTTTTTTGTATAAAGATTTTTCGCCCAACTTATGTTCAGAGCAAAAGACAAATAAATGGATAGGATCTTTCCCCTGAAATTCTAAAAACTTAATGAGGTTCGAAATATAGTCATAGATAGCGTTAGAGGATGGGTTAGAGCCTAGCAAGATAGTAATTACCTTATCGGTAGGCAAGATGGTAAATTCTACACACCCCTTTCCTAGGCTTATGGTAATACTCCCTTTTTCAATCGTCTTTCGCATTAAAGAGAGCTCTTCGGTATTTTTATAGCGGATTTTGATCGTAAATTTTTCCTTCCCCCTTTTTTTATCCCTATACTGTAAAAAAGAATCTCGAATGGGATACTTCTCATAAGTAACATCGGTCACACCTACCCCGCAGACATCTTGCCAAAAGGCCTCCTCCGTCTCCTCATTTTCTAGTAATGGCTCTATCGTAACTATTTTCAGATATTTTTTATCCTTATCGGAAAGAGCTTTGATCCTTTTAAAAAAATGGGTGCTAGCCCTCGTAGGCAAATCGACAATCACTTTTTCTAAGATTACCCTTTTCTTTTGCAAACGGTTATACAAACGGATCGCTTTAATAGTCGCAGAAGTTCCCATAGGCTGGGTATCGATCACATGCTCGATACCTTCCTTCCATAAAAAACGAAATACCTGAAAAAATAAAATGGGCCAAAAAATCGTATCAAATACCCCCTGCAAACGAATTAAAGCGACCAGTGCTTTTACATTGCCAGACCTTTGAAAATGGTCCCATAAATCTGCCGAATTATGTCCAATCCATTTCCATAACCAATCTTTCAAAAGATCTACACGAAATATTTTTGCATCGGGGTATATCCTTCGTATCGCCTCCTCTTTTGCATTGGCAGCTTGTAAAAGGCCACTGCCGCCGGAAGAATGGACAATCAGGATCGATGAAAATTTTCGAATAAACATACAATTAGTTTATCTAAAACGCTTGAAAACAAGAAGAAAAAGCTATAAATATCAGAAATCAAGCAAGCTATGAAAAAACTACTCCAAGTTATAGCCCTTACCTTCCTTACCTTTCTTTGCCTTTTTATTATCTTTCTTCTTTGGAATAAGTTTCCGATGCTCCCTGCTAAATTTAAAGTGGGGATTATCCACTTACCGGATATAAAACAGAACGAGCCTCACGGGGTTATTAGGGTCGTCACCTATAATATCCAATATGGGATGGGATTAGAAGGGAGGAGAACTGAAAATCTCAACACTTGGGACTTCTATGAACGGCTACAGAAAATTGCCGATATCTTAAAAGAGATCAACGCCGATATTGTCCTGTTGCAAGAGGTAGATTTTCATTCCAGAAGGTCTAACAATATCGACCAATCCTATTTTTTAGCTTTAAAGGCAGAGTATCCCTACATCGCTAAAGCTCCTCATTGGAAAATCAAGTTTCTCCCCGATTTTGCCACCCATATCGGCCCGTTAGAGCATGGGCTCGCTGTCCTGTCTCGCTATCCATTGATAGATAATGAATCTCGAGTTTTCAAACTTCCCGAAGAGGCCCCCTTTTATGTCCGCTGGCTCTATAGTCCCCACGGCGGGCAAAAAACTGTAGCCGAAATTGGTTCTACGAACCTTACCATCATCAACTTACATCTTGAACCCTGGGCGCAAAAGACGAGGGAAAAAACGACACTCAAAGTCATCCATTGGATAGAGGAGCTAAAAGGACCTATCGTAGTCGGTGGAGATTTCAATGCCATCCCCCCTGAGGCCCCCTTAAAAACCTATACCAACTTAGAAGATACACCCTGGTTTATCGATAAAAAACAGTGGGATTTAGAAAATGATATTACTATCAACGCCTTTCGAAAGCTTCCAACCTTTAGTGCGGCTATTTCGGTAGAGGCCTATTTAAAAAATGAACAAGAATCATTCACCTATCCTGCCAACCATCCAACACAAAAACTCGACTATATTTTTGCAGGCAAAGGGGCCGAAGCTCTAAAAGGCTACGTTTTTAAAAAAGCCGGACCTGCCTCTGACCATCTCCCGTTAGTGGCAGAGATTAGGCTGCAATAATCCCTCCCATCACCGCAAAACCTATAAATAAAAACCCCATATCGATCAAGTAGGTGCGAAATGAAAGTTTTTGCCACAGAACACTATAGCATTTAGAAGTAGCGACAAAACCGAAACAAACTCCCAATCCTAAGTAGATTCCGTCCATCGTCGAAGTAACTCCCAAAAGGGCTTCTAGAATGGCAAGAAAACAGGCGATTATGAAAGCTATAAGAAAACTGATTAACTGTCCGGTCACTGTAGATAATTTTGCAGGGAAAACGACAGGTTTTTTACCAAATAAAGTTTTCGAATACCAAAAAAAGCTAATGATCTTATAGGCAACCGCTGCTACAAAAACGGTCAGAAGGTCAATATCGATAGTTTCCATTTCTATAAATTACCGATTGGGAGAGTCAATATAGGTGGCGGCATTTTACTTTCTTTAGCTTGCAAATTATATAGCTGCAACAATAAAAGAAAAGTCCTTTTGGAGAGGATGTCAGAATCTTCAATATAGTACCAACTATCTTTGTATTTGACGGAAATATAAGAGCTTTTAGGCTCTTGACCGGAACTCTTTACCTCAATCAACTCTCCGATGATCCGCTTCCAATCAAAAGGCTCGCCCGTCTCGGCTAGAGTTTCTACAACATGGTGTTTTTTGATATCTTCTTCAGGGACATCGATCCCCAAAGAAAGGTAGTACATGCTGGAGAGGATCGATCTAGGGATAATCCCAATTTTCCCATGAGAGTTATAGCCAAGCTCTAGGTTGACCACATAGTGCCCTTCCGATTTATGGACATCGGAAAAAAAAGAGGCCAGCTTTTCAGACTCCGTATCTCCCTCAGGGAAGGCGAGCTGAAGTATTTCCTTGCTCTCTCCACTATTTACTTGCGCTTGCGACGGCTCTATCTTCGGACAACATTTCACCCCTACTTTCAGCGCAGATCTCATTTGAAAATAGCGGAGGAGTTTGGTCACTTCAAAAAACTGCTCGTATCTAGGGGCATATTCGGGAATGGGAGCTGCTGCTTCAGGAGCATTTAAAAATTCATCAAAACTTTGTATGACGATTTTAAAAATGAGATCGATATCCCATCCTGAGAGGATCAACTGTTGTATAGTCTTTAAATCAATCGGCGTAAGGAGTTGTTTTGCAAAATCTTGCCCTTCCAGGGGGGTAAATTGGATTGTCGGCTGACTGGTCCAGCTAAAATCTCCTCCTATAGTAAAGGGGTTATTTCTATTAAAGCCGGGAATAGGTATTTTGGGAGCCACCGATGTCCTATAGGTAAATTGTGTCGTGATACTATCGACATCTAAAAAATAGGGGCTATCGAAAAAGCGAAGGCGGATCAAATTGAGTAACATCTGCTCGCTATTGGTAGCTTGCAAAACTAAATTATAAGCATTTCTCCCCCCGGATCCCTCTAAAGCCGTCTTACTGGTAACCGAGCAGCTTGCAAAAAGTAACCATAGAAGGGAAAATAGCGCTATTCGCATACAAATCGGATACTTATGCAAAATCCTTTTTTTAGCAAGAGCTAGAAATGATATCCCGCATAGAGGACAAAAGAATAGGTCGTCCAAGTCACTTTAGAGGAGTAGACATTCTCTATATCTTCACTTACAAAATAGCTATTATTGGGCATAGTAGCGGTTGTTTGAGAAGTGTAAGTTTTAGCATCGTGGGTATAAAATCTCGATGCATAGAACCGGACTCCCACGAGAACATCTGCTAAAGTTTTAAAATAGATATCCAAGCCGCCAACCTGTGCTTTTGAGTTATTGTCCTTAATAATGGATCTTGACCCCACCACAGTATAATAAACGGTGGCATCGGAAGGTTCTAACACATAATTTAGGGTAGGGATCGATTTTATCCTCATAAACACAAAATGGTACTGATAATAGGCGAGCAGGTTCACCATTTGGCTGAAATTAAAATTGAGCCTTCCTTCGAGATAAGGTCCCCAAAAATCGGCATGTTGCAATATGGATTCATAATACGTTGCAAAAGAGGTGAAACCGTAATACGGGGCAAGATTATCGGTCTTATTCCCTTTTACTCTCGTTGCCAAATGCCAGTATTTAAAACCTGCAAAGGGGACAAAATCGAAATCTAAAAATTGGGAGCGGTAGAGGCTACAAGTATATCCCAAGCTCCCCATGCCATCTGCTTCATAGCCATAAATGTTTTTAAAAGAAAAAAAAAGGGAGGGACCCCCATTATTATAGGGAAAACCCACCATATCTTTTCCCGTGACGATCCAGCCAAAATCTCCCTCTGTTTCTAATCTAAAATTGTCCCAAATAAAATTTAAATAGAGAGCTTGTTGCGCCGAATTGATCTCGGGGAGAGAAAAAAAGTTATTGATTTTATCGGGATTGCCACTAGCATAATTTTTATAGTGAAAGTCATCCCGTCGATACCCTCCTCCCATGGAAAAATCGATTTGAACTAAAGCAGCTTGTAAAGAAGCGATGAAAAATAAAAATAAAAGGATTTTTGCAATCATCAGGCAATATCATGCATAATGAAAATTTATGGAGCCAGCATTTTTCATTATCCTCGTAGTCATTTTAGGGCTTTTCTTCGACTACACAAACGGTTTTCACGACTCGGCAAATGTCGTTTCTACTGTCATCGCATCAGGAGCTCTTCGTCCTACCATTGCCATCCTCTTAGCCGCAATCTTAAATACTTTAGGTGCTACGCAAACAAGTAAAGTAGCCCAGACTATATCCACGGGGCTTATCGACTCCGAAGTGGCTAGTCAAACCCTCATTTTTTCGGCCCTTATCGGGGCCATCGTCTGGAATATCCTTACTGCTAGATGGGGAATCCCGAGTAGCTCTTCCTATGCCCTAATAGGCGGACTTATCGGAGTGGTCCTAGTAACCAAAGGGGCTCAATTTGTGCTATGGAAAGGGGTCTTATTCAAAGTGATACTCCCCATGTTCCTCTCCCCTTTTATCGGTTTTTTCATCGCTTTTTTTTTCATGAAAATCCTCTATTTTTCTATTCAAAAAACCAAATGGAAAAGCCCCCTATTTCTCCACCTACAAATCGTCTCTGCAAGTGTAGTCGCCCTTGCCCACGGCTTTAACGACGCTCAAAAAAGTATGGCGATCATCACCATGGGACTTTTCGCAGCCGGGGCCATCTCTTCAACCCAAATTCCTTTTTGGGTTATCCTCGCCTGTGCGATCACGATGGGGTTAGGAACCACTTTAGGAGGTTATCGGATCATACATACCGTTGGGTATAAAATTACAAAAATACGCCCTCTACAAGGCTTTGCGGCCGAAACCAGTGCCTCCATCGTCCTTTTAAGTGCTGCCTTTTTAGGGATGCCTATCAGTTCAACCCATATGATCGTAGGAAGCATCACCGGAGTAGGAACCGCCAGAAGGCTGCAAGCTGTCGAATGGCTCATCGCCCACAAGCTGGCCATTGCTTGGATCGTTACCATGCCGGCAGCCGGAGTGATCGCTTCGGCAGCTTATTTCTTCGGAAAAATGTTGATGACGTTATTCTAAATGAGATCGGAGCATCCAGGCAGCTTTTTCGTGAATTGCCAATCTTTTAATTAAAAGATCCGCACTAATTTCATCATGTAGCTTCTGGAATTCTACGATATGGGGGCGATACTTTTTAGCAATAAGCTCGTGACCCTTCACAAGCCTGCGGAACATCTCTTTATAGGAGATTTTTTTATTCTCCTCTTCTATTTGCGACAGTTTTTTAAAAGCAGTAAAAGAAGCAGGTACGTAGTGGCCCAAAGCGGCTACCCGTTCAGCAATTTCATCTGCGGCATCGGCCAGATCTTCATAATGCTCTTCAAGTAGCTTATGTGAAGGGTAAAAAGTTTGTCCCTTTAAATTCCAATGAAAATTCTGCGATTTAAGGTAGAGAGAGTAGGTATCGGCTAAAAAATAAACAAGCTCTCCCGCTACCTCTTTTCTTTCTCGGTCAGACATTCCCAGATCCGGCTTCATATTAACTCCTAAAAGACTTAAAATGGGCTATATCATGTTGGGGATATTCTTAGATACGGAAACAAATGGACTCGATGCTTATAAACATCGAGTTTTAGAGATCGCTCTGAAAATCGTCGACCTTGCTACCGAAGAGATAAAGGGAGAGTACCACTCTATTATCGCTCAACCCGAAAACATCTGGGGGATTAGCGATTTGGAAAGTCTAAAAATAAACGGCTTTACTTGGGAAAAAATCTTACAGGGGAAAACGGAAAAGCAGGTGGCTGACGAGATCCTAGCCCTTTTTTATAGAATAAAAATTTCAAGAAATGGAGCCGTCTTCATCTGCCAAAACCCTTCTTTTGATAAAGCCTTTTTCTCGCAGTTGATACCCATCTATACCCAGGAGACTTTAAATTGGCCCTACCACTGGCTCGACCTTGCTTCTATGTACTGGGCCGTCTCTATGGATAAAGCAAAAACAGAGAAAAAGGCTTTTCCCTGGGAAACAGGTTTTTCAAAAGATATCATTGCCTCTTGCTATGAGCTTCCGAAAGAAAGCAAACCCCATAAAGCGATGAACGGGGTCGACCACCTCATCCTTTGTTACAAGGCGGTCATAGGTTTCCCTTTTCAATGAAAAAAAAGATCTTAGGAATCCTCAATCTCACCCCCGATTCGTTTTACGACGGCGGCTCTTTAGAAGATCCCCTTCTCAAAGCAAAAAGGCTCATAAAAGAAGGGGCCGATATCTTAGATATTGGAGGAGAATCGACAAGGCCTAACGCTAAGCAAGTCAGTGCCGACCAAGAGTTACACCGTATTCTTCCCGTCATTCAAGAGTTAAAAAACTATCCTCTCTCTATCGACACCTATAAACCTCTCGTTGCAAGAAAAGCTTTGGAATGTGGCGCCTGTTACCTCAATGATATCACCGGCTTTACTAATCCTGAAATGATCGCCATCGCCAAAGATTTTGAAGTCAAAATTTTCGTCATGCATATGCAAGGGGTCCCTGCTACTATGCAAATAAACCCTATCTATCCCAGTGGGGTTGTGGAAGAGATATACCGGTGGTTTGAGAAGAGGATAGAACAACTTATGAAAGCGAGGATAAGAAAAGAAAATATCTACTTAGATCCGGGGATTGGCTTTGGAAAAACACAAAAAGATAATTTCAATATTATTAAAAATCTTCAAAGATTTAAGTCTTTGGGTTTTAAACTTTTAGTTGGCATAAGTCGGAAGTCATTTTTAGGCACTCCTCCCTCCGATTTATTGCCAGCAACTCTTGCAATGAATACAATAACATTATTGGCAGGGGCAGATATGATCCGTGTCCATGATGTAAAGGAACATAGACAAATCATGGAGATGTTGGATCTTTTCTATAGATAAAAAAAATGTATATTTGGCATACGATCACACCTTTTGTCGAAGTATTGATTATCACAGTGATATTCAACTACTTACTATCTTTTCTTTGGAATACCAAGTCG
Organism: Chlamydiota bacterium; assembly: GCA_027366035.1. Taxonomy (GTDB): domain Bacteria; phylum Chlamydiota; class Chlamydiia; order Chlamydiales; family SM23-39; genus DAHXLK01. Next base: position 13,237 of record DAHXLK010000006.1, read on the forward strand.
ATGGATTTGCTTCTTGGTTTTTTCGCTTTTTTCTTCATTTTTGCGGCTTCTAGTTGGCTTAGACTTCCGGTCCTTCATAAGATCATGCTTGTCTTAGGCAATGTAGCTATCATTGCGGTATTGATCATCTTTCAGCCGGAGTTGAGGGTAGCCCTTGCCAAATTTAGTGTAAAAGGGAGGAGATTTCGAGAGATTACCGAGTTCGATAAATTTTTGGACTATCTCGCTAACTCCGCCTACCGATTGGCTGAAAAAAAAATTGGGGCTTTAATTGCTATTGAAAATGAAGATTCGTTAGATGAGTATGCTCAAAAGGCCGTCCTTTTAAATGCCGACTTTTCTTCAGAATTGCTCGAATCGATTTTCGCCACCTCGACGCCGCTACATGATGGAGCCGTTATTATCCGCGATAGGACGATCTTGGCGGCAGCTGTCATCCTCCCATTAGCGGAAGATAGTTCCCAGCTGGCGAAGTCGATGGGGACCCGCCACCGAGCAGGGCTAGGGCTATCCCATATGACCGATGCTTTGGTAATTGTCATCTCAGAGGAGACGGGAAAGGTCTCTATTGCGAGAGATGGAATTATCACCAAGGGGATAAAAATTGATCGATTTAAAGGGATAATTCGCAGTATTTTTAATCCACCTACAAGGATAAAACTACAGCCTAAATTTAATATTAAAGAGTGGCTGAAACAATAGACTTCTTTCGAAACTGGGGCTGTTGAAATCTTTAGCTTTGCTGTTAAAATTTGAGCCTTGCAAAGCCGGTGTGATTTTTTTTGAAAGTGACATATCCT
>DAHXLK010000023.1 GCA_027366035.1 Chlamydiota bacterium
TATATTGCTCTTCCCAATCGCTAGATTCTAATGTGTTAATGAGATGGACAATTTCATCATAAGATAAGCTATCTAGTTTTTTAGCCGGATTTTCCTCCGGATTTATTTTTCGTACAGGCATAGGAGGTTGAGGATAGAGGGGTAAAACAGGAACAGAAAACAAAAGGAGGAGATGTATAAAACGGTAAAAATATCTCAACAAAAAGGACCTTATAATGGTTGTCTTTTATTGAGCTAGGGATGGTATGAAAAAAGAGTTTTCAAAACAAGGAAAGTGAAAAATATAACACCAAAGTTATAATGTCACCCTAAGAGCTATTCTCTGAATTAAGCCATCTGACTGATCCTCTTACATATCAATCGAATCATCGCCAGATACATCATCGATAAACTTGTCAACGTCACCGGTTCATAGTTCTTGCTCAAACGCCTAAATTTGCCGAACCGGGCGAAAGTTCTCTCTACTATCCACCTCTTTGCTTCGACAACAAAACCCTTGGTTTCTCGTCGTTTTACAGCCTCTACTTCTACCCCATATCTCTTTGCCCTGACCTGCATACCCTCTCTACAGTGACCTTGCCCCATATCTTTGTCGGATAAATCATTTGGATAAGCTAATCGATTCATAGTTTCTCCTGTTGTGAGGACAGAAACTATATACTAAAATTTAATTCAGAGAAGGTCTCTGAGAGACAATCGGCATTGCTGAAAGGGACTGTTGAAATCTTTAGCTTTGCCGTTAAAATTTGAGCCTTGCAAAGTCGGTTTGATTTTTTTGAAAGCGACATATCCTGCCAAGGTATAGGAACTTTCAAAAAGATCAAATCCGGGGAAGCAAGGGTAAAATTTTAACCAACCGGGAGATCGAAATAGTCCCTTTATGCGAGTGGTCTCATCTTTTTTTCATAGTTGATTTTTCAATTCATGAGATGGAGTTTCTTTGGCGAGCAATAAAAAAAGGAAAATCATAAGAAAACCAATCAAACTAAGACTAGGAATAATCGGCCTATAGGAACATAGGATCCCATTACAACTGCCAAAAAAAATTTGATAAATAGCAATCCCTCCGCCAAAAAGAGGTAAAAAAAGAAAATAAGGTATTAGCCATCTCTGATAAAAAGAAAAGGCAAGAAAACCCACAAGGGTCAAAAAACAAATCCTTTGATAAAGACATAAGTTACAAGCCTCCCAATGCATTACTAGGGTAAAAAAGAAGCTAAAAAATGCCCCCGTACTAGCTATCAATAATGCCAATCCAAGATACTTCATTTGACTTTTCAATTTCTTAGAGATATCATAGAGAAAAAACTAAAAACCTTGCAACCTAAGACTTATACTAAAGAAAAACATGGCATCCAACTAGATGCCATCGATAATCATGCTTTCTATGTCATACAAAAACTGCGGCAGGCCGGTTATGAAGCCTATCTAGTCGGCGGCAGCATCCGTGATTTGCTCTTGCAAACTACACCGAAAGACTTCGATATCTCTACCTCGGCAAAGCCCGAAGAGATCAAAAAGTTATTTCGAGGATGTATCCTTATCGGCAAACGGTTTCGATTAGCCCACATCCGCTTTGGGAAAAAAGTGATCGAAGTCTCCACCTTCCGCTCCGGAGATATCGAAAACTCTACCTTCATCGTACGAGATAATGACTGGGGGTCGGCAGAAGAAGATGTCCTTCGAAGAGATTTTACCATCAACGGCCTCTTCTACGATCCGCAGAAAGAATTGCTACTCGATTATGTCGGCGGCTACCTCGATAGCCAAAAAAGGATACTAAGGACGATAGGAAACCCGGAAATTAGGTTCAGGCAAGACCCTGTCAGAATGATCCGCCTCATCAAATTCCGTGCCCGTTTTGCCCTGAACATCGACCCGGCTGCTGAAGAGGCTCTCCATAAATGTAAAGAAGATATCATCAAAAGCTCCCAAGCAAGGATATTAGAAGAGCTCCTCCGGATGTTAGAATCGGGTTCTTCAGAGCCCTTCTTCCGCTACCTTAGCGACTACGGCCTTTTGTACCTTTTGATGCCATCTTTAGCCAGGTACCTTACCGATAAACCTGAAGAGACCTTCTCCCTCCTTAAACAGGTGGATAAAAATCCTAAAGGGATCCAGCGGCCTATTTTGATGTCGTGTCTTGTCTTTCCCCTTTTTTCTGAAAGGCTCCATGCCCAATCCCAAAAAGAAAAAAATATACACCTCGGAATCATCACTGAAGAAGCTAACCACTCTATCGACGCCATCTTCCGCCCTTTTTTTTCCATTCCTAGAAAGATGAAAGGTATTATGGCCTCCCTCTTAGCTTCCCAATTTCGCTTTACCCCCCTTTCTGATAAGTTCAAAAAACGCCTCCGGATCCCTCGCGATCCCTCTTTTCCGCTATCTTTAGAATTCTTTAAACTACGAGCAGAAATCTCCTCCCATCTTTTCGAAACCTATCACCTCTGGCATGAAACGCATAAAAAAAGCCCTCATCACCATAGAAGGAGATAAAAAAAGTGCTGTCAAAAAATATGCAGTTTATAGGGCCCTCCTTTAAAAAAGGGCCCTACCCTGCCCTCTTCTACTTTGCTTTATCTAAAGAAGAGACTCTGCATCAAGATCCCTATAACCAGTTAGTTCAGTTCTTGGCAGATAGTCCCATCCGTATCTTCTCCTTCACCCTCCCCTTCCACGAAAAACCGTTCGATAAAAATACTGCGATGAAAAAATGGGCTGAAGAAATGGAAAAAGGACACGATTTCTTTCGCCCTTTTTTAGATCAAGTAAAAGATGCGATAAAGTCTCTTATACAAAATAACCTCACCTATGAAGATACCATCGCGGTAGCGGGGCTGTCTCGAGGGGGGATGGTCGCCTCCCACGTTGCGGCTGAAAACCCCGATATCCGCTACATTCTCGAGTTTGCCCCCGTCACCAACCTCTCTTTTATGAAAAACTTTCACCATATTTCCGATCATCCTCTCGTGAAAAAATATTCGGTCTACTCCCTAGTACCTCTACTTTGTGATAGACATATTCGCATCTATATCGGCAACTACGACAAGACGGTTGGGACGAAAAATAGCTTTTTATTTTTAGAACAACTAAGCCAGACAGCCTTGGCACAAAGGATCAAACCACCCAAGATAGAGATGGTCATTTCTCCCGCCATCGGCTATCAAGGACATGGAACTTCTCCTGAAACTTTTAAAGCAGGTGCCGATTGGATCTTAAAAAAACTCACCTCTTTATAATCGCTCAAGAGCCCAGCGGCGATCTCCATGGGGCAGAACTCGTCAAAGCCCTAAAAGAAAAAGCCCCCTCCCTACACGTCACAGCCATCGGCGGCCCTCATATGAGGGAACTCGATGTCGAAATGGTGGGAAAGATGGAAGATTTTATGGTCATGGGATTTTGGGACGTCCTTTTAGCGTTGCCTAGACTCATACGCCTCTTTTTCCGGGTAAAAAGAAAGATATTATCTCTAAACCCCCAAGGGGTGATCTGCATTGACTACCCCGGTTTCAATCTCCGTTTAGAGAGGTCTCTTCGAAAAAGTGGTTATCCGGGCACTCTCATCCACTATATCTGCCCTACCGTCTGGGCCTGGGGGAAAAAAAGGATACCGATTTTGGCAAAAAATCTTGACCTCCTTTTGACCCTGTTCCCCTTTGAACCGGCCTCGTTTGCCCATACAACCCTGACGGTAAAATATGTAGGCAACCCTCTCCTCTTTCTCATTCAAAATCATGCCTATAAACAAATTTCATTAAAAAAAGACCCTGCCCTGTCCCTTGTCGCCCTGTTTCCCGGAAGTAGAGATACCGAGATCCTCCGCAACCTTCCTTTGCAGCTGCAAGCGGTAAAAGGACTTCCCGTCCAAATCGCCATCTCTTGCAAAAATTTTGTTCTAATCAAAAAAATCTTGAAAGAAGAAGGGGTCTCTACAGCTACCCTCATCCACCCACAAGAAAACTATGACCTCATGAAACATACTGATTTTGCGATAGCTACTTCCGGAACCATCACCTTAGAGCTGGCTTTGCATCTGGTCCCCACCATCGTCACTTTCGCAATAAAACGATGGGACCAGTTTTTGGCTCAAAAAATATTTCGTATCGACCTTCCCCACTACTGCCTCGTCAATATCCTAGCGCAAAAAAGGATTTTTCCCGAACTATTTGGCACGGAGCTTACCCTGCGAAAACTGCAGAAGACGGCCGCTACATTTTTACAAGAAGAAAAAAGGGATAGCTGCAGAAAAGAGTGTGCTATACTACCCACCTTATTAAAAGGAGATAATCCCCCACAAAAAGCAGCGGAAGCAATTCTTTGGAAAATGCTGCCATGACTGTCGAAAAACTACCTTTCTTTTTATGAAAATAGCGCCTATACTCATTTATCCATGGAAACGTCATCTAAAATTTTTGTTGATCGACTGCAACAAGGCAAAGTAGAAAAAGTTAAAGAAAATTTTGATCCCGCTATCTTACAAGTCGAAGAAAAAGATCTACAATTTCCCGAAAAAGTAGCTGTCTTGGGGGGGGCCTATCTCGCTGAAGACCACCTCATCCTTTGTTTTAAAATATCTACAAGAGCCTTAATGCCCTGTACGATCTGTAATGAGAGGATCCTAGTTCCCTTAAAAGTAGAAAAGTTTTATCATACTGTCCCAATAGCTGAACTCTCATCCCCCATCTTCGACTACCTAGAACCCTTAAGAGAGGCCCTGTTGCTGGAAGTTCCTAAATATGTCGAATGTAATGACGGCAACTGTAGTGAGAGAAAAAATATAGAAAAATATTTAAAAATAAGACCCAACCACGAAACCCACTTCCCCTTTTCCGGGTTGGAAAATTAGGAGATTTATTTTATGGCAGTCCCTAGAAACCGTACTTCCAATGCAAGAAAAAATTCTAGGCGTTCACATATGGCAAAAAAACCCAAAAATTTGTCAGAATGTCCCAATTGTGGCAAAATGAGATTACCCCACAGGATTTGCCCCTTTTGTGGCCAGTACAAAAATAATAATGCCTAGAATCGGTATCGACCTGATGGGAAGCGAAAACGCCCCCCGGCTCCTTTTAGGAGCCGTTTTCGAGCTCATCCTGACTTTACACCTACCTAGCGCTCGATTCTTCCTGTTGGGCCCCCCCCCGCTGCAAAAAGAATGCGAAAGCCTCCTCACCCGTTTTTCTAAAGCTAAAGGGCAGATCTTTTTCCAAGAAGCTGAAGAGGTAATCGAAGCTGACGAAAACCCTTTAACCGCTCTAAGACACAAGAAAAACTCCTCTATGGCTAAAGGGATCTTGCTTTTAAAAGAAGGCAAGCTAGACGCCTTTGTCTCCGCAGGAAATACCGGAGCCATAATAGCGCTATCTTCTTTACACCTACCGTTGTTATCAGATACCGTCCGCCCTGCGCTCCTCGCTCTAATGCCGACAAAAAAGCAACCTTTAGCCGTCCTCGATATTGGAGCTAATACCCAATATACCGCTGACCATTTGGTACAATTTGCAAAAATGGGTGCTGCCTATCAGATGTCTCGAGGGATCAAAGACCCCAAGATTGGCCTTTTGAATATTGGCCATGAAGCTCTCAAAGGGACCTCGGAGGTCCGATGCGCCTATCAAAAACTGCAATCCTTCCCCAATTTTCGAGGAAATATCGAGGCAAAAGAGGTCTTTCAAGGAGAGGTCGATGTCCTTATTACCGACGGCTTTACCGGAAATGTCTTTTTAAAAACAGCCGAAGGGATCGCCAACTTAATACTCGATCGACTGAAGGAAAATATTTCGGAGCAAGAATTTTCCATTTTAGAACCCTATCTTAACGATCTGCAAAAACACCTGCACTATGCCGAATACCCCGGAGCCCTCTTAGCCGGATTACAAGGGATTGTTATCAAATGCCACGGCTACTCGAGCCCCAAAGCGATCATGAACGGGATCCGAGGGGCCCTGGAATTAGTAGAGCAAAAGTTTCTAGAGAAATATCTGAAAATTTTTGGTAGAATATAAACATGCAAGAAATCCTTATAAATATTGAATCGAAAGAAACTAGATATGCCTTCTTAAAACATGGAAAGCTCCATGACCTCATCTTAGAAAGGAAAAAATCTCGGCAAATCACCGGCAATATCTATCGGGGTAAGGTAATCAATATCCTCCACAATATCCAATCTGCCTTTATCGATATTAACGAAGAGGAAAATGGGTTTATCCATATCTCCGATATCTTGGAAAACACCAAGAAATTTGAAGAGATGTTTGAGATGGACTTCGACCTCGATTACGACATCTCCAAAGTCGATGAAAAGAAAAAAAGTGCGAAAGATATCTCTCAGCTCCTCAAGATAGACCAGCCCGTCCTCGTACAAGTAGTCAAGGAGCCCATCGGAACCAAAGGGGCAAGACTCACCTCTAATATCTCCATTGCCGGAAGATACCTCGTCTTACTCCCCAATAACCCCCGCCGAGGCGTCTCTAGAAAAATCGAAAACAAGGGAGATAGAGAGAGGTTAAAAAAATTAATCCGCTCTTTTGAAATGCCGCAAGATATAGGACTCATCTGTAGAACGGCAAGCAGCAACGCCACCACCGAAATGCTCATTGAAGAGGCAACCGATCTCCTTAGGTCCTGGGAAACTACCATAGATAATTTCCATAAATCGACCGGCCCTACCTGCCTCTTTGAGGAATCGGACCTCATCAAACGGGCCCTCGTTTATGCCGTCGATAAAAAAGTGGACCGCCTCTTAGTCGATGATTACTCCACCTTTCAAAGATGTAAAAGGCTTTATCACAAATACATGGAAGAACATCCTCTCAAGATCGAATTTTACCGCGATAAGGTGCCGATGTTTCAAAGGTTCCATGTTGAAAGAGAGATCGATAAAGCTTTAAAGCGAAAAATCTGGCTCTCTTGTGGCGGCTATCTTTTTTTTGAAAAGACAGAAGCGATGTATACCGTCGATGTCAATTCGGGGAGGAGCTCTAGCCTTACTACTACAAATGTGGAAGAGAGTTTAGTCAGGATTAACTTAGAGGCGGCGGAAGAGATAGCGAGGCAGCTTCGTATTCGAAATATTGGTGGACTTATCATTTGCGATTTCATTGACATGCAGATAAGGAAAAATCAACGGAGGGTATTAGAAAAGCTAAGAGAGTGTATGAAGGAAGACTCTGCAAGATGCACCATCTTAGGGATGAGTGAATTTGGCCTTGTTGAAATGACCCGGCAGAGGAATCGAGAGTCGTTATTACAAACATTATTTACTTTTTGTCCTTATTGCCAAGGGAGCGGCCATGTGAAAAATCACGAGAGCGTATCGGTAGAAATTGAACGAATGCTCAAAAAACTCATCTATTCAGAGAAAGAACTTTCGTTAAAACTAGCGATCCATCCGGAGCTAGATAAATTTTTGGAACTCTCCGATAAACAATTTTTCCTGAAACTATCTCGGTTGAGCGGCGCCCATTTGGAATTTGTCATCGATGATTCGCTTCACTTGAATCAATTTGAATTTTTCTCTTTATCCAGCCATGAACGAATCGACTGAAGAGAAGGTGTTTTTAGCCGAATGCCAAAAAATCTATTTAGAAAAAAAACTTCCTAAAAAAACCTACCAGATATTTTTAGGTTTATTTAACCAGTACAAAAAGGCTGCGCATGGCATTGACATACAAGAGATTACCGCTATCTTCCAGACCCTTTTTTCCTTCATTATCCAGCAGACTCAGCATCCTTATCCTTTTCCCCCATATCATGAAAAGATCCAATCCCCTTTTGATTACTACAACTTTGGCCTAAAATTTTTACAACCTCTCATCGATTTTAAAAACAGTAAAGTTTTAGGGCTGGAAAACGTAAAAGAGATAGTGGAGAAATTGCAAAAAAAAGAAAATGTGATCCTCTTTGCCAACCACCAGACAGAAATCGACCCTTTAATTATTGATTTATTACTACAAGACTCTTACCCCGAATTTGGAAAAGATATCATCTTTGTTGCTGGAGAAAGGGTCACTACAGATCCCGCCGCCGTCCCTTTTAGTTTGGGGAGAAATCTCATCTGTATCTACTCCAAAAAATATATCGACCATCCTGTAGCCTTAAAAGAAAAAAAGCAGCTTCATAACCAACAAAGTATGAAGAGGATGTCAGAACTTTTAAGTGAAGGGGGAAAAGCGATCTATGTCGCTCCGAGTGGTGGAAGAGATAGGAAAAATCTTGCGGGAGTTATCGAAATCGACCCTTTTGATCCACAGAGTATCGAAATGTTTTTTCTTATGGCTAAACGGTCGAAAAAAGGGGCCCATTTTTATCCGTTAGCTTTGGCTACCTATGAGCTCCTCCCCCCTCCTGAAACTATTCAAAAAGAGCTTGAAGAAACTAGACCTGTGAATTTTACCGCCGTTCATCTGGCCTTTGGAGCAAAAATTTCTATGACCCACTTTCCGGGGTCTGATAGTTTAGATCGTCATCTTTTTCGCAAAAATCGTGCAGAATACATCTGGAATCTGGTAAAAGAAGCCTATAACCAATTGATCCTATGTTAACTATTCTCACCCTTTTCGCCTTCCTCTTCGTCACAGATACCTCTTCTTTAAAAATCCTTACTCCTTCTTTACAAGAGAGAAAAACGGTCAAAATCGAACTAGATAACGGGCTAAAAGCCTACCTCATCTCCGATCCTCAAGCGGTCAAATCAGCAGCTGCCATGGCTGTCATGACAGGCTATTGGGATGATCCTGAAGAATATCCCGGAATGGCCCATCTAACAGAACATCTCCTTTTTTCAGGGAGTAAGGCTTACCCTAAAGAGCAGGAATACCATTCTTTTATCTTCGATCATGCAGGCCTATTCAATGCATTTACCTCTTCGGATAGGACCGTTTATATGTTTTCGATAGCAAACCCCTGGTTTCTAGATGGATTGGACCGTTTTTCCCATTTTTTTATCGACCCCCTCTTTCAGAAGACAAGTATCGAACAAGAACTGCATGCCGTCGATCAAGAGCATGCCAAAAATATCGAACATGACAGCTGGAGGATGCTGATGGTCTGTAAGGAGACAGGAAATCAAAAGCATCCCAATGCAAAATTTAGTACCGGCAACTCTCAAACCCTTTCGAAAATTCCAGTGGACGGGTTACGCAATTGGTTTGAAAGCCACTACAGTCCGGCAAATATGTATCTAGTCATCTATTCTCCTCTTTCTATAGACATTTTAAAATCGGAGGTCTCTAAGCTTTTTTCTCAGATTCCTGTGCGCGAGAAAAAGATGACCTTACCAGATATCCCTTTAAGCTCCGAAAGACAAATGGGGCATATCACCTATATTAAGCCGATCAAACACCTGCAACAGTTAGTCATGCAGTGGGAAATGCCGATAGACTTTCTTCCTGACGACTGCAAAGGAGCAGAGATCCTCGCCTATGCCCTAAATAGGGGGCATCCTGAAGGGCTACAAGAGTACCTAAAAAAAGCCCTTTTGATCGATAACCTCTCAGTAGAGGTAGAAAAAATAGGGGGAAAACATCTGATACTCTCCTTATCCTTTGATCTTACGGAGGCAGGGCTAGAAAATAACCACCAAATTATCGAGACGGTTTTCGGGACATTATCTGGCTTATATATACCTACTTATCTTTTCGAAGAATTTTATACTCTGTCGAAACTGCAGTATGAATACCAGACAAGGGAAGATCCATTTACCTATACCATGGCGCTCGCCACTCTCCTCCCTGATGAACCTTTTCCTTCTTTCCCTGAAAAAACCATCCTTCCCACTTCCTATAATCCCGAGCAAATTCAAAAAATTTTAGCTTACCTAACACCTAAAAATTGCCAATATTATCTTTTAGCCGACTCCAATACCCCTTTAGATAAAAAAGAAAAGTGGATGGGGGTAGAGTACTCCATCTTTACCATCCCCACACCTTTTTTAGAAAAGTGGAGCAATATCCTCCCTAATCCCAAGATAACCATACCCCTTTCTAATCCTTATATTCCTAGCAATTTAGAACTACTCCCTCCTACCCAACTCTCTGCAGAAAAACCTTGGGTAATGAGAAAAAGTGACGCCATTACCGCCTACTTTATCCAAGATGTAGAAGCTCCTGAAATCGCCTATTATTTTCATATCCTCTCTCCTCTAATTGAGAAAAATGCTAAATCGATAGTTCTTACCGATCTTTTCTTAGAACATATCCACGAAACCCTACAACCTACCCTCTCTTCTGCTTCTGCAGCCGGATTGGATGCTTCCATCTACTCGAAAAGGCTCCGTTTAAATCTAGAAATGGTCGGTTACAGCGAAAAAAGCCTGCTGCTTACACAAGAGATTTTTAGAACATTAAAAAATACCCAAATTTATGCCAATGAGTTCAAAAAATATACGCATCGTCTGCATAGAAATTACAAAAATATTGAAAAAGATCTTCCTTTAAAACAGGCAAAAGAAGCCCTTGCTTGTATTGTAAAAGAAAAAATTCCGGAAAATGAAAAACTTGCCGCCTTGAAAAAAATTACTCTACAAGAGCTGCAAGAGTTTGCCTCCACCTTTTTCGATACAGCCCATATTGAAGCAATGCTTGCCGGCAATATTACCCCAAAAGAAGGAGAAATGCTCCTTACGGAAATAGAGAAGATTTTACAAAACAAACCCTATCCTGCCACATTGCATCCCCAAGAAAAAGTCATCCACTTCTCAGAAGGTAAGGGACCCTATTCGTTCAAAAAGACCACCGCTTCTCAAGGAAACGCTGCTATTTTGCTAATAGAGGCACCCCCTTTCTCATTTATTACGAGAGCCGGACAACAGATCCTATCCGTTGCCTTAAGTGAAAGGTTTTATGCTGAACTAAGGACGAAGCAAATGACCGGCTACCTTGTCATGAGCTTTGATGAAGAGTTCCAAAAAAAGCTCTTCCAATATTTTTGCGTGCAATCGAGTACCCATGATCCGGAAGACCTGGTAAGCCGTTTTCATAAATTTCTAGAAAAATTTTTACAAAATATCCAAACAGAGATTCCTAAAGAGCGTTTTGAACAGATAAAACAATCACAAGTTTCTCAGATAAAGTCTTTAGGGAAAAATATTCGAGAAAGGACGACCCGGTGGGACCTTTTTGCCTTTGAATATGGCGCCGATTTTGACTGGATCAATAAAAGGGTACAGGGGTTTGAAGAGATAAGTTACGACGATTTTTTACAGATAGCCCATCAAATCCTTTGTAAAGAAAATACCCATCAAATTTCCTTCTTATACCAAGGAAGCGTTACCTCCCCTTCGGTTTCACAGTAGTAAGGCCAATCTTTCCTTCAGGAGTATAGGGATAAACTTTAGCTAAATGTGTTGCCAACCCTTTTTTAGTTTTGTAAATATAAAGGGTAGGAAATTCTTCGGTAGGGTTAAAAAAATAAAAAGTGGGAGAGGGAGCTACACCATCTAGGATCACTAAGCACCGTAGTCCATTTTCGATAATAAGCCCTATTTTTTCTCCCGGTTTTAAAAATTCATATAAGAGATTTTCATAAAAAACCTCCGCATTTTCCGGAACAGGCCGGACTCTTTTTACCATTTCTTGATCCGCTGTATATTCGCCCTGAATATCAAGCTTCGGGAAATAATCTCCAATAATTGTAGAATAGGAGACAAAAGAATAGTGCAGGATACCCGCCTGCACTGTAGTTCCATTGAGAACCCTTTGTTCTAAGTCTTCTTGTTTAATAGCTCTATCCAATGTAAAAATTAAATCAGCAACACAGCAAGCAATAACATAGGTCACATACGTTTGTGGGTTTAATTGAGGTTTTGTAGAAACGGAAATAATCTTAGGCGTTTCCGGGGGTGCCATAGTATGCAAATACGACAACAAAATAGCTCCAATTTTATACAAGCAAAAAGAAGAAAAGGTATAAGCAGCTACCTTACCATTACCAATCGCATAGGCAGCAAAGGTAAAAAAAGTAGCGGCTACGGAAAACGATTGGAAAAACTCGGCAAGCTTTTGAAAGGCTATTTTAGCCGAGTCTATCGTCTTATAGATAAGAGAAGGGGGAGGGACAGATGAAAAACTAGCTCCTGCTTCTGTTGGCATTACCATAACTAACTCGCCATGTTGTGATAGACATCATCGACATCATCGATATTCTCTAACCATTCGATAAGGGCCTCATTGGCCGCTTGGTCTTCTACGCTACATTCTACCATCGTTTTAGGTAGCATCATCCAAGAGGCTTCTGCTATAGGAATCTTGCGGAGATCTAGTACCTCTTTAAGAAGATACAGGCCATCTACAGGAGTTGTGATATAGTAGAAGGTTTCATCCGATTCAAAATCTTCCGCCCCATTTTCCGCAGCAATAGAAAATAAAACAGCCTCCTCCACTTTTTCTTTCAATACTTGTATCACCCCTTTCCTTTCAAAGTTATAGGCAACTCCTCCCGGAGAGGCAATCGTCCCCCCTTTTTTATTTGTTGCAATCCGCATCTCAGAAGCAATCCTATTTTTATTATCGGTCAGGACGTCTACAAGGATACCGACCCCTCCATAACCATAAAACTCATAGGTCATCTCGGTGTAATCGGCAGCGCCCGTTTCGAGCCCTTTTTTGATGTTTCTTTCGATATTTTCATTAGGGATATTTGCCTCTTTAGCCTTTTGCAGGACGATCCGTAGTTTGCTGTTGGTCTTGGGGTCGGGACCCCCATGTTTTACCGCCGTCAACAGCTCTTTTATGATGCGAGAAAAAACTTTGCCTTTTTTTTGGTCGGCCTTCTCTTTTCTATGTTTGATATTCGCCCATTTACTATGTCCTGCCATGTTTTTCCCACCATTTGGCTTTTTCAAAATGGGGAAACTCCCTCTCCCTTTGCTTAAAAAGGGGGGTGTGGACCCTCTCTTTTCCTTGGCTATCGATATAGGAGGGGCAAATATGGTGAAGCATCTCATGGTAGACGACATACTCTACAAAGTAAAGAGGGACAGTAGCCTTATCTAGAATTTCGTTAATCCGAATGAGCTTTAAAAGACGGTTATAAGAACCATACGTTATATGGGAAAAGGTCCTATAGATAGGTTTTTTAAACCAGGTAATATTTAAGTCGATCTGGTTTTTAAAATAATTTTTATTGAGTTTGCTATAGATCTCTTTCAGATGATAATACTTTCCAGAAGGCTTTAAAGATCCCTTATTTAGGGTTGAGGAGAGGTCGACCTCTTGGAAATATTTGCCGGCAAAAGTTCGGATATACTGCAAAGCCTTTCTATCTTTATACATACTAAAATCGGCAATGGCCTCACATACTGATTCGGAAGCATGTAAAAAAAGTTTATGCAAAGATAATTGTAGTTTTTTCCTATCTTTTTTAACACTTAAAAAAGTAGAGATATTTTCATTAATGGTTAAATCTACTTCCTTAGAGGTTAAGAGGGATAGTTTTCTTTGCAATTGCCAAGGATATCTCTTCATAAGATGGGGATTGTAGGACTTCTATAAGGACAAAATCAAGCGAGATTTTTTTGCATCAAGTATTTCCCCAGGTAGCTCCCCTCTTCTTTAGTAAAATGTTCTTGATAACCATAAGGGGTAAAGCCTAAGCGCTCATAAAGCCTTTTGGCAGGGTTTCCTTCATAAACTTCGAGATGGATCATCTCCATATGAAATTTTTCTTTAGCAAGGAAGATAAGCTTTTGCATGAGCTTGGTTCCGACCCCTTTACCTCGCCTTTTTTCTTCGACAATAATGGTGATGAGCGCCTGATGGGACAGACGCTGAAATGGGTGTAGATTCAAATTGGCGATACCGACCGGTTTTCCCTCGATTTCTGCCGTTAGGACTGCCTGGTGTTTGACAAAGCTAAAGATCAATCTTGCCGCATCTTCGATTTCCAGATCATTGCACATAGGAAACCAGTGGAGAATGGAGGGATCTTTGATCCACTGGATCCAATACTTTTTATCTTCTTCGACAGCAAAGCGGATAGTCACTTCGGACTCTGCCATAATGTCCTTGTTAAGTATTCCTTTTCCCATTTCACATACCTATTTTGGGTCGCGTAACAAACAAATTGAAAGTGTTGTAAAATGGGGATAATAGGAGAGCCTTCATAAACCTCGATATGTAGACTCTCTAAGCAAAAGTAGTTTTTTCCCAAGTTAAGGATGTTTTTAACCAAGGAAGTTCCTACCCCTTTTCCTTTTTGACCGGGATCTACAAGTAGGACAAACATCGCATGGTGGGCCACCTTCCGATAAGGCATAAGAAAAAGGGTGGCAACGCCGCAAGGCTTTCCTTCTAAACTTGCTGTCAAACTGGCCCGAAACCTCGAAAAACCGATCCAGTTTTTGGTATAATCTTCTACTTCTTGCGGAGTGTAGATAGGAAACCATTTTAGACATTCGGGATCCTGTAACCACTTTCTCAAAGGCTCTATATCTTCCATTTCCGAGTACCGGATATCTATATCGTTCATCCAAATTCCTTCAAATAGGCTTCGACAAAAAGGTCGATCTCTCCATCCATCACCGCTTGAATATTGCCCGACTCCACCTTGGTCCTGGTATCTTTTACGAGAGTGTAGGGTTGAAAAACATAATTGCGTATCTGCGAGCCCCAAGAATTTTCTTTTTTTTCCCCACTTAACTTCTGCAAAGCTTCCTGTTTTTCCAGCCGATCTTTTTCATAGAGTTTTGAAGAGAGCATTTTCAAACAGGTTTCCCTATTTTGTATCTGACTCCTTTCACTTTGACAACAGACAACAATCCCTGTCGGCAGGTGGGTCATCCTCACTGCCGAATCGGTCTTATTGACATGCTGCCCTCCTGCACCTGAGGCCCGGTAAGTATCGACCCGCAAGTCCTCCGGACGAATTTCTATAGCGACATCCTCGATAATTGGGGAGACATCCACCGAAGCAAAGCTGGTATGCCTTCTGGCATTGCTATCAAAAGGAGAGATGCGGATGAGTCTATGGACCCCTTTTTCCGACTTGCAATAGCCATAACAAAAATCTCCGGAAAATCGGTAGGTGATACTCTTAATGCCAGCTATCTCTCCTTCGACTCTATCGACCACCTCTACCTGCCATCCTTTCTTTTCTGCCCAGCGGGTATACATTCTACAGAGCATCATGACCCAGTCGCAACTCTCTGTCCCTCCGGCTCCGGCATTGATACTAAAAAAGCAGCTGCGAGAGTCCATCTCTTTAGAAAACATCTTTTGGAGCTCTAAATCGGCTATCCCTTTCTCAATAAGAAGAACTTCTTGATCTAGCTCTAAAAGGAGGGTCGCGTCTTTTACCTCTTCAGCCTCCGGATAGATGGAGGTGACATTCTCTAGCCTTTGGACAAGATCGTTATAAGGATTTATCCATTTTCTTAGGCGATTTGCTTTCTCGATCATCTCTTTTGCTTTGCCCCCATCTTCCCAAAAGTGGGGCTCATTCATCTGAAGCTCTAGTTTTTTGAGCTCTTCTTTTTTCGAAGCGAGGTCAAAGAAACCTCGACATTTCAGCCAAGCGCCGCTGCATGTTTTGAAATCTTTCCTTATCCATTCTTATTACAATAACAAATTTTCTATTTTTGGGGTGGGGAAAATGCTCCCTTCAACAGGGACTGTCCCAAGAAGGGGTCAAGGTCATTTTGATTTCAACCGCTGAATCTTATCAAATTTACGATAGCTGTGATTTTCGGAAACGTTACAAAGCATTAGCTTTTTAAAAAGTTAGAAATCAAACTCAACGTCTACCGTCACTCCCTGCAAATTCAAAGAAGAAAGGTTATTAGAGCTAAATATCTTCAAGGATTGAAAGTTTAATAAATAATTGACTTCCCACCCTGCCTTCAAGCTAAAAAAACATCTATCGCAAGCAAAAGAGGTAGCGTAGCCAATACCTACGATTCCTTTCGTAGCCGGAATTAAGGTTCGGACATTTCCTTTGTTATTAATATATGTATTATTAGTAGAATCTAAAGAATAAATGGTTCCTAGCTGATTATTATAGGTTTGCCCATAGAGAAAAGCGGCAGAAAAATTGGCAAATAGTTCTAAGCCACCACCTAATTTCCAGTCGGTATTTAGCCCAAACTTAGGACCTATACCCCAGTAGTTCATCTGATTTGCCAATAAATAATTGGATAACCCCCCTGCTAATGTTTGATTAAATGAGCCTGCGGGTGCATTAGCAGTGGATCTTAGTGTTTGTTTGATCCAACCACCCTCCACTCCAAAAAGAGGCTTTACAGCAAGCCCGCAACTAACATAAAAGGCCCTAGAAAGTTCCAAATCAATCATATTATACATTACCTTATATTGGCCTGAAACTTGAGGAGATCCCAAAGGGGAGCTATTCGCATTAAAATAAAACGGATTGTTATTGAGGGGATATCCACCGGTTGAGCCATTGTTTACAAAAGTGGTTCTAATATTCGATGCATTATGATAATAGGTCCAATAAGCATTGAGGTCCCAAGCATCAGAAATCTTGTTATATCCGATACCTGCACGATATCCGGAAGTCCAATCCGGAGTGATATAATAATCGACAGAATTATAATACAAACTACTGCTTATAGAGAAAAAATTATTTGCTTCTGCAGCATATTGTAAAAAGCTGGTATCCACAGTCCACCAGAGATAATCACCGGTAATATAAAGTCCAGAGTTGCAGGACAAGGTTTTTTCAGGAGGAGTTACATTATGGTTATAGACAGCCTTGGGAGGACAACACTCTTCTTGACAAGGCAATTTGCAAGGAGGCAGTGGGACTACTTTTACCGGATTGCAACAAGGGCTATCTACCTTGTTTTCTTCTGTACATTTTTTGTCAATTTTTCCAAAGAGAGTTTTAATATTCCAAGCCTCTTTTGATTCTTCCGCAGATAACGACCCGACTAGCAGGATAAAAAATAGCCTTACCATCTTCATAACTTTTCCTCAAAAGGTTTCATAAGTTCAGATTAAAAAAAAAATATATTTAGAGCTAGGAAATTTTTGAAAAAAGGGCTCCGGAAATAGAAAGACCGGGGCCGAAGGCAAGGCTAATTACCTTCGAATTATGAGGAATATTTGTGTCTCTGAGCATCCTATCCCATATATGCGGTAAAGTAGCTGATGACATATTTCCATAATCGTGAAGAACTTGAAGGCTATGGGCATATTGCCAACTTTGTAACCCTAGAACTTTTCCGATCTGCTGAATAATTTTAGGCCCGCCGGGATGGATCGCAAAATAGGCGCCGGTTAGCTCGTCAGATAGATTGGCTAAAAAAGAATGTAAGGCTTTTGTAAGCATTACAGGTATCTCTTTAGTTAACACCATCTGAAATCTAGAGTTGGCTACGCTCCAGCTCATCATGTGAAGGGTATCCGGGATAATTTCCTCATGCAATGCCTCTATGACAAAGTGGGGCTCTTTAGTTTCAGATACCACCGAATATTTGATAAACCCATCGGCAAATAGACTCTGAATAACAAGCTGTTCCATAGAATGATTATTAGGATTCAAATGAAGACTACACATCTCGGTATGGATAATATCTACCTTGGAGCGAAATCCTTTAGCCATTCTTAAAGCAGGCAATGAAGCATAACATCCCATATGATAGGCATGGGTCACGATAGTCTTGGGGCTGTGAATCGCAGCAATTTTTTGAGCCCCACTTGGCGATACATAACCCGTGCAGGTAACATGGATGAGATGCTCGGGCATTAAGCTATTTGCAGGATAAAAAGCATGAAAGAGCCGGTCAGATTTTTTTGCATAAGCTATCATCTTATCTTCCATCTCTAAATTCCAGAGACGAAAGACCTCTTCAAATGGGGTAGAACGATTTTTTATTTGAGTATCGATTTTTGAAAGGCGCCCTTTAATCTCTTGTTCCGAAATATCTTTACAAGCGACATGTGCGTCTATTATCCACTGCAAATTAGTAGATTGTGAAGCTTCATACTCAGGTCTAATGACATGAAAAGCGGTAACCTTCATGCCGGATGAGGAGGAGGGGTATCGGGAGAGGAGGAAAGTGGTTTTACAGGAAGAGGGGGTGGCGGCGGAGATTTTCTCTGCAGCTCGTCTTCAGCTTTTAATTTTGCCCTTTTTTTGGCAATCGACCAGGTCCCTTCCATAATGTCTTTGATATCAGCAGAATCTAACGTTTCAAATTCGATCAACATATCGGCCATCAGCTGGACTCTGTCTTTATTTTCTTGTACGATCTCCAAAGCCCTTTTATGAGCCTCTGCCAGGAGTTTATAAATCTCTTGGTCGATTTTTTTTGCCGTCTCTTCGGAATAGCTTTTCTCCGAGTAGTTAGTAAGCCCCAAATACTGGCCCGACTCGCTCCTTTCATCATAAGAAACAAGGCCTAAATCTTCACTCATCCCCCATTCACAGACCATATTTCTCGCAAGGCGGGTAGCTTGGGAGATATCTTGCTGCGCCCCGGAAGACATATCTTGGACAAAAATCTCCTCAGCAGCTCTCCCACCCATAAGGACAGCTAAAAGGTCCATCGCCTCCTTTTTCCAATATCCAAGGCGATTTTTCTTAGGCATAAAATGGGTTGCCCCTAAAGACATCCCTCGGGGAATAATGGTCACTTTGTCGACAGGGTCGGCATTTTTCACAATAAGCCCTACAATCGCATGACCGGATTCATGGTAAGCGGTTGTCTTTTTTTCATAGGCATCCATCTCCAGACTACGCCTCTCTTTGCCAAATCGGACCTTATCACAGGATTCTTTGGCTTCACTAGCCGTCACCGCAGAGCGCCCCCTCCGTGCCGCTAGAAGGGCCGCTTCATTTAAAATATTCTCTAGATCGGCTCCAGAAGCACCAGGGGTCATCTTAGCAATATCCATCAGATCTACAGAAGGGTCGATCTTAATCCTACGAGCATGGACTTTGAGGATTTCAAAACGTCCTTTCACATCGGGAAGGTCAAGCATCACCCTCCGATCGAATCTACCGGGTCTAAGTAGCGCTCGATCGAGGATATCGGGTCGATTAGTTGCCGCCATCAGTATTACCCCTTCTCGGGTATCGAAACCGTCCATCTCCACCAAAAGCTGGTTCAAGGTCTGCTCCCTCTCATCATGCCCCCCACCAATCCCTGCTCCTCGGTGCCTTCCTACCGCATCGATCTCATCCATAAAGATAATACAGGGGGCATTTTTTTTAGCTTGGTCAAAAAGGTCTCGAATACGGCTAGCTCCTACTCCTACAAACATCTCGACAAAATCGGACCCGGAGATCGAAAAGAAAGGGCGATTGGCTTCTCCGGCTACCGCTTTGGCAATAAGAGTTTTACCGGTTCCGGGAGGGCCGACTAGAAGGACTCCTTTAGGGATTCTAGCCCCTAACGCCGTAAATTTAGTAGGATCTTTAAGAAAGTCAACAATCTCTTTGAGTTCCTCTTTGGCCTCTTCGGCGCCTGCCACATCTTTAAACGTCACCTTATTTTGCTCCTTAGTAAGGAGGCGGGCAGGAGATTTGCCAAAGTTCATCGCAGTAGAGCCTACCCCTTTCATTTGCCTAGAAAAGACGAACCAGAGGAGGAAAACAACCAAAAGAGCAGGGAGGAAAGTCAAGACGTAACCCATATAGTTGACAGAGGGCTCTTGACTCTTAAATTTTTTTTCTAAGACAATATTTCTTGGCTGGTCTGGTGCTTTAAAAGGAAGGCCACGGTTTTGAGCAAAACCCTCCCACTCACTTCTAGCTTGCAAATACCATTGGTGAAAGGCCTCCGGATCTTGCTTTTCTAGAGCCCTAGTAGAAAGCTCTTGGTTATTGAAAAACCAGACGACCCCCGATACTTTTTGCCTTGCCTTATCAAGCAAAATCTGATTAGCAGCATAGTCGTTAGCTGCTTTGTGTAAAGAATCTAATGTCGCAAGATAGTTTCTAACACTTCGAAGCGCTGCTAAATGGCCCCCTTTTTGCTCCACATTTAAGTCCTGGACAATTTGTTGAAGTTGTTGGAGGACAGAAGAGTAAATAGCTACTTTATCTGTAGAGGAGACGGCAGTATCCAAGAGGGCATCGGCATCTCGAAGTTTTTGCTTGATAGCCTCGCTTCCAATACCAAGCGATTGAGACTTAAATGATTGAAGAAGATTCCCCAAAGCAACTCCTAGCGCTTCCGGAGTCATCTTATGCATATTTTGAGAAAGTTCGATTACCGAAATCACCCCTTTATTGGGTACTTCGGTAATGACAATAGAGTTTTGCTTATAGGAGGTATCAAAACTGCCGTCTATAACGACATAGCCGGATTTGGGGATCGGAAGCCCTGAAATTTGCAGAAAATAAGTAGCGGCATTCTTGACCTGCTTTTGCTGCCGGAGGAGCTCCCCTCCTAAACGATCTTCATTTGCCTTCAACTCATAATTTTTGTTGAGAAAGGAGAGATAGTCGTAACGATTTTTTCCCTCTTCCGTAGTGGCATCACGAAACTTTCCGATAAAGGTGACAAGATTATCACCTAAAGCGATTTTTCGACTTTCATCAGGCTGGATTAGATCGAGATTGACCAGGTGTTCTAGCTGGTAGCTAAAAGAGACCTTGGCAGTCTTTTCCCCCATAAAAGATTGGATGGTTAAAATAATTAAAATAGCGCCCAAAAGAAAAAGGAAAAAACCACCGGGGAGCCCTTTTTTAGGCTCAAATTTTTGCTTATCGTTTGCCATATTCTTATCTCTTAACCATATCAGCTACCTTTTGATTTTTCAATAGAAACAAAATTTTGTTGTCTATACGGATGGCCCCCTCCTTTCGCAATATCTCCTTATCCTTAGCATTTTCTTTTAACCATTGCAAGATCTGTTCTAGCTCCTTTCTCGGCAAGGCAAAACCCAAAAATTTTCTCACCAGGTATCTCGCTTCAATCTGATGTAACCCATTAAAAGATAAGCTCTTGCCCCATGATCCTACCACCACATTATCCAGATAAAGCTGCACCCTTTGCTCGAGATAGGAAGAGAGCTCAAGCGACCTACAAGAAAGTTGATACAGATTTTCCTCAATTCCTTTTCCAAACTCCATCTGGAGCTGTGGGAGAATATTTTTTCGCATCCTCCCTCGTAAAAAGGAGATATCTTCATTGGTGCTGTCTTGAAAATAGGAGACCTTCTTATCTTCAAGGTATTTATAGATCTCTTCTTTATATATGCCTAATAGGGGGCGAAATAGGGGCATATCCTTATACCAAGAGACCTCGGTCATCCCAAAAAGTTGGAAAATATGGGCCCCTTCCAATATCCGTTTTAGCACTGTCTCTAAAAGATCATTTTTCTGGTGGGCGAGCAAAAGTGCGTCATATTTATATTGGCAAAAAAGCTCGTAGAAAAAGGTAAGCCTCTCTTCACGGCATATTGCTTCTAAATTTCTTTTCTCAACGGTGACCAACTTTTTTGTATGAAAGACTAGCCCTAAAGATTTAGCCTCTTCAAGTAGTAAATCCGCCTCTTTTTTACTTTCTCCCCTCCATCCGTGGTCGATATGGGCGAGATGAGGCTGAATACCACAATCTAAAAGGGCATAAAGGAGGGCCTTGGAATCAGCACCTCCGGAAAGCCCTAAAAGAAGGGGCCCCCTTTTTTTTGGGTAGTTTCGGGATAAAAAATCTTCCACGTGTATACTAAGAGACATGCCCGTTATCTGGACCTATATTCTTCGCGTTTATTTCCGTATATTTTTTCTAAGTCTTAGTAGTTTTATCGCCCTTCTTTTACTCACTCGGTTCAAGGAGATCGCCCGTTTTGCAGCCCTCTCTTCCCACTTTTTTACCACTATTGCTTTTGCATTATATCAGATCCCCCACATCTTGCCGATAGCTATTCCCCTCTCATCCTTAATTGCTTCCACAATTCTTTTCCAAGGCCTCTCTGCCTCGTTCGAGCTAACTGCCCTTAGATCCTCGGGTTTTAGCCTAAAAATCATACTCACCCCTCTTCTTATTGCCTCCCTCCTATTTTTTGCCCTTACTTTCTATATTTCCTCTGAGATAACGACCTATTCTAAACAAAAAACTAGAGAAATGCTCTTTGATGAAACAACTGTGAACCCCCTTACTTTACTAAAAAGGCATAAGCTATTAAAGCTTCCCAACACCTATATTGAGATGACCCCATTAGGAGAAAACAGGGCAAAAAATCCGATTATGGTCACTTATAATAGAGCAAGTAGCAGGTTATCTTTACTGACCGCCAAAGAATTTTCCATAGAAGGGGATACGTTTTTAGGCACCCAAGTCGCCCTCATTTCCTGCCTACGAGGAGAAAGTGAGAGGATGCCCGACACTCTTATTTTGGAAAATCAGAAAATCGTTACAACCCACGCCCCTTCTTTGACCCTTTTTTTGAAAAAAAGCCAAAAACGTCTCAATCCAAGTTCGCTGCCTTTCGCCCTTTTATTAGTGAGAAAAGAGGTAAAAGGAAAAGAGGTGCACATGGAGCTTTTACGAAGAATTAGTTTAGGACTATCGGCCTTTACCTTAACCTTCTTAGGCGCCTCATGGGGAATGGAGGTTGCGAGGACAAAGTCGAAAAAGGGGTTGATCCACCTCTCCCTCTTATCCCTCTTTCTTTTTACCTCCTACATGGTAGGAAAGCAGTTAAAAAATCAAGAATGCCTAGCAACCTTTTCCTTTCTCCTCCCTCATGCTATTTTACTTTGGTCGGCAATACACCACCTTCAAAAAATATCCAAAGGGATCGGATGAAACTCTGGGAAAATTATCTCTTTAAAGAAACCGTAAAATTGCTAATCACCTTTCTTATATGGATCTATTTTACCTTTATTCTGATAGATATTTCGATTCATGGGGTCCACTATTATACCTATTTAAAACCCACTTTTTCTGAAATTTTCCTCTTCTATATCCATCAGTTTATCGGGTATCTCGATATCTTTTTGCCCCTCACCTTCCTTTTAAGTACTATGAAGATCCTTTTAGGGATGCGTCAAGAAATTTCTAGCCTCCAAGTAACCGGCTTATCTTCCAAAACCCTCCTCCGCCCTTTTTTCTTTATCGCCATTATTTTGGGGGGTATCACGTATGTAACCTTAGAATATTTGCTCCCCTATTCTTTTGCTTATGTAGAAAAATTTCAAATTGTCCACTCAAAACATCCTGAAAAAGGGGAAAAAAGGGGACTTCATCTTCTCCTTTTAGAAGATGGCAGCAAGTTGATCTACCAAAAGAAAAAAAGGGACGGCCTTTTTGATGTTTTTTGGATCCGATCCCCTGACGACATCCTACATATCAAATCGTTGGAAGAAAATACCGGCTATTTTGTCGACCATTTACATCGAAATGAAAAAGGACTTTTAGAAAATGTAGAATCTTTTGCAAAAGAGTCCTTCCCAAAGCTGATTCCTCAAATAGAGCCTTTAGAAAAAACAAAATGGCACACCAAACTATCCACCCCCCTTTTTCCTCTCCTTACCCTTATCGCTATTGCCCCCTATTGTCTCCGCTTTTCCAGACATATCTCGATTTTTTTCTATTACGCAATAGCTCTCTTTAGCTTGATTGCCTTTCTCATGTTGATAGATGCTGCAACCATCTTAGCCGAAAATCAAATCGCCTCTCCCCTTTTACTCATATGGGCGCCGATCGGTCTTTTATTTGGAGTATTTGGAATTCGGTTTTCCAAATCTCACTAAAGAGACTGTTAAAATCTTTAGCTTTGCGAAAAAAAAATTTGAGCCTTGCAAAGCCGGTTTGATTTTTTTGAAAGCGACCTATCCTACTAAGTTATAGGCGCTTTTTAAAAGATCAAATCCGGGGAAGCAAGGGTAAAATTTTAACCAAATGGAAGATCGAAAAAGTCCCCTATACCCTGATGCTAACATAAGCTTGAAAAGAAACCGTAAAAAAACCTATGGTGGATGAAACCATGTTGCAAAAGCTCCTCCTTTTTACCTTTCCCCTCTTTGCCGGTATCGTCGTCCCTTTACCCAAATCCGATTGTCTTAGCGCTCCCATCTGTGAATACCCTGCGATGACCGCAGGATATAATGCTCCTGAAGGCTATGCAATTAGGCAAGATTGGGGGGTAGTTTTCTCCGGTTCTTTTATCTACTGGCAGCCTAGTGAAGAGGGGTTAGAACTGGGACAGTCAAGGCTTATCGACAGTTATGGCAATACAACCGGGCGCGTCCTTGGCTTCTCTTCGGAATTTGCTCCGGGGTTTAAAGGAAAGCTCGGAGGGAGAACCGGGTTTGACAACTGGGATTTTCATGCCGAATATACTTGGCTCTATACGACCCACGGCCATGCTAGTTCTTTGCAACCCGGTGCTATCTATTTTTATACCCCCTGGTTTTATGGAGAATATAACACGGAAGTTGTCCTTACAGGAGATGCTAAAGCAGTCTGGAAGCTCCATACTAATATTGTCGATCTAGTTTTAGGCAGGAGCTTTTTTGTTGGTAGATGCCTTGTCTTCCATCCTTTTTTGGGGGCTAGAGGCGATTGGTTCTTCCAACGGTATTTTTTGGAAGCGCTGATAGATATTAGTTACAACTATAATGCCATGACCAGACAGCGTTCTTGGGGCATGGGTCCAAGGGCTGGGCTAGAGACAAACTTTCATATGGGACCCTTCCATGCGTTTGGGGTAATAGGAGCCTCTTTGCTATATTCCACTTTTGACCTTTCCTACGCCACACAAAATCTCCTTTCTGCCCTTACCTATGCATTTAAAGATAAAGAATCCTACATCACCCCCGATGCCGAAATATCCCTTGGGATGGGATGGGGAAACTATTTCT
The DNA here is from genome assembly GCA_027366035.1 of Chlamydiota bacterium. GTDB lineage: Bacteria > Chlamydiota > Chlamydiia > Chlamydiales > SM23-39 > DAHXLK01. The sequence goes on from DAHXLK010000023.1 coordinate 24,778, forward strand.
CCGATCATGGCTGGCATTTTGACCTGGCAGCCTCTTATGAGTTTCAAATTTTTTGGAATCAAAATGGGATGAGGCATTTGGTGGATGTGATCAACGCAGGGAGCTCTTCTAATAATGGGAACCTCTTCTTCCAGGGACTTAACGTCACTATGCAATTCGATTTTTAGATGAAACCATTTGAAAACCTGGTAACCCTTTCCAAAGAGATCGCCCGCCTCTCTTCTATGTCTTCTCTTTTGCATTGGGATCAGGAGACCTATATGCCCCCTAAAGGTATCGAAGAAAGGGGATTGCAATTAGCCCTTTTAGCTGAAATGATCCATAAAAGACAAACCTCTCCTACTTATCAAAAATTTTTAAAAATCCTTACCCGCTCTAAAAAGTTAACACTCAATGAAAAAGTCTGCCTTAGAGAGTGGAATAGGGATTTGGAAAAAAATACCCTCCTTCCTACCTCCTTTGTAAAAGAGTTTTCCAAAGTTACCTCCCAAGCGATCCATGCTTGGAGTAGGGCAAAAAAGGAGGATGACTTTGCTACCTTTTCTCCTTACCTAAAAAAAATTATTGCCCTCGTCAGGCAAAAAGCCAAATATCTTAAATACAAAAATCACCCTTACGATGCCCTTATCGATTTTCATGAACCGGGAATGACGACGGAAAAGTTAGACGAGATCTTTTCAGCGATCAATATTTCGCTACAAGCCCTTTTAAAAACCTTAAAAAACCATCCTGAAGATAGTTTTCTCTATCAACCCATGCCCCTACCAAGACAACAAGAGCTAGGCCATCTTCTTATCGATCTTTTACCTATCGATAAATCCCTCTTTCGTCTCGACGAATCTGCCCACCCATTTTCTTTAGGGCTGCATCCTCAGGATATAAGAATTACCACTAGGATTTTGCCAAATTCTTTCACCAGCAACCTTTTTGCCATTCTCCACGAATGTGGTCATGCCTTTTATGAAATGGGCCTTGTACAAAAATATTACGGAACCCCTCTTGGAGAGACTCTCTCTTTGGGGATTCATGAGAGTCAATCTAGGTGGTGGGAGACTAAAATCGGGAAAAGTAAAGCTTTTTGGCAATTTTTCTATCCTTATGTGCAAAAAGCATTTCCGGAGGCTTTAAGAAATATCTCTTTAGATGCCTTTTATGCGGCTATCCATGTGGTAAAGCCCTCACATATCCGGATCGAAGCTGATGAGGTTACCTATTCTTTACATATCATGCTGCGCTATGAGTTAGAAAAAGATCTTCTTACCCGCAAGCTTGACGTCGAAGAGCTCCCCGATGCCTGGAGAGAAAAGAGCCGGACCCTACTAGGAATCACCCCATCTACCGATCGAGAAGGATGTTTACAAGACATCCACTGGTCGATGGGTGAGCTCGGTTATTTCCCAACCTATGTTCTTGGCAATCTCTACGCTTCTCATTTTTTTTGCCGCTTTGAAAAAGATTTCCCTCAATGGGAACATAAGATAGCTAACGGAGATTTATCCTTTATCCGGAGCTGGCTACAAAGGCATATCCATAAATGGGGGAAAAAATACTCCCCTGAAGAACTAGCTAAAAAAGTCACAGGAAAACCTTTAAGTGAAGCCGCCTATGTTCTCTACCTACAAGAAAAGTATTCGAAAGTGTATCACGTTTAGCCTGATAGCAGTGGCTATCCAGGGAAAAACTACTTTCTACGTATTTCCTCCGGCTACCCTCTCTGTAAAGTCCGGCTATGCCCATGAAAAACTCTCTTTTGGCATTAAAAGCCTCCCTAGAAAAGAATTTTCCAATATCAACTACGGCCTTATTTCGCTAGAAGGGGAACTCCTTGAATACAATAAGCCCTATTTTAAAGGGAGGATCACAAATGGCTGGGGCAATTACGGTGCTTACGACTTTGATGCCGATCTCCTTTTAGGCTACGCCTATCCTCGCTTTGCCTTTCTCACCTTCGTCCCTCTTATTGGTGTTGATTTTAACTATCAAAAATTCCCCGAATTTTGGATGCATTTCGTCACCCCCCTTGTCGGGATCAAACTCCTTTTCTCGTCGGGACCTACTACCCATTTTCGCTTTATTGCCGGTTATGAATATCAGTTCGGATGGCTCGATCTGCACACCCGCTACACCTCCTTGCATAGGTACCTATGTGCCAATAAAGTGACCCTTTCACCCCAGTGGCAGCTAAGTCCACACTGTATCTTAGGTCTTCATTTCCTTTGGCTGTATGCCAAAGCCGAACCCTCACCTAACACTTCGTTTGACGGACTGACCAATCAAATCTATGAAGGAGACTTTCAAGTCTCTTATGGTTTTTAAAAAGAGTGGCAAAATTTAGTCCATACTTAAAGGAACTGTTGAAATCTCCCATTTGGCTAAAATTTTACCCTTGCTTCCCCGGATTTGATCTTTTTAAAAGTGCCTATACCTTAGCAGGATATGTCACTTTCAAGAAAATCAAACTGGCTTTGCAAGGCTTAAATCTTAACTACAAAGCGGAGGTTTCAACAGTCCCTTAAAAGAAAAAAATGGATAAAGTATAGTTGGAAATTACCTCTTAGAGAACTGGAATCTTTTTCTCGCGCCGGCAAGACCATATTTCTTACGCTCTCTTTTGCGAGGATCCCTCGTTAGATAGCCCAGATTTTTTAGATCTGGTTTAAGGTGTTCTTGTTCTTGGACAAGGGCCCTTGCAATACCCAAACGAGTCGCAATGACTTGTGCAGAAATCCCTCCTCCTTTTAGACGGATAATAAGATCATACTTATTAGGGGTGCTAAATTTTAATAAAGGAGCTAAAATAGCATCTCGTTGTAGCGATAAAGTAAAATACTCTTCGAATTTACGACCATTGACATCGACTTTTCCACTACCCGGCCTTAGCCTTACCGCAGAAACAGCTCTTTTCCTTCTCCCTATCCCTATAGTTTCTTTCATTTATTCCTCAAATGTTTGCTTCTATCGGCATCTGGGCTTGCAGATCGTGTTTTTCCCCTGCGAAGATCCTGAGCTTCTTCATCTGGTATTCACTGAGCCTTGTCTTAGGCATCATCCCCTTGATTGCATGCCATATTATATATTCGGGGTTTTTCTCTTTAACTACCTTATAGGGAGTCTCTCTAAGGCCACCTATATGCCCTGTGTAAGATATATACACTTTTTTTAATTCTTTATTGCCCGTAACTCGGATCTTTTCGGCATTAATAATGATCACCCCATCTCCGGCATCGACATGAGGGGTAAAAGTAGTCTTATGCTTACCACGAAGAACTTTAGAAACCTCAGAGGCAAATCTTCCCAAAGTCTTCCCTTCGGCGTTGAAAAGATACCATTTTCTTTCCGCTAAAGCTTTTTCTTTAGTAAGGAGAGTGGTCCCTTTATTTCTAATCATATGGTTGATAAGAATAGATCTTTATCCCTTTTTTTGCGAAGTAATTTTTTTTGATGTAACACCAAAGTTGTAATGTCACCGGTTCGCCAAAGTTAAAATGTCACCTCTGAGCCTATCCTAATAAATTTTTGAGTGATATACTGCCTGGCCTCGGAGGTTAGGTATGGCAAAACATTTCGTCTGTTTATCAGATTCTCAATGGACAATGATTCAAGGACCGGTTAATTGGAGCCCACCGCTTCCAAGAAGGATTCCAAGAACAGATTTCAGAAAAATTTGGAATGCAATCTTCTTCATTTTGACTAGAGGCTGCCGTTGGGTTGATATTCCCAAAAATCCAGATCTATATTGCTCAAAATCAACAGCACATCGCTGGCTAATCATTTTGAAAAAGGCACATGTTTTCGACAGAGTATTAAGCGGCTTCTTGCAAGCAGGCATTGCCGAAAAAAAGGTAGATCTCAGTCAAGTAGCCATCGACGGTTCTTTTCCCCCGGGGCCTGGTGGAAGGAAAGAAGTTGAACATGGCCATAAAGGAAAAGGCTCCCTTCTTCATCTCGTCACAGATAAAGAAGGGAAACCGCTATGGATCACTACAACCTCAGCAAAAGGAAACGAGAGGATCCAAGCGCTTGCTTTGCTAGATCAACTGCAAATCAGCAGATGTAAAGATACCAAGCGGATGACAATTTGTGAAGCAGACAAAGGGTATGACTCGGACGAACTACGAATGGAGATGCTTCGAAGAGGGTATGTACCCATCATTGGTTACCGGAAAAACCGAAAGGAGAGGGTGGAAACAGAGGATATATATGCTTGTTTTAGAGCATCTAAAAAAAGATGGGTGGTGGAGAGAAGTTTTTCCTGGCTGAAGAGAAAGTGCAGGCGTTTATTGATGCGGTGGGAAAGATTGCCGGCAGTTTGGAGTGCTTTTTCTTTGCTTGGGCTGATATTTATGTGGCTGGAGATTTTATTAGGATAGGCTCCTGACAAGAAAAGGGGGTGCAACTTTGGAGAAAAAAACGATGAGTATTAAAGAGACTAACCAGCTAAGTTCCTTAATAGTCAATAACGCAGGGTTGAGTATCATTAGCCGTTACTTGCCGACTGCTAAGGAATTTATCCCAATACCTATTTATTTAGATCTTATTCATAATGATGAAATATCTTTCAACGCAATATGGAACATTCTTCCAAACTTCTCATCTCTTTCCGGAGTGCATGTTAATCTCAATCAGTATCAATCGATTATCTCAATAATAAACTCTCTTGAATTCTTCAACAGATTGTTTTCTATAAATAGTCTTACTTTGCTAAGTCTATATGGCTCGTTTTGCATTACACCTCTAGCTAACGCTCTTATACACAATAAAACTCTTACTACTCTCGAACTCTGGGATAATAATATTAGAGGTGAAGGGACTAGAGCCCTAGCTGCCGCTCTCGAAAATAATCATACCCTCACCGTTTTCGATGTGAGCTATAACAATATCACAGATGAGGGGATTAGAGCTCTAGCTGCCTCTCTCAAAAATAATCATACTCTCACCATCCTCAATGCTAACAGTAACGATACCGGGACTGTTGAAATCTCCCATTTGATTCAAATTTTATCCTTGCTTCCCCGGATTTGATTTTTTTTTAAAAGCGCCTATACCTGAGTAGGATATGTCACTTTCAAAAAAATCAAACCGACTTTGCTAGGCTCAAATTTTAACTGCAAAGCTAAAGATTTCAACAGTCCCATACCCGAACTGAAGCTTACCAAACTTTACAAAAAATCCGTGGTAGCAGAACAATTTATAATCTGTTGAGAGGTAATTTTGCCTAGAGAAAGGCTTTACATGTCATAACTTCCAAGGGACACAGAGAGCGTAGAGAATACTGTTGAGGAGGAACGCCCTTATATACGCTATTAATAGCCATAATAAATGTAACTAATCCTGTTAAGCTTACCCCCAGTCCTACACAGATATAGGCCGTTAGTAACATGTTCTCTGAATTAGCATGCGCCCACAAAGCTATTCCTGATCCCCAAATAAGAGAAGTATAAACCGCTGTGTGTACACACCCCAAAAGGCCCCCTTGAATAGCCGCTTTACAACGTGCCATACGTGACAAACCAAACTCCGCAGGAAGAGGGGAAGGGGTGCGAGCAACCTCTACATCACCGGTATCACTATGAATAGAATATACATAAGGATAAGGGAGGAAATATGTTTTTTCTCTTTCGTGTAATGCAGAAGGAGAAGAAATAGCTTGATTTGTATCTAATTCTATGAGCTCCATATCGTCTGAAGTTCCGTACACTTTCAATGTATCTGGATAAGAAGCCAACTCGTTAGATACTGTTGTGATTCTGCACCTATAATTTAAGCGGTTAAAGGGTAATATTTTCCCAGAAAACAAGTAAAGGATTTATTTTAGATTGTACGCGCAAAATGATAATGGGACTGTTGAAATCTCCCATTTGGTTAAAATTTTACCTTTGCTTTCCCGGATTTGATCTTTTTAAAAATGTCTATAACTTAGCAGGATATGTCACTTTAAAAAAAATCAAACCGACTTTGCAAGACTCAAACAATCAAAATATTAACAAGCAACTAACTTTTTACATTAATTACAGATAATAGCAATTATCTTAACATAATTTAAAATATAGGATCTTGTAAAAATTAAAAATTGGAGATAGTAAGGATAAAATGTAGATGTTCGCCTACCTCTTTCGCCGGTAGGGGAACATCTATCAAAGAATTATTCGGCACTAACTTCTTCAAAATTCTTCTTGCAATTTCCTTGGTAATTATTGTGAAAAATTAAGTGCAATTGATTTCATGCTATTTTGTTGTTGTGATAAATATAAAAAGATCATAAATATTAATCTATAAAAATTAGAGGAGTAAAATGTTTGAAAGCATTCAAAATCGTCTCCAAACTTTAAGAGAGGATATTAAAAATCTTTATCCTGCACAGATAGACGCCTCCGAAAAGAGTGAGCTACCTGATGATCTCAAAACGGTTAACATGTTATCGATAGCGCTTAGGGTTTCAGGAATATTTCTTGGCAGCATGACTATGATTGCTTTATTAAAAGCAATAAGCATACCAACCTGTTGCTTGGCTTTATGTACTTTACTTTTAGCGCATGATTCGTTTGTGCTGGGAGAAAACATATCGGATTTAGTTCCAAATCTAAATAGCTGGCAAGATGTTTTTAAAACATTTTTTAACCAGCTGAGGAGATCAAATACAAGCACAACAGATTTAAATAATCATTTACGAAAAAATACTTATATAATTGGCCCTCTAATAGACTTTTTTGAAATGCATGTTCTCAGCTTCAGATCGTAGCTTCCTGCAATTAAAAGGTATAGACGCTTTTAGAAAGATCAAATCCGGGGAAGCAAGGCTCAAATTTTAATCAAATGGAAGATCGAAACAGTCCCATTTTAGCGAACAAATGGAGTTTCGAAAGAAGTCTAATTATTCAAAAACTTTTGACATTGTAAGTAGATACTTGCGAAAATTTTTTAAATAATAGACAGTGCAAGTATGCTCTATCCTTTGGAACATCCGCTAGAAGAAAGGGGAAGATCGAATCGATCGATCGATCCGTGTCTTTTGGTCATATTTGGAGCAACGGGTGATTTGACCGGAAGAAAGTTGATGCCTGCTCTTTACAATTTGGGAAGAGAGGGGCAACTTTCTCCCAGCTTTGCTTGCGTAGGGTTTGCAAGGAGGAGGGTGACCAATGAATCCTTTCGCGAAGAGATAAAAAAAGATATCAATGAATTTTCTAGAGTAAAACCGATAGAAGAGATATCTTGGAAAAATTTATCAGAAAAACTCTTCTATCACACATCTAACTTTGACGAGGATCAAGGCTATGAACGATTACGCAATTTCTTAAATGAGCTAGATACCAAACTAGGGACGAAAGGCAACCGGATTTACTATCTATCCGTACAACCAAAATTTTTCCCTCTGATCATCAAGATGCTTGCCAAACACTCCCTTCTTTATGACTCAAAAAATATCAAAGACAAGTGGTCGAGGGTGATTATAGAAAAACCCTTCGGAAAAGACCTTTCCTCTGCTAATGCCTTACAAAACGACATCCAAAAATTTTTGTATGAAGATCAGATCTATCGGATCGACCACTATTTGGGAAAAGAGACAGTGCAAAATCTTTTGGTCTTTCGCTTTGCCAACTCTATTTTTGAGGCCTTATGGAACTATCGACACATTGATCATGTTCAAATTACTGTAGCAGAAGATATTGGGATCGGGACGAGGGGTCATTTTTTCGAAGAAGAGGGGCTCATTCGAGATGTAGTCCAAAACCACATGATGCAGCTGTTAACTTTGGTGGCTATGGAGCCACCTATTAACTTAACTGCCGATGCTATCCGCGATGAAAAAGTCAAAGTATTAGAGTCAATTCGCCCTCTCTCGCAGCACGACCTAGAGCAATCGGTGATCCGAGGTCAATATGGGAAAGGGGTCATTGGAGGAGAAAATGTGGTCGCTTATAGAAGTGAAAAAGATGTCAACCCTCAATCGAAGATCGACACCTATATCGCCTTAAAACTTTACATAGATAACTGGAGGTGGGCTAATGTCCCCTTCTATCTTCGCAGTGGCAAAAGGCTTCCCAAGAGGGTGACAGAAATCGCCATTATTTTTAAAGAAGCTCCAGGAATCCTTTTCAAAAACGAAGGGAGGGCAAATGAGGCAAACGTCTTAGCGATTAGAATACAGCCCGATGAGGGGATCGCTATGAAAGTCAACTGCAAAGTCCCCGGCCCTACCTCGCCGATACAACCGGTAAAAATGGATTTTCGTTATGGCTCTTATTTTGGCAAAGCCCCTCCCGATGCGTATGAGAGGCTTATTTGGGAGTGTGTCATGGGAGATAGCACTTTATTTGCCAGGACCGATGAGGTATTGCTGTCGTGGCGTTTTTTCACTCCAATTTTAGATTATTGGGCTGCAAAAAACCCACTTCTTGCCACCTATGAAGCGGGAAGTTGGGGACCCAAAGAAGCCGAGGAGTGGATGCAAAGAGAGGGGAGAAGCTGGAGGAGGCCATGACCTTTCAAATTGTACAAGATCCCTCCGCTATCGAATCTGCCTTGACCCATATCTGGGAAAATCTTGCAAAATCCGGAAAAACAAGAGCTTCGCTATTTAATCTCATCGTCTTTGCAAAAATGGGGGATAGATACGACTATACCCATAAACGGGTACAAAAAATTGTCGATACTTTCCCTTGCAGGATCCTCTTCCTTACTTCCCAACCGAAAAAAAACTCCTTTAGAATCGGCGTCTCGGTCCTCTTCCCCCAAGGAGAGGGGGATATTGCCTGTGACACCATCGATATCGCTTTTAGTAAAAAGTTCGAGAAAAAGATCCCCTTTCTCCTCCTGCCCCATCTACTCCCCGACCTCCCCATTTATCTTCTTTGGACCGAGGATCCTACAGAAAAGTCTCCCCTTTTTACTAGTCTCGTTACCCTTGCTGTCCGCCTTATTTTCGATTCTGAGTCATCTAAAAATCTTTGTAAGTTTGCTACCTCCATCTTAGCTATTGAAGAAAAAAAAGGGAAAGAAGTCGCCGATCTGAATTGGGCACGGACCGAATCATGGCGCGACCTTATCGCAGATTGCTTTCACGATCCTTTGACTTTAAATAAGTTACAACATGCGAAAAAGCTCCTAATCACTTTCAACAAAAAAACAAGCCTTTTTTGCTCTCACTGTAAAATCCAAGCCCTCTATCTGCAAGCTTGGCTTGCCTCCCGCCTTTTTTGGAAAAAAAAGAGGGTATCGATATATAAAGGGATTCTTTCGATCTATTATCAGACAGAAAAAGGAAAAGAGCTCGTTATCGAACTTAGGCCGGATATGCATGCTGAACTTATCCCCGGCGCTATCCTCTCCTTGGAAGTATTTACTAGAACCAAAGAGCATTTTCTTTTCAGAAGGGATCCAAAAATTCCCTATCAAGTATGGATCGCCTCTTCTACACTGGAAAAATGTGACCTTCCCATCAGCTTTCTTTTAGGAAAAGATGTTTCCGGTTTATCTTTAGATAAAGAGATTATCTTTCAAGGAACCAGCAGACATTTTCGAGATGCTCTAACCCTTTTATCTACGATTAAAAACAAAAAAATATGTTGAAAAAATCTTGGGATGAAAGGAGAGACCTTTTGATAGGAAAGTCCAAAGAAGAGGCAATCGATCTTGCAGTGGACCATTTTATCGGCATTGCCAAAAAAGCGATCCAAGAAAGGGGGAGGTTCTCGGTTGCCCTATCCGGCGGTTCTACTCCCAAAGCGATCTACCAAACCCTCTCTCGGCAAAAAAAACATTCTTTGGATTGGGGAAAGGTCCTTTTCTTTTTTAGCGATGAGAGGAGTGTCCCTCTCGACCATCCCGATAGCAATTATCATATGGCGATGGAGGCAGGGTTAAAATACCTCCCCATCCCCAAATCCCATATTTTTCGGATGAAAGCAGAACAAGATATCCATACCCATGCTAAAGCTTATGAGCATCTGATCGATAAACATCTAGGAGCTGACCTCTTTGATCTCGTCATGTTAGGAGTAGGAGAAGATGGACATACCGCTTCCCTTTTTCCAGGGACTAAAGCTCTGGAAGAAAGGGGGCATGCCGTATGCGCTAACTATATCCCTCAAAAAAAAATTTGGCGAATGACCCTCACCTTTGACTGTATCAATAATAGCTCTCATATCGTCCTCTATGTCCTGGGCAAAGAAAAAAAAGATATCGTAAGAAGGATCCTCTCGCCCCCATCCAACTGTGCCCCACTTCCAGCTGAACGCATAGGGACAAATAATAATAAGTCATTGTGGATAATTGATTTAGATTCATTTTTGCTGCTCCAAAACTCCTACGGGACTTAGGGACTGTTTCAATCTTTGCCTATATCTTAAAATTTGAGCCTTGCAAAGCCGTTTTGATTTTTTTGAAGATGACATATTCTACTAAGGTATAGGCTCTTTTAAAAAGATAAAATCCGTGGAAGCAGTGGTAAAATTTTAGCCAAATGGGAGATTTCAACAGTTCCTAAAAAGATGACGATAGGTATCTTCATTTTCCATATAACGTCGCACGACAGCTAAAGAGGGAACTCCATGTTCCCACCATTGCTCAAAAGAGTCGCCCCTTGTGGCGGAGGCTTGTGCCTGTTGTAAAGATACTTCACGAATTTTATCGGCAAACGTCATTCCGGGAAAAAGTACTGTAAGGATTTGAAGGTATTGCAATAATCTATCAAAGTTTTCAATAACTACATTCTGTAGTATCTCTGTAATTGATTCTCCATATTCCGAAAGGTTCCATTCCAGATGTTGGTGAAAATATTCCGCCCACTGCATAGGGGAAGAATAGACATCTTCTTCTTGCAGAAAAAACGGTAATGTCCCGGCGATATAGGCCATCTTATCTACATCTGCAACCTGTGGTAAGGTTAAAAAAGGAGGCGTATTATGCCCGGTTTGAGTATCAGAGGCAACAATTTCCATGCATTGACAGTTACGAAGACGCCTGTCTTCATATACCCTTACCTGTTTCTTTATTTTATCGTATTCTTCCGGAGATAGCTCTACGACAACTCCTAAATATTGCCTAGCTATGGGATATGGGTTCCCTGTCAACATATTACCCGTGCTCCTATTCACTAACATAGAAGAAACGGAATTATTTGAAGTAGTTAACCTTACGGGATCTACTAACAACTCCTCTGTAATCTGATCTTTAATGCCCATCTCTTGCTCATCATAAATTTTTTCTACCGTAACGTAACGCTGCATAGCCTGTGCCATTTGGGAACGAACACGCTGCAACTGATTCAGTGCGAGTGTGCAGGAAGATTTTATCCGGCTATTATCCGGCATTAATTGAGAACACTGCCGCACATTACGCTCTATGTACCGGACCTTCTGCTGCCAGCTGTACAGTTGTTCATGGGATAATGTATCGACATCAAGGGCATATATATCACTGCATTCCGAAAGATCAAAAGAAGTCAATTGCATGAGTTGTTCTCTAGATATTACCGACAAGATGTGAACCCTCCTCTCTAGAGAAAGGTCATTGATAATAGAGGTAATGGCCTCTATAGAAGACTCCTGCAACACTTCAGACAATATCTCTTTGGGAAAACAGGAGATACAAGTAAAAAAATGAGGACGAAAAAAACGGGATTCTAAGGCAGCGCCAATTATTAACGAAGAAAAACCTTGTAAGGATATGGTATTTATAGGTGTATGGTCTCTATCTATACTCCGCGCTGCCAACCACAATGCCTGCGCAGCAGACATTTTCTGATTTTCAAAAAAAACATCTGATTGTAATACAGCATACTCACTCATAAGCTCTTGACGTACAGAGCTACCCCTTTTAAGGTAAGGCATAATAGCATAGAGGACAGTAGGATTTAGATAAGTATCATTGAGTGGTATGAAATCATCAGAAAAAGCAAGGACGTTATTGTTACATTTAAAATAAAGGAGGTTAGGCATATTCCATATAGAATTAGACAACGTTTTTAATAGATTATATGAGAGATCAAGAGTCTGTAACGCATAAAGATTTGATATAAAATCGGGAAGAACTGTTAATAAGTTGTTAGAAAAATTAAATGTGTCAAGCCTAGTCAGATTGCTCATAGAACAAGGCAATTTTTTAATCTGATTGTGCGATAGATCTAAATGATGCAACATAGCCCATCCGGACATATTCTGCGGCAGATCCGTCAATTTATTGTAAGAAAGATTCAAAATACGAAGTAGGCTCAAATGCTCCATACTTTGAGACAAGCTAGCCAATCTATTGTGAGAAATATCTAATTTGCGTAACTTCCTAAGTTCTTTTATACTATCCGGAATTGTTTTCAGTAAGTTGTTCTTTATATTTAAAGTGTGTAGTTCAACAAGACTCCCTATCCTATTTGGTAATTGTGTTATTTTGTTTTGAGACACATCTAATACTTTAAGTGCTATAAGATCACAAAAAGAATCCGGTAATACTTGCAATTTATTAGACGCAAGCATCAAACCCTGCAAAGAACGCAGCCCACCTAAAGTATTGGGCAAAATGCTCAGACAGTTATCATAAGCGCTGATTTTTCGTAAATGAGAGAGCCGGCTCAAAGTATTCGGTAAAGTAATCAAATCATTCTTTTGTACTGACAAAATTTCTAAATACGATAATTGCGAAATTTGTAGGGAGATCGAAGACAAATTATTGTTCGATAGATCTAATTCTTTTAAGGATGACAACATCCAGATTGCTTCCGGTAAAGAATCTAATTCTAACCCTTGCAGTAGGAGGGTATCTCTGTCATTATCGTAGGCATCTAAGATAGTGTCATAGGCAATTTGGTATTTCTCCTTTTGCCCATGTGCTACAAGCCATGCATCTAAACTCTCTAAAAATCCCGGAGGATAATTCGTCTGTTCCTCGATCTCCATATTTTGCGATGACGCTGATTGAGATAAAACCTCCTGCGCTATGGCATCCACAGCCATATAACCCTCTCTTTCTGGGAATGCCTCCGGAGGAGGAATAAGAGGAGCCTCAACAGCAGGGATAAGGGTAGGAGGAGCCAAAAGCGCATCGTAAAATGGGTTCATTAATTATCTTCTTTAGATTAACTAATATATTAATTATATATTAAATTTTTTATTTAAAATATATTTGTTTTATACTCTATTTAAAATATTATGCTTTAAAAGATTAAAAAAGAAAACGTTTTGAGCTCTTATTGGTTAAAATTTTACCCTTGCTTCCTCGTAATTTTTTAAAAGTGTCTATAACTTAGCAGGATATGTCATTTTCAAAACAATCAAACCGGCTAAAGCAAGGCTCAAATTTTAAGAGCTATGCTAAAGTGTAATAGGCAAGACTTAATCTGACGTTTATGGTAAATTGAAAACGCTGATCACGAAGTTCAGGACAGCCGCCTCCACCACCACCTCCTCCTTTTTGTATTTGCCCACCAGGTTGGTCGTGCCCTCTTCCTGACCAATGCTGTAATAACGACCCTTATATTCCTAAGTGTTCTACTGAGTTCTGCCTACCTAAATGCCCTCCATTTCAATATACAGATCTAACCGCAGTTGTTTGTTTAACTATGATTCCTGCCACTGTTTATGCATTCTTAACGCTCATTGGAAGCTGTGTCAGTTCCTCTTGTCCTACAAAAAGTTCTCAGACCGCACCTTCTTCGGCAACATATATTGCATTTTGCATCGATTAAGAGGCTGTTTCAATCTCCCATTTTGTTAAAATTGTGCCATTGTTTCCCCGGATTTGATCTTTTTAAAGGTGCCTATAAATTAGTAGGATATGTCATTTTCAAAAAAATAAAACCGGCTTTGCAAGGTTCAAATTTTTTGAGCAAAGCTAAAGATCGAAATAATCCTAAAAAAGAAATCGCTATATTTTTTAAAAATTCAAAAAGGTAAACTTTGACTCTTTTATCTATGAACTACTCCAGAATTTGCATTGTATAATTAAAAGGTAATATGTCTTCTTTATATACTATCCCTATTTCACCCATCATCGGCCCCTCAACTCCACAACTAGAAAAACAGTCACAACGATCTTCCAAAACCCTATTAGAACTACCCGTCGAAGTGCTTGTAAACATCATTAGAAAAATTGGTATAAACAAATTTAAATTAAGGCAACTTTCTAAGTATATGAAATTTGTTGTCGATTATTCGTCGCTAGCGTACAGCATACAATCGCAGTACCTGCCCGATAAAGCTGAGATAGCGGCCCGTTTTTCAAATTATCAACCACCTAGAATCTTCATTAATGGGAAAATTAGCATTATTGGGTTAAAAATAATCTTACAATATACTCCACAATTGACAACTCTTTCTTTAGCGTTTTGTTCCGATGAACACTTACGCATTATCAGTGAATCCGGATTAAAATCCTCTCTTCAGCGCCTAGATATATCCTGTGGCTATGACATTTCTAACGACTCAGTCAAACATCTTATAACCCTTGTACATCTTCAAACATTTAAACTACTTAATGGTATCTCGATCACCGACAAAGCTATCCCCCACTTTACAACATTTATTCAAAATAGCCGGCTGAAGAGTTTGGACCTGTCAGGTTGCTTTATGATTTCCAATCATGGTCTTTCATATCTTCAATCATATGAAAATCTTAAAGAGTTGTTTTTGTCTTGTGTAAACAAGAGAATTACCCTAGATTTTCTTCTGAAGAAAATCCCTCAAATGAAATGGGTGCAGTTTCCGGCATTAAATAATTTATGTCAGTATTTTGTTGGCATTGTTTGCTTTTAAACTATTGCATGGAATACAAACTCTTATTATAATTTATCTCCCTAGCATGGTAACCCTTGGAATCGAAACTACCTGTGATGAATCGGCAGCTGCCATTGTAAAAGATGGTAAAGAAATCCTTTCCAATATCGTCTATTCACAAGAAGAGCATAAACAGTTTGGAGGGGTCTTCCCCGAGCTTGCGAGCAGACGCCATGCCGAGCTCATTATCCCCGTTATCGATAGAGCCATTACCTCTGCAGGAATTCGGCCCAAAGAAATTGCCCTCATCGGAGTAGCTAGAGGGCCAGGGCTTATGGGATCCTTGCTTGTGGGGATAACTGCTGCAAAAGCCCTCAGCCTAGCTTGGAAAATCCCTTTTATTGGAGTGAACCACGTAGAAGCACACTTATTTGCTCCGATGATGACTGCTCCGAATGATAAAAAGTCCATAGGGGTCGTTTTATCCGGGGGGCATACCTTTTTAGTAGCCATTGAAGGAGGCTCGTACCGACTCCTCGGAACCACAGTAGATGATGCGATTGGAGAAGCCTTCGATAAGGTAGCTACCATCCTTGGCCTTGGTTACCCCGGAGGAGCTAAACTAGAAAAACTAGCGCTCCAAGGAGACCCAAATGCCGTCTCCTTTCCTTCCGGGAAAGTCAAAGGATCCCCCCTTAACTTTTCTTTTAGCGGCCTTAAAACCTCTGTTTTGTATCGAAAAAATGAGGCAAGCCCCGCCGATATTGCCGCTTCCTTTCAAAAATCTGCTTTCCTCGACGTGATAGAAAAAACCCTTCTCGCTGCCACAATCGAAGGGACAAATAGGGTCTTTTTAGGAGGAGGTGTATGCCAAAATAGCCGGTTACAAGAGATGTTTACACTTAAGGCCCCCCATTTAGAGCTCTTTTTTGCCCCACCTTATTTATGTACTGATAATGGAGCAATGATCGCAGCCTATGCTTTTTACAAATACCATGAAGGGGATACATTTGATCTTGAGGCCATGCCCCGAATGGGCTATACTATCCATTAAAAGGAAAAATTATGGCAAAGAAAGGTCCCCGAGAAACGATCAAATTAAAAAGCACAGAAACCCACGAGTGTTACTGGACAACAAAAAATAAGAGAAACTGCCCTGAGAGGATCGAGCTGAAAAAATTTGATAAAAAGCTGAAAAAACACGTCATTTTCAAAGAAGCAAAATAACTTTGTTTGAATTTAGAGTAGCTCTGAAATACCTCCTTCCAAAAAGGAAGGCGATATCTACCGCCCTAATTTCCTTAATTTCAGTTGTTGTTATCTCATTAGTCGTCTGGCTTGTCTTAGTGTTTTTATCGGTTACTACCGGTATCGAAAAAACCTGGCTCAAGAAACTCACCGCCCTAAACGCTGCCCTTCGGGTGACTCCCACCGACGCCTACTTTCAATCCTACTACTACCAAATCGACCGCCTTTGTCTCTCCTCTAACTATGCTTTTAAAACGTTAGGAGAAAAGCTCACCTCTTCCACTTTAGATCCTTACGATCCTACCGTAGATCCAGAACTGCCCTTAGGCCTCCCGCAGCCGGAAGGGAAAGATTTAGTAAAAGAACTGGCTTGCGCTTTAAAGGAAATACCCGATATCGCCTTTCAAGACTATGAGATGACAGGCGCTCTAATGAGACTAGCCATGATAAAAGGAGAAAAAACCTCGTTTTTTTCGCAAATGTCCTACCTCATCTCTCTTGCTGAAAATAACCCCTATCTCTCTTCCTTGCTCCTCCCCCCAACTCTCCAAGATCTCAACCATCTTTTATATACCCTCTCTAAATCTCCCGCAACCTTTCAGCAAGATTCTCCCAAATACCTCCTCCCCGCTAATCAGCAGGAATTACACAACCATTTACAAGCATTTTTTGCCCATACGAAAATTTTTAAAATAAAAACACCCTCTTTCTACTCTCTGCCCGTCACCTCCCTTCCTGAAGGGGTATTTAAAGGGCAAGTATTGCGCTCAGGAATCTTGATTGCCAATGACGGAGACCATACGTTGCGAAAAGAAAAAGACGAACTGTTTCTAGAGGACAAAAAAATTGCCATCCATTCTTTACTCCTCAAAGAGCCACTTGTTTGGGAGGTAGAAAAATCTGGGACCCTTTTCCAAGCGACTTCCTTTCTCCAAGGAGAAAAAATTCAAGCCTCACTCCCCTATCAACAGGTCCAAATAGTGGAGGCGCAACCTACGACTCATTTCACCAACCCTCCCGCCATTACTCCTTTGTGGGCCTATACCTGCCAAAGAAAGGTCTTTCTGCCAGAAGGAGGGATCTTGCTTGCAAAAAGCTACCAAGATAGTGGGGTCTCTTTAGGAGATAAAGGCTATCTCTCCTACCTCGCTTCCACCGGCCTTGCTACCCAAGAGCAAAGGCAACCTTTTTCTATAGCTGGTTTTTATGATCCGGGGATCATGCCGATTGGAAATAGATGCCTCATTGTCCCCATGAATATGGCGCGGGTCATCGGCGCTGTCACCTCCTCTTTTTCTCCAGATGGCATAGCGGCAAATGGCTTTCTTATCTGGACACAGGATGCTATGAACGCCCCTAAGATTAAAAAGGAGATAGAGGAAAAATTATCCCTTTTGGGGCTTTCTCCCTACTTTACCGTTGCAACATTTAGAGATTACGAATTTTCTAAAGACCTAATGCTGCAATTTCAAAGCGATAGGACCCTATTTTCTTTAATCGCCATCCTCATCATCTTCGTCGCTTGTTGCAATATCCTCTCCCTCCTCTTCTTACTCGTTCACGATAAAAAGAGAGAAATCGCAATTTTACGTGCGATGGGGGCAAGTAAAAAAAGTATCGCCCTCATTTTCGGTGGAGCCGGAACAATCTTAGGAATGGTGAGTAGCGGCTTGGGCATTGCCTCTGCCATCTTTACCTTAAAACACTTAGACTCCTTGGTCGTCTTTTTAAGCTCTCTACAAGGCCATGCCGCCTTTCAAAAAGCATTTTTTGGAGACGCCTTACCCAACGAACTCAGCCACGAAGCCCTCCTCTTTGTCCTTATCGCGACCCCCCTTCTCGCCCTTTTTGCAGGGCTAATCCCTGCAATCCATGCAGCCAGGTTAAAACCATCACCTATTCTAAGGTCCGAATGATTCTAAATGCAAAAGGACTCTGCAAATCTTTTGACGGTTTGCCTGTTTTATCAGGAGTCGATCTTACCATCTTAAAAAACAGCTCAGTTGCCATCCAAGGAAGGTCCGGGGAAGGGAAGACGACCCTACTACATATTTTAGGTGGGCTAGAAGATTTCGATGAGGGGAAATTAGAAGTCCTGGGAGAAGATATTCGAAAGACACCTATAGCGAAGCTTCGCAGCGAATCTTTTGGATTCATCTTTCAAAATTACAACCTCCTATATGACTTTACCCTCTTAGAAAATATCGTAATGCCTGCCCGGATTGCTAGAAGGAGGATAAATAGGGCTCATTTGCACTATATAGAAGAACTTTTGGAACAGGTAGGATTACAAGATCGGAAACATTTTCCGGTAAAGTATCTCTCAGGGGGTGAAAAACAAAGGGCCGCTATTGCAAGGGCTTTATGCAACAAACCCGATATACTTTTTGCCGATGAGCCAACCGGAAATCTCGACTTTGAAAATGGAGAGATTATCCATAAGCTCCTTTTGGATATGGTAAGGCTCTATCAAAAAACCCTCCTTTTAGTGACCCATGAAGAGTCCTTTGCTAGATCGTGCGATCAATGCTATACTCTATCTAAAAATATCCTCACATGCGAATTCTAATCATCGGAACAGGTTATGTCGGCCTAGTAACAGGAGCTTGCTTTGCTGAAATGGGCCATCTCGTTACCTGCTTGGATATTAACGAAGAAAAAATCCGCCTGCTGCAGCAAGGAAAGATCCCTATCTATGAACCGGGTTTGGAAGAACTCATAACTAGAAACTATGGGCATAGACTCTTTTTCACTACCGATTACCCAAGTGGAATTAAGGAAAATAAAATTATTTTTATTGCCGTCTCGACCCCATCATTAGAAGATGGTAAATGCGATACCGGCTATATCGAAAAGGTAGCTATTGAAATCGGAAAAGAGATTGACTCTTATCGACTCATCGTCAATAAATCAACCGCTCCCATAGGGACTACCACTTTTATCGAAAGGATTATTCAAGATAAACTCCAACAAAGAGGGCTTACTACCACTTTTGATATCGCCTCCAATCCGGAATTTTTAAAAGAGGGGTCGGCGATTTATGATTGTATGAAACCCGACAGGATTGTCATAGGGACAAAAACCGCTAAAGCAACCACCCTCCTTCGAGAAATTTATGCCCCTTTTTTACTCAACCATGACCGTATCCTTTCAATGGACATCGCCTCTTCCGAGATGACCAAATATGCAGCGAATGCAATGCTAGCTACTAGGATCTCTTTTATGAACGAAATGGCTTGCATTTGTGAGAAAATAGGGGCCAATATCCACCATGTACGCCAAGGGATTGGCTCTGATAGCCGGATAGGGTACAGCTTTCTCTATGCAGGCGTCGGCTATGGAGGCTCCTGTTTCCCTAAAGATGTAAAAGCTTTAATCTTCCTCGCCAAAGAAAAAGGTTATGAACCTACCCTCCTTCAGGTGGTAGAAGAGATCAATTATAGGCAAAAAAAGTGGTTGTCACAAACTATTTATAATTACTTCTCTTCAAGAGGAGGGTTGAAAGGAAAGACAATTGCCGTCTGGGGCCTTTCCTTCAAACCCGATACCGATGATATTCGAGAAGCCCCATCGCTTACTCTGATCCGCGAACTCCACGCGGAGGGGGCAATTTTAAAACTCTACGACCCTGTCGCTATGAAAAATACCCGTAATATTTTTTCAGGATGGGATAACCTCTTCTTTTGCCAAAATGAAAGGGATGCAGCTATTGGAGCCGATGCGATTGCCTTAGTCACGGAATGGAAACAGTTTCGCAATGTAGATTTCGAAAAACTCCTTCCTAATATGAAAGGGCGGGCGTTATTCGATGGGAGAAATCAATACCGTTCGTTAGAGATGCAAGAAAAAGGATGGGATTATTTTGGCGTTGGCATCCCTAGAACATAGGCTGCAGGAGCTTTTTTCTTCTCCATCCTTACGTCAAAAACCTCTCTATGAAGCAGCCCAATATGCTTTAGAAGGGGGAAAAAGGCTCCGTCCTAAAATTGTCCTCGATACCGCTACTACTTTCGGCTGCCCTTTACCAAAAGCTATCGATGCGGCTGTTGCTATCGAACTTCTTCACACCTATTCGTTAATCCATGATGACCTCCCTTGCATGGATAACGACGACTATAGAAGGGGAAAACCAAGTGTCCATAAAGTCTACGGAGAGGGGGTGGCTGTCTTAGTTGGAGACTGTCTCCTTACCGAAGCCTTTCATACCCTTGCCTCTTCAAAAAAACTTACTTTAAAAGAAAAAAAAGAGCTTATCCAAATCCTTGGAAAACGCTCGGGAAAAGAAGGGATGATCGCAGGACAATATCTCGATATTACCTCGGCAAACCAAAAAATCAGCCTGCGAGATCTCTATTTCTTAACCCTTCAAAAAACAGCGGCCCTCCTCTCCGTCTCTTTCGTCTTTGGAGCCGTTGTTGCCCACGCCTCTTTACAAGATAGAAAAGTCCTTCACAACTTTGGCGTTCGCTATGGCCTCGCCTATCAGATCGCAGATGACTTGCAAGATACCGATATCGGAAAAACTACCCTCGTTTCTTTACTGGGAAAAAGATGGGCCCAAGAGACTATAAAAAACCTAAAAGGACAAGCCAAAGGTAAACTATCCATGCTATCCAGACCCGCTCCTTTGCTTTTAAAACTCCTTTGAAAGATCTAGTTCTCATTTTTAGAAAAAGAAGATATGCTAAAGCTAATGTTGTATACCTATCCTATCCAACACAGTTTCCTCAAACGATCCTTCGATATTTTTTTTAGCTTAGCCATCCTCTGCATCTTTTCTCCCGTTTTTCTTATCCTCTCTATAGGGATTAAGTGCAGCTCCCCAGGACCCATTTTCTATACTCATATCCGGACGACAAGGGGTGGGAAAAAATTTAAATGTCTAAAATTTAGGACGATGTATGTAAATGCCGATAAGTTATTACAAAAAATCTTATCGGAAAATCAAAAACTAAAGAAAGAATGGCTCATTTTCTACAAATTGAAAAAGGATCCTAGAGTCACTCCTTTTGGAAAATTTTTACGAAAAACCTCATTAGATGAACTTCCCCAATTTATCAATGTCCTCAAAGGGGATTTAAGCGTGGTAGGTCCCAGACCTGTCATCGAAGAAGAACTTATCCAATACTTTGGAGAAAAAGCGAAAAAAATTTTATCGATTCGCCCCGGTGTCACCGGCCTTTGGCAAGTATCGGGGAGAAATGGGATAACTATGCAAGAAAGGGTCCTTATAGAAGAAAGCTATGTCGAAAGCCATAACTTCTTAAAAGATCTCATTATCATTTTAAAAACCATACCGGCTATCTTTTTTTCCAAGGGGGCTTATTGATGTCCATCTTCGTTACTGGAGGGGCAGGCTATATTGGAAGCCACGTATGCAAAAAATTAAAAGAAGAAGGTTTTTCCCCTATCACCTTTGACAACCTTTCTACTGGGCATAAGGAGATGGTAAAATGGGGCCCTTTATTTGTGGGAGATCTTATCAATATCCTAGATATTGAAAAGGCCTTCTCCCTCTACCGGGTTCAAGCAGTCATCCACTTTGCCGCCTTAGCCTTAGTCCAAGAATCGATGGTCCATCCTGAGCTTTATTATCAAAATAATGTCGTCGGTTCTTTGAACCTTTTACAAGTATGCCAAAAATTTGGGGTAAAATCTATCGTCTTTTCCAGTACCTGTGCTACTTTTGGCATCCCCAAAAAATTGCCGATTACTGAAAAAACTCTGCAACACCCCATCAATCCCTATGGGGAAAGTAAGCTCATGGTGGAAAAGATGTTAATGTCTATGGAAAAGGCTTACGGAATCCGGTATGCGATTTTACGATATTTTAACGCCGCAGGGGCCGATTTTAGTGGTGAAATCGGAGAAAACCACGAGCCAGAAACTCATCTCATCCCCCTCATCCTATCTGCAGCGCTGAAAAAAACACCCAACATTTCAGTCTATGGCACCGATTTTCCTACCAAAGATGGAACGGCTGTGAGAGATTATATCCATGTCATTGACCTGGCAAATGCCCACATTTTAGCCCTCAAATATCTGATGGAAAAAAGGAAAAGCCTTGCCCTCAACTTAGGATCGGGAGTAGGCCGCTCGGTATCCGAAGTAATTACTGCAGTGGAGCAGTTTACCCGCCAAAAAATCGAAAAGGTCTTACAAAAAAGGAGGGAGGGAGATCCCCCCATACTCATTGCGGCGAATGGTCAGGCTAAAAAATTATTAGGCTGGCAACCAAAATATTCAGATCTAAGTACCCTTATCGAAAGTGCTTATAATTATTATGAAACACATTCTTTTGTGGGCCGTTAACCAAGGTCCTATAAAACTAAAGCTCTATTTGGCCCTCTTGTCCTCTTGTCTATTTTTCTTTATCGTCCCTCCCCTTTTCCCATCCTGGAAAGTTTTCCACTTTGTCCCTTGGTTGGCGCTAGTAATTACCTATAGTACTTTTTTACGATCGTTATGGAGTGCTTTTGTTACCGGCCTTTTATTAGATCTTCTCAGTGCTACCACTTTTGGAATGCACACTTTAAATTTCTCTATTGTCACTGCCTATCTTTTTACGAAAAGAAGATACTTTATTAAAGAAAACCCATATAATCTCTCCTTGTTTACTACCATATATTCCTTTACCCTTACCCTCCTATATACTCTCCTTTTTTTTATCTTTGACAGGAGGTGGCTAGTTTCCGGAAAATGGATCGTAACGGACCTTCTCCTATTTTCCCTTTTTGATGGAATGTATGCATACTTTGGATTTACACTTCCGTTTTCCTTATGGGAATCTTTGGAGAAAAAATGGAAAATAAAATATGGGATTAAGTGATTTCAATCAGATACCCTTCTCCGAAATGACCCTCGTAGGGGTAGAAGCGGCTGTAAAAGCAGCAAAGGTGTTAAAAAAAGGGTTTGGAAGCAGTTTTTCCATTTCCAGCAAAAGGACCCCCAATGACCTCGTAACCGAATACGATAAAAAATCAGAAACTCTTATTATCGAACAGCTAAAGAAAAAATATCCCAAGCATAGCTTTCTCTCCGAGGAATGTGGAGAAATCGGAGAAAATACCGACGATGTCCAGTGGATCATCGATCCCTTGGATGGGACAGTCAATTTTGCCCATGGAATCCCAAGTTTTGCTATAAGTATCGGTGTCAAAGTCAAAAATGATGTCGAAATCGGTATCATCCATCATCCTTTAACCGAAGAGCTCTTTATCGCCGAAAGAGGGAAGGGTAGCTTTGGTAACGGAAAAAAGCTGCAAGTCTCTTCCGTCACTGATGTAAGACGCTCTTTTTTAGCGACAGGCTTTCCCTACAATGTCACTGAAAACCCCCATCACTGCATTGAAAGTTTTATTGAGCTCATAAAAATGGGGGTCCCGATACGGAGGATAGGATCGGCAGCGCTAGATTTTAGCTATGTAGCCTCCGGAAAATTCGATGGATTTTTTGAAGCGTCGCTTGCTCCATGGGATGTAGCAGCGGGTAAGCTGATCGTAGAACTAGCAGGGGGGAAAGTCTCTACCTGGGAAGGAGAAAAGCTTCATATCGATGCTTACGACTCCCAATTAGCAAGTAACGGTCTTTTGCACGATACACTGGTAAAAATACTTCATGACAAATATCCTAAACGGTAAAGCTTTAAGCCTATCCCTACAGCAAGAGCTGAAAAAATCTATTAACGCCCTAACAACAAGAAAACCAACCCTTGCCTTTATCTTGGTTGGCCATCATCCTCCCTCACTTATCTATGTCGAGAGGAAAAAAAAAGCTACCGCATTTGTTGGCATCCGCTCCATAATCTCCCACTTGAACGAAAATATCTCTGAAAAGATGCTTATCCAACAGATCCAAAAATATAATAATGACCCTTCAATAGACGGGATTTTAGTCCAAATGCCATTACCTCCGTCGATATCCCCTTATCCAGTTATTCAAGCCATTCACCCAAACAAAGATGTCGACGGGTTCCACCCCCTCAATTTTGGCAAACTCCTTCTAGGAGAAAAAGATGGCTTTATCCCTTGCACCCCCTTGGGAATCCAATGTCTTTTAGAAAAAAATCAGATTGCCATAGAATCCAAACATGTAGTTATTGTAGGGAGAAGTAATATCGTAGGAAAACCCCTTGCCGCCCTCCTCATGCAAAAGAAAAAAGGAGCTAACGCCACGGTTACTATCGCCCACTCGCAAAGCAAAGACCTTCACAAAATCACTCAAGAGGCCGATATCCTCGTATCGGCAATCGGAAAGCCTAGATTCCTTACTCAAAATATGGTAAAAAAAGGATGTGTCGTAGTGGACGTGGGGATTACCCAAGTGCAAGGAAAGCTCGTAGGAGATGTCGACTATGAAAAAGTGGCCCCTATTACTGCGGCCATCACCCCGGTACCCGGAGGTATCGGGCCTATGACAATCGCCATGCTTTTAAAAAACACCTATCTTAGCTTTCAGCGGAGGGAAAAAAGATGAAAACGGCATTTTTTGATCTGGGAAATGTCCTAATTTTTTTTAGCCATGAAAAAATGTGTAGACAGCTTGCCGACGTGCTACAAACTTCCTATGAAAAAATCTATGACCTTTTATTTCATCAACATATCGCTAAAGATTATGAACTTGGCCTCATAGACTCAGAAGAGATGTACAACCGCCTCTCGACATCTTTAAAAAGGAGAGGAGATTTTCTCACCTTTTTACAAGCCGCCTCCAATATCTTCGAACCTAATGAAGCCATCTACCCGATCATCGAAAAGCTGAAAAAAAATGGGGTCCGCCTCACCCTTTTATCCAATACAAATGAGGCCCATTTTAATTACGCCTATTCCCATTTTCCCATCCTCCGCCTCTTCCATGATAGGATCCTATCTTATGAAGTGAATTTGCAAAAACCGGATCCGGCTATTTTCTATAAAGCCCTCACAAAAGCAGGTAGTGATAATTTCTATACTGACGACCTTTTAGAAAATATTCAGGCAGCTAAAAAAGTAGGGTTAGATAGCGAACAGTTTACCTCTACCCAAAATCTTTATACCCAGCTCACCGGTAGAGGGTTTTTATAATGTCTAAAAAGAAAAAACGGCATACCCTTACAGGCACATTAAGTCTCCATCCTAGAGGATTTGGATTTGTCATCCCGGAAAAGGGGGATAAAGATATTTTCATACCCAAACACCTTACTAACGGGGCAGTCGATGGCGATACTGTCGAAGTAATCTCTTTTCCAAAAGCTTCCTCTAAAGGTCCGGAAGGAAAAATCGTCAAAATCCTCAAACGGGGGAGGAAACACCTAGCGGGGATCGTCCTATATCCTATGAATAAAGACCATCTCTACCTAGTTTACGCACCTCTACTTTCCAAAGAAAAAAAAGTCCTCCTCTCCTGCAAAGATAAAACTCTGAAGTCGGGCGATAGGATTATTATGAAAATAACCAACTGGAATAATGAAAATAAAGAAACCGAAGGGGAGCTGAAAAGCTATATCGGCCATATCACCGATCCAAGTGTAGATATCTCGTGTGCCATAGAAGAATTTGAGATTCTATCTCATTTTTCTCCTGCTGCCGTGGAAGAGGCTAAAGCTTTTGGCTCCGAAGTCAAGGGAAAACAGCTCGAAGGGAGGGAAGATTTTACGAAACTGCAAACCATCACCATCGATCCCGATACGGCTAAAGACTTTGACGATGCCATCTCCCTAAACAAAGATACGGAAGGCAACTACCACTTAGGAGTCCATATTGCCGATGTCGCCCACTACGTAACCTCCGGATCGATACTAGACAAAGAAGCCTATAGCCGGGGTAATTCTACCTATTTTCCCGGAAAATGTATCCCCATGCTCCCGGAAACGCTATCCAACGGCCTCTGCAGTTTAAAACCGGACACTACCCGACTTACCGCATCGGTTTTAATGACCTTCAATCCCAAAGGAGATCTTTTAAGCTCTAAAGTAGTAAGGTCCTACATCTACAGCCAAAAACGATTCACCTACCGGGAAGCCTTACGGGTGCTAGAGGGAAAAAGTCAAAGTCCTTTTCTCCCTCTTTTGAAGGAATGTGTTAACTTGTGCCACCTTTTGAAAACTAAAAGGATGGAGAGGGGAAGTATCGACTTTGCCCTTCCCGACGCCATTTTAGAAGTAGACGCTAAAGGCAACCCTATAAAAATGAAAATAGAAGCATACGATATTACCCACCAACTTATAGAAGAGTTCATGCTCAAAGCAAACGAGACGGTTGCAAAGACATTAGCAGAAAAAGGGAAAATGCTGATCTATCGAATCCATGAAAAGCCAAGCAAAGAAAACTTTCATGATTTTTACTCTTATACAAGAGCCCTAGGATTTAAGCTCCCCGACTCTCCGACTAATTCCGACATCCAAAAACTTTTTAAAACGGCTAAGGACTCTCCCCATTTACAAAGACTGTCTGTCGCCTTCATCCGGTCGATGAAACTCGCCTTCTACTCCCCTGATAATATCGGCCATTATGGCCTCGCCCTTACCCACTATGCCCATTTTACTTCACCGATCCGCAGATATTCCGATCTTATCATCCAAAGACTCCTTTTTGGAGAAAAAATTATAGAAGATGACCTGGTAGAGATTGCCAATATTTGTTCCAACCGGGAAAGAATTAGCATGCGGGCGGAAACTTCTGTAGTCACTTTAAAAAAACTTCGTCTCTTACACCAATATTTTTCTGAAGATCCCAAGCGAAAATACAAGGCAACAGTTACCCGTATCAAACCCTTCGCCCTTTTCTTTGAGCTCACCGACTTTCTCTTAGACGGCTCTTTACATGTCTCTGAACTGGGTAACGACTTCTACCAGTTCAGCCAAGCTACCCACTCTTTCCGAGGAGAGAGGACTGGAAAACTCTACTCTATTTCAGATGCGATTACCGTATCCGTTATCGGCATCGATTTTATCTACCAAGAAGCCAAATTTGCCCTTGTTCGATGATTCCCTTAAGTTTTTTCCTCCGTTCGGATGTAGTAGAAATCGCAAAAGAGCTGATTGGAAAAAAACTTTTCACTTGTTTTGATGGAGAACTTACCGGCGGGATCATTACCGAAACGGAAGCCTATGCAGGAATCCTAGACCAGGCAAGTCACGCCTACCGAGGGAGGAGGACTCGTCGAAATGAGGCAATGTACCTAAAGGGAGGGGTGGCCTATGTCTATCTCTGCTATGGCATCCACCATTTATTGAACATCGTCACCAATAAAGAAGGAGATCCTCATGCCGTCTTGATACGAGGGATAGAACCAACGACAGGCATTGCACGGATGCAACAAAGAAGGGGCGGGACAAAAAATATCGCCTCAGGTCCCGGTAATGTGACTCAAGCCCTTGGCATTACTCTATCTGCGAATACCCTCTCGTTATTAGGGCCTCAAATATTTCTCACAGAAGGGGTCTCTCCTAAAGAAATCGAAATAGGTCCAAGGATTGGGGTAGAATATGCCCAAGAAGACGCACTACTTCCTTACCGCTTTGTACTTAAAGGAAAAAATCTTTGAATAAAATGCTGTTCGATGAAATGCAACAAATTAAGGAGCAGTCCCTTGATCGAAGTGCAGTGCGATTTACATGGACCATGGATTGCGTAAGGAGAGTTCTTCAGAAATGATTTGACGAGATGCATAACATATTATACCCTCTTGCGAAAAGTTGCTAAACTCGAGACTCTAACAGACGGCAAACCGGTTTCCAAGCTCCGGCACTGGATTAAAGAGATATAGGACACATTACCCCCTAATATAAATGACACCAAAAAAAATAGTAATCATTAAAAGGGAGTTAAGGAAAAAAGGGGGGCTGGAAAAACAAACATTACACCTAAGTCTAGGGCTGCAACAAAAAGGATTTGATCTTACCCTTTTGACAAAAGATCCTGACCCTTTACCCGGGATTCCTACCGTATCTTTGGTGACCAAACCTTTTGAAACGGCGGCCCGTAGATGGCTTTCTCAAAACCCCTCCCCTATCATTTTTGGAATGGACAGAGACCTTTTTTTGACACACATGCGCGTAGGCAACGGGGTCCATGCCGTTTACCTAAAACGTCTAGGAAATTTTCGACAGTGGTTTGCCAAATTGCAGCCGCACCATAGACATATATTACAGCTAGAAAAAAACTCCTTTAGTAACCCCCGTTTACAAAAAATATTGGTAAGCTCCCATATGGTCAAAGAGGAAATTATTTCCTGTTATCCTGTTGATATTAAAAAAATTGCGGTGATCCCCAGTGGCGTGGAGTGGGAGGAGATAGAGCCCTATTTTTTAACCTGGGAAGAGGGGAAAAAAGCCCTTTGCAAGCAATTTGGAGTAAGCCCACACCTCTTTCATTTCCTCTTTATAGGCAATAACTATCAAAGAAAAGGGTTACATCTCCTCTTAAAAGCTTTTGAAAAAATAAAGGATCGTGACTTTTGTCTATGGATCATTGGAAAAGATAAAAATCTATCCCGCTATCGATCGAGCCCCAACTTCCGTTTTTTAGGCCCCCAAGAAAACATCGTCCCCTTCTATCAACTTGCCGATGTGATGGTAATTCCTTCCCTTTACGATCCATTTGCTAATGTTACTTTAGAAGCCCTTGCTATGGGCCTCTTTGTCATCTCTTCTCCTTATAATGGAGGAAAAGAGGTCCTTACTTCGTTGACAGGGATGGTTTTTGACAACCTTGCTGCAGCCCTACAACTGTCTATGGAAAAGCATAAAAAAACACCTTCTAGCTCCCTTTTCATTCGAAATAGTGTAAAACACCTCGACTTTTCCCATTATATCACTCAACTCATCGACCTCCTATGAACCTCTCTTATCTTCTCCTCCGTTGTATCACCTTCCCTTGCAGGTATCTTCCTCTTAAAGCTTTGCATAGAATTGGAAACATTTTGGGGATCATGGCATTCTACCTCATGCGCAACTACCGGAAAAGAACTCTTAGCAACCTCGCTTTAGCTACCGATTTACACCTGACAGCTAAAGAGCATATCCATATCGCCAAAAAATCGTTTCAAAACCTTGCGATCAACTGTTTAGAGTTTCCAAAATTCGCTTATGAAAAACACTTAGAAAAAATAGTCGTTTGCGAAAATCCAGAAACAGCCAATGCAATTATCTCTACTGGAAAAGGGATTATTTTTTTTTGTGGCCATCAATCCAACTGGGAGGTCCTCTTCCTCGATGGGACAAGGAGAATGCAAGGGATGGCCATTGGAAAGCCTATCAAAAACAGGGAGCTATACCGGTGGATCGTATCTATTAGGCAACGTTTTGGAGGAAGGATCATCTCTCCTAAAAATGCGATCAAAGAGGGGCTAAATGGGCTAAAAAAAGGGGCTTTTATAGGGATACTGGGAGATCAGGGGATGCCGGATAGCAACTACTCGTTTCCCTTTTTAGGAAGGAGGGCGTGGACAACAACGGCACCCGGACTCCTTGCTTATAAAAGCGGTTGTCCCATCATCGTAGCTACTACTAGGCGTATTTCAGGGGGTTATAGGATCCATTACTCCGACCCCCTATGGCCCGATCTAAATAACTCTATGGAAAAAGAGACGATCCGTCTAATGAATGCCTCCTTACAGCTTTTACAAGCAAGCATCCACCAATCTCCCGGTGAATGGCTATGGCAACATAATCGGTGGAAGCAGCAAACGCCAAAACATGTGAAAAAGCCCTATAGAAAAGACTGCATTTGCATCATTCTTCCTCAAGAACAAAAAGATTTTTTCTACATCCACAAACATCTCCCTACTCTGAAACAAATCTACCCTAGGAACTTTCTCTACCTTATTGTCCCTTATAAATACCACGATCAACCCCTCATTGAGGTCGATGAGGTAATCTATTATGAACATATCTCTGAGACTCTCCTCAATGACTATCGTTTTAAACTCATTTTCAACTTCACCCCATTTGATAAGATCAAAAAACACTATGAAAAACTGAGTGCTTTTTCCGTCCTTACTTTGCAAGACTTGAAAAAAAGCGTACCCTTTGAAGAAAATCTCTCCGAAGTTTTTAAAAAGTCTTTATGCCGATAAATCGCTTTTTTACCGAAGAGCTCTTAGAAAAGGGAAAGACTATTACCCTGGCCGCTCAGGAAGAAAAACATCTGAAAGTGCTACGAGTATCTTTCAAAGATGAGATAGAAATCGTAAATGGTAAAGGAGAACTGGGTTTAGGCCGGCTCACAAAAAAATTTCAAATCACTATCCATGAAGTAATAAAAGAAAAACCTACAAACCGCCAACATATTTTAGCAATGAGCTTGATCCGTAAATTAGACCTCGTCATCGAAAAAACAGTGGAACTTGGGGTCGATGCCTTGTATCTCTTTCCTGCAATAGAGTCGGAGAAAAAAGGGCTATCTGAAAATGTAAAAATGAGACTGCAAACCATAGCTATCTCAGCTATGAAACAGTGTGGAAGACTCTGGCTCCCCCCTATCGAATTATTTTCCTCCCTTCAAACGGTCCCACTTTCAGCAACTGTTCTTTTTGGAGACCCTACCGGAGAACCTTTTCGTCCGGTTTCTAATGATTCGATACTATTTATTGGCCCTGAAAAAGGCTTCACGGAACAAGAACTACACTATCTACAAAACAAGGGAAAAGGGGTAAGATTGCATCCAAATATTCTAAGAGCCGAAACAGCTGCTATTGCAGCTGTCTGCCTGCAAGCTTAGAGAAG
>DAHXLK010000032.1 GCA_027366035.1 Chlamydiota bacterium
GGTTTCGTAATTATTTGCCTTTATTCCCTTTAGCAGTAGAACAATGGAATGTAAAGCACTTTGACATTGTCATATCTTCTTCACATTGTGTAGCGAAAGGGGTTATCACTGGAGTAGATCAGCTTCATATTTGCTATTGTCACACACCAGTGAGGTATGGTTGGGATTTATACAATACCTATTTGCAAGAAAAGAATTTGCAAAGTGGATTTCGAGGGGCTATTTCTAAAGTCATACTACATTACTTAAGAATGTGGGATAGTTTGTCCAGCAACCGGGTAGACGTCTATGTCGCAAATTCTCATTATGTTGCTAAGAGAATTTTTAAAATCTACGGAAAAAAAGCTACAGTTATCTATCCACCGGTAGATACTGATTTTTTCCGCCTCCACCCCAAAAAGGAAGACTATTATCTAACAGCATCTAGAATGGTCCCTTACAAAAGAATGGATGTAATTGTAGAAGCCTTTTCGCAAATGCCAAAAAAGCGATTGGTAGTGATTGGAGATGGTTCGGAACGAAAAAAAAATCAAGCTAAAGGAGGAAAGAATATTGAATTTTTAGGAAGGGTTTCTGATGACAAGCTTTGTCATTATCTACAGAGAGCGAGAGCTTTTTTATTTGCCGGAGTTGAAGATTTTGGGATTTTACCTGTAGAAGCTATGAGTTCCGGCACCCCGGTAATTGCCTATAATCGAGGGGGAGTGAAAGAGACAGTGGTAGAAAATAAGACCGGATTATTTTTTGAAGAGCAAAATGTTCCGAGTATAGTTCAGGCTGTTTTAGCCTTTGAAAGAAAGGAAGAGGCGTTTATCCCCTTAAAAATTAGAGACCATGCCCTTTCCTTTAGTAAAAAACGATTTCAAGAAGAATTTCAAGCTTTTGTGAATAAACACTATCAGGAGCACTTGGAAAAATGCATGTAGTGATTTTAGCAGGAGGAGGTGGCACTAGGTTATGGCCAATTTCTCAAAAATGTTTCCCTAAGCAGTTTCATGCTTTTACCGATCAAGATTCAATTTTACAAAAGACGGTACAACGATTTATTTCCGCTCCATTTACAGAACGATTAGTGATCTCTACCAATGCTTTATATGCTCCTTTAGTAAAAGAACAGATAGCGACGGACTGTGAAGTTATCATAGAACCGGTTTCCAAGAATACGGCAGGAGGGATAGCTTTAGCTATAAAATATTTAGACTTAAAAGATACAGAAGAGGTCCTTATAGTTCCTGCCGACCACTATATTAAAGATGTATCTAAACTCTACCATGCTATTGAGCAGGCAAAAGTTGCTATGCAAGACAACAAAATAGTCGTACTTGGAGTTTGGCCGGATAGGCCGGAGACAGGGTATGGTTATATAGAGTTAGGAGATCTGTTATCAAAACATATATATCATGTTAAAACATTCACGGAAAAACCTGATTTAGTGATGGCTACTAGCTTTTGCAATACAAAAAATTATTTATGGAATGTAGGGATATTTGGATTTACCGTAAAAACTTTTTGGCATGAGCTATCTTTATACGCCCCGGAAATTGTTCAAAATTTTTCAAGCTCTTACACAAAAGCTCTGGCTGATTTCTCTTCAATACCATCTATTTCTATTGATTACGCTTTGATGGAAAAGACCCGTGAAGCTGTGGTTGTCATTTTGGATACAGCTTGGTCAGATATTGGTTCTTGGGACAGAGTATATGAGATAATGGAAAAGGATCAGAATCAAAATGTCAAAAGAGGAAATGTTGTAGATTTTGAGACCAAGAACTCTTTAATTTTTGGTGGGAAAAAGTTGATCTCTACCCTAGGAGTGGAAGATTTATTAGTAGTAGAGACCGATGAGGCGGTACTAATAGCTAAAAAAGGAGAGTCGGAAAAGGTTCGATTACTTCTGGATGAATTCAGTAAATCGCAAAAGAAAGGCATTAAGGAACCAATAGAACGGCATCACGGGAATTAACAAAATGGCTCCATCGGATATAGCTACAAAAAGGTAGGTAGCAATGCCCAAAAGGATCGATTTTTCTATAGCTGTAGATCTCTTGCGGTTATACAAGAAATAACTAATCACTCCTGCGAGTAAAAATAGAAAAAAAGTAAATAGCCCTACCCAACCAAAATGATCCAATATTAATAAGTAAGTAGTTTCCGCAATACCTACAATAAAAGGATGGTCTCCAAAAAGATTACTCGTAGTGAGGGCATTTAAATGTTCTACCCTACCCCCTAAAGTAGGGTCAAAAAAGAAGGAAAATGGAATATTCCACGAGTGAAACAAAGATATAAGGAGGAGTAAAATAAAAGATGCCAAGCTTGCCTGATAAAGCAACTCTTTTGGCTTTCTATAGATAAAAATCATTTGAGCTATTTTTAAAAACATAAAACCAACCCATACTGTCCTTGAAAAAGTGAGAATAAGAGAGGTTGCTACTACCCCTTTCTTCCATCCACTTTTTTCGACACCCTCATATAAAGGATAGAGCATGAGGAGTGAAATTCCATATAAGTTTCCATTGGTATATGTAGAGATCAGTTTATACCCCCACCCCCTAAAAATGTTCTTATTTGCAATAGAGCCCCAATCGGAAAAATTGACAGTAAGAAAAGGAATTTCTAAAAAGAAGCCTGTGAAAATTTTAAAGAAAAAAAGGAAGATTCCATACAACGAAATAAAAAAAATCCCTCTTCGCAATAGTTTGCAAAAAAAGTTACAATCTATAGTTTCAATATAATTTGAAAAAAATATTAAAAAGATGAAAGGAATGATATAAAATCCGGTAAAGAATGATAATGTAGTAAAGACTTCGTGAATCCCCCAAAGTGATAGAGTAATAAGGCAAAGTATTTGAAAAGGGAGGAGGAGGCAAAAGGCCGTCAAGTTTTTTCGTTTTACAGTAAATTTTGTCTTTAAAAGGAGTAATAGTGTAGTAAATCCTAGAAGAAGATATCCCCAAGTAATGGGAATTTTCCCAATTTTAAAACCACCTTTCGGGAAGATGAGGAGAAAAAGTGTTATCAGGGAGAAGAAAACTCTCGAGATTCGGGTCATGCCGAATATTTTAAATGTTTGGATAACGCTTTGGAAAGTTTAAGCATATCAATCGGGTCTTTAGACCCTAAAACAATAGACAATTTTTCATCCGGAAGGATAATTCTTTTATTTTTTCTGTCTTGGCAATTTCTTGTTTTAATGTAGTCCCAAAGTCTTTTTAAGATTTCAGATCTTGTCAGTTTTTCCCCATGGACAATTTCTTGTAGCTCTTTAGATACGAGATAGACTTTTTTGGGATTTTTTGATTTTTTACTTTCTTTCTTTTCTTTTTCTTTCGCCTTTTTGCCCCTAAAACTCTTCCCCTTTTTTACATAAGCTGTTTTAGGATGCTCAGGATATTTTTCTTGCAGTTTATCCAAATCATTGACGATGACATCGCAATCGGGATAGTTAGAGCAAGAATAAAATATTTTTCCAAAACGAGATCGTCTTCTTACCATTTTCCCATCGCAACCTACTGCAGGGCAAGAGGGCATCTCTTTAAGCTCCTCTTCTCCTTTTTTAGGGATATTTACGATCCCATTACAGTCAGGATATCTGCTACATCCTAGAAAAGCTCCATATCTTCCGTGGCGTAACACCATAGCAGCCCCACAGGAATGGCAAAGCTGGTCCCAGTCAAATCCGGGAGCATAGTCCTCCTTTTTAAATTCCATCGCTTCAATAGGGGTCGTAAAAGAACAAATTGGGTAATTAGAGCAACCATAAAAATACTTATTGCGTGACCAGATTTTTTGTAATTTATGACCACAGCTGGGGCAATCAATTTCTGTCATGATTCTAGGAACTACCGCCTCTTTTTGCGCCTTTTCTACTAGAGGGATAAAATCTTTCCAAAAATCTCGTAGGAGATCTTTCCAATTTTTTTTATTCTCCGCAATTAGCTCTAGCTGGTCCTCCATTTGTGCAGTAAATCCGACATCCATGATCGTTTTAAAGTTTGCCTCTAGCATTTGGGCGATGATTTTCCCAAGTTCTGTGGGTTTTAAAGCTTGGTTTTCCTTTTCGGTATACTCCCTACTTTGAATCTTATTCATAATAGAGGCATAGGTGGAAGGGCGACCTATCCCGGACTTTTCTAATTCTTTTACTAAGGAAGCTTCAGTAAAACGTGGAGGAGGTTTGGTGAACGATTGGGTAGCTTCTAAATCGTCCAAGATGAGTGGCATTCCCTCTTGCAAAAAAGGGAGGAGTTTGTCTTCCCCTTCTTCCTCATGTCCTTTATCATGCTTTTCCTCATACGCAGCTAAAAATCCTTTAAAAGTTATATTGGAGCCAACAGAGCGTAATACCATTTGATTTCCAGCTGAGATATCGGCAGAGACAGTATCATAAATTGCCGGATTCATTTGAGAAGCGATAAAACGTTTCCAAATCAAGGAATAGAGCTTATATTGATCGGGATCTAAATATTTTTTTAGCCTCTCCGGGGGATGATCTAAATTAGTGGGTCTAATAGCTTCATGCGCTTCCTGAGCTGATTTTTTGCTAGAATAGTGCCTTGGGTCATCTGGAAGATATTGTTTTCCAAAGGTTTTTTGGATATATGTCCTTGCGCTAGCGATAGCCTCCGGAGCTGATTGGACCGAGTCGGTTCGCATATAGGTAATAAGACCTTCTGTCCCCTCATCGCTTAAATCGACACCTTCGTAGAGAGTTTGGGCAATACTCATGGTTCGACTAGGGTTATAGCCAAAATGTCTGGATGCCTCTTGTTGTAGAGTAGAAGTGATAAATGGGGGAACCGGGTTTCTCTTTTTTTCTTTTCGTTCGATAGAGGCTACCCGGTAAGTCCCTTTTTTTAATTTAGCCGTAATTAGCTTAGCAGTTGCCTCATCAGGTATGAGAAATACCTCTTTTTTATCTACCGTCTCTTTTTCTACTTTTTTACCATCAACAGAATAGAGAAAAGCTTCAAATGGCTTGGCCTCTTTTTGAGTGTGTAAAAGAGCTTGGATGTTCCAATATTCCACAGGGATAAAAGCATCTATTTCCTTCTCACGATCTACTACCAGTTTTAAAGCTACCGATTGAACCCTACCTGCCGAAGAGCCGCTTCTACCTTTTCGGACTTTTCTGGTAAGAATGGGAGATATTTTATACCCTACAATACGATCTAATAATCTCCTTGCTTGCTGTGCATCTACTAGAGCTTGATCGATATCTCTTGGATGTTTTAAAGCTTCTAAAACAGCACTTTTGGTGATCGCGTAAAAAGTAATCCTTTTTATCTTACTTTTTTGCGGAAGAATCGAAGCAATATGCCAAGCAATAGCCTCCCCTTCTCGATCCGGATCGGGGGCTAAATAGACTGTTTCTACTTTTTTTGCTGCGTCTTTTAGCTTTTCTATTACCTCTTTTTTTTCTGACAAAACAATATATTTAGGTTCGAAGTCATTTTCCACATCAATTCCGAACTCTTTTTCAGGAAGATCACGAATATGTCCTACAGAAGATTGCAAAGAAAACTGTGGCCCTAAAAATTTTCGTAAAGTCTTCATTTTAGCTGGAGATTCGACAATAACTAATGATTTTCCCATCTATATCCTATTCCCAAATAGGTCATAGTAGCCTATTTCTGAATAACCTGTAAATCCTGGACTGTTAAGTAGTATCGATTTACAATAACCATAAATGTTTATGGTTTTAGATCAAGAATTAATTGCCTTAAATCAAAGGGGGTTTATTCCCGGACCTTCTGAGACAAAAGAAGAATTCTTAGCTAGGGTACATGCCTGTGAAACCTTTTCTCTTAGTCCGCAAAAATTTTTTGAGTCTCAAAAACTCTCCCCACCTTTTCCTTTAGACAAGATAGTACCGCGGCATCATTGGGATCTAAAAAGGTCTAATTTGATCCGGCTTTTCGATATCTCTCCAGACTGGCTTATAGCCTACTATCATCCCAAAGGGTTAAAACTATGGCATGGGGCGATGACTTGGATTTTACAAGACCCTCAGACGGGATATTTTTTTACCCTCTTACAATTCCGGACTAAAAAGATCTTTTTCGGAATGTATGCATTCGATGAGCTATTCGCACATGAAGCTGCTCATGCCGCCCGTATGGCTTTCCAAGAAAATAGTTATGAGGAAATCTTTGCTTACCTTACCTCCTCTGTGTGGTTAAGACGTATTTTTGGTCCTATCGTACAAAGACCTTGGGAGCTTTGGTTGTTTACAGGGTTATTAGGTAGTGCTTCATTGACAGTATTTTTAAATTTGATAGGCAATTTCTATTTATTGACTCTGTTTGTATACTTTATCATAGTCGGATATGTAAGTTTGGGCGTAATGCGACTTTTGAAAAAACACAGACGTTTTAAAAAGGCTTATGCTAAGCTGAAAACTATTTGTAAGCCAGGTAAGGTATACGCTTTTTTATTTCGTTTAACGGATAATGAGATCAACTTTTTTTCTAAAAGTTCTGTAGAAGAGATCATAAAATATTTTTCTAAAGAATCTTCTTTACGTTGGCATCTTTTACGGCAGGCATATTTACAATAACTTATAGGAGTCATATGGCAAGGCTTATCCAGGTAGAAGAAGTTCAATTTGCTTCTTCACCATCTACTGCTAACAGCAGCTTAGAAAGATCTTTACGGCTTTGTGAAGAGCTGGAAGGGGGCAATATTTTATTTTTTCCTCAAATTCCCTTTCCCTTTGCACAAGAAGATAGAGAATTTCTTCTGAAACAAAAACAAAAATCATCAAAACATCGGAAAAATATTGCCTATAAACCTATAGTAGACAAGATCACAAATATATCTCATGAAGATGAAAGAGATCCTTTACGGCTTTTAGAAGTAATGCGAAAATATTCGCAAGAAGTTACCCATTTTTTAGCGAAACTTTTACCTTCTTATGCCTCTTGTTGGCGATTAGATTTTTCCAGTTTTCGTCCCTTTCAGGAAAAGGACAGGAAGCTTAGGTTACGCGCCCGTAATGACCTTTTGCATACGGACGCCTTTCCCACTAGACCAATGCATGGGATGCGTATTTTACGATTTTTTACTAATATTAATCCCACCGAAGATCGAAAATGGATGACCTCAGAATCTTTTCAAATATTAGCTGAAAAATTTGCAGGACAGGCAGTTTCCT
Organism: Chlamydiota bacterium; assembly: GCA_027366035.1. Classification (GTDB taxonomy): domain Bacteria; phylum Chlamydiota; class Chlamydiia; order Chlamydiales; family SM23-39; genus DAHXLK01. The sequence continues at coordinate 7,157 of DAHXLK010000032.1, forward strand.
TGCCTAAGCCGGTCAATCATAATCTCTTTGGAAAACTGGTCAGATTGTTAAAAAAATCGGTAAAGCAGATGGGATTACCTGTTGTATTACGATCCCCTTATGATGTTTTCATGCTTAAGATGCACAACTTTTTAAAAGAAAATAGAGAGTTTCAATCTCAGTGTCCAAAGGATTATTGGTCTTTTCCTCCCGGATCTTGTTGGCTGGTATTTACCGATCAAGTTTCTCATGCTGCCCTTGCCGGTCAATATGCGCTAGAGCAGACAATCCTGGTTCCAAGGAGCTGTCTTCTGAATCCGGAAAAATCGCCAATAAGTATTTTAGAGCGTTTAAGTGGCGAGAATTTAGTTGACCCATTTTTTATAGAACACTAATACTCTGTTTTAAAAATTTTTAGTATAAGGGGCTATTTCGATCTTCGCTTTTTTGTTAAAATTTGAGCCTTGCAAAGTCGGTTTGATTTTTTTAAAAGTGCCTATACCTTAGTAGGATATGTCACTTTCAAAAAAATCAAATCGGCTTTGCAAGGCTCAAATTTTAACGGCAAAGCTAAAGATTTCAACAGTCCCCAAATGGGAGATCGAAACAGTCCCAAAAATCAAACCGACTTTGCAAGGCTCAAATTTTAACAAAAAAGCGAAGAAGGTGAGTTTATTAGGAAAAGCCTGGGGAGCCATCAAAGGTAAAAAGGGCGATCATCTTCACCACGTCTATCCCCATGCTTGCTATCATTTTTTGGATTTGTAGGATATGGTCTTGCCCAACTGCCCTATTTACCTCTTTAGCAGTAAAGCGGCAGCGCCATTCATCCACACAAAAAGTTTCGGGTTGCCCTTCGGGCCAAACACGGACACCACGGTTTGTAATCATTGTAAGATGTAAATTTCCTCCGGTGATCCGCTCAATCTTGGCAAGAAAATGGGTCAGAGGGGGCTTAGCAAAAATATAAATATCACAGCCCACAAGGACTTTTACACAAGTTGGAGAGGGGGAGATCTTGGGAGGGATAAAAGCTTTTCCTCCCGGTTCATAGCGAACCGGTTGGAGGATAGAGGGTTTTTTCCCTAAATTTTTGACCACTGCTTTAGCAAACTCGTAGGTTCCTACTTTTGCTTTGCTTTTTTTCTCTTGATAGATGTCATAGGTATGGATCCCTTGCTCTAAAGTAGTTAGCCAGGCATTGTGTATTTTTTCAGCAACATCCGATTGTCCGATATATTCTAGCATCATGAGGGAAGCTAAGAGAAGTCCGGAGGGGTTGGCCACATTTTGCCCCGCCTTTCGAGGGGCCGAGCCGTGTATTGCTTCAAACATGGCCCCATGCTCTCCGATATTGGCAGAGCCTCCAAGCCCTACCGAGCCGCTAATTTGGGCAGCAACGTCAGAGAGGATGTCTCCATAGAGGTTGGGCATAACGATCACCTCAAAAAGCTCCGGAGTGTCGGCGAGTTTTGCAGCCCCAATGTCGACAATCCAGTGCTCATTTATAATGTCCGGATATTCAGCAGCGACCTGGTCAAAAACTTTATGAAAAAGACCGTCAGACAATTTTAGGATGTTGTCTTTGGAAAATACCGTCACTTTTTTTCGCCCATGTTTTTTTGCATATTCAAAGGCATAGCGGATGATTTTCTCACTACCGGGGCGGGAGATGAGCTTAATCGATTCGGCAACGTCAAAAGTCGCCATATATTCAATCCCCGTATAAAGATCCTCTTCATTTTCTCGTATCACGACAAGGTCCATGTCAGGGTGTTTGGTATCTATAACAGGGAAGTAGGAGATACAAGGACGGATGTTGGCATAGAGACCCATGGTGGTCCGAATGGTGACGTTAAGGCTTTTAAAACCGCCTCCTTGTGGCGTAGTGATCGGAGCTTTTAAAAACACCTTATAGGCGCGCAAAAGATCCCACGTTTTGGGATCTATCCCGGTAGAGGTACTGCGAGAATAAATTTTTTCTCCAATTTCTATTTCGTGGATTTCCAGATGGGATCCGGCCTCTTGTAAGATGGTCAAAGTAGCTTTCATTATCTCGGGGCCAATCCCATCACCTTTAGCAACTACTATGGGAGTTTTATGTTGTACCATTTTACCTCTTAAGACTAATCTTATTACTATGAAAGATATTTTCGAAGAGCAAAGAAGCTATATTAGTTATTTTTTCGAACACTTCGATTATGTTAAAGCGGAAGAGATCTTACAGTGCTTTATTAGCTGTGAAGGAAATATCATTTTCACAGGGGTTGGCAAAAGTGGAATCATCGCTGAAAAGCTCGCTTCCACGATGCTCTCCACAGGGACGACGGCCCTTTGTATCCCTTGCCTCAATGCTTTACATGGCGATTTAGGGATACTGCAAGCAAAAGACCTTTTTGTAATTATCAGCAAGAGCGGAGAGAGTGAGGAGATCTTACAACTCATCCCTTTCGTTAGAAAAAAGGGGGCTAAAATCATCTCCTGGGTCTGCAACCCTGATTCCAGACTTGCCAAAGCCAGCGATCTTTGGATCTACCTCCCTCTCTTGCGAGAGCTTTGCCCTTTTGACCTTGCCCCTACGACATCCGCAGCTCTGCAGCTCCTTTTTGGCGACGTCCTCACTGTGGCGATGATGCGACAGAAAAAATTTAGCTTAGAAAATTATGCGATGAATCACCCGGCAGGCAGTATCGGTAAAAAGATATCATTACAAGTAGAAGATATTATGGTGAAGGGGGAGGATATCCCCTTATGTAAGGAGGGGGATATTTTGATCGATGTACTGCACCATCTCTCAGAAAAAAAATGTGGTTGTCTAGTGGTTGCCGATCCCTTACAAAAGCTTACAGGAATTTTTACCGATGGGGATCTTAGAAGGGCCCTTCAAAGAAAAGGGGTAGAGGTTTTGTCTCAGACACTCTCTTCCCTCATGAGTAGAGCCCCTAGGACCATCGGAAAAAAAGACCAGGCGTTTAAGGCCTTGCACGAAATGGAAGGAGACCCACAAAAGCCCATCACCGTACTTCCCGTTGTCGAGGGGGATAATGTAATAGGACTTGTCCGCATGCACGATATTTTACAGTTGGGATTAAAATAGATGGTGCCTTTAGATACCGTCCACTACTTGCTCATAGTAGTATTTGTGTTAGGATACCTTGCTATCATCTTTGAACACACGATCAAGGTGAATAAAGCTGCCACCGCTCTTTTAATGGCAACCATCAGCTGGCTTATCTTGCTCTGGTATTCAGGGAGTACTATAGAAGAAAAACTGGGTGATTTTGCCAAACATGTTGCCGATGTAAGCCAGATTGTCTTTTTTCTGCTAGGCGCGATGACTTTGGTCGAATTAATCGATATTCATAAAGGCTTTAAAATTATCACCGATAAGATCAATACCCGTTCTAAAAAAAAGATGCTATTTTTGATCAGCATATTTACTTTTTTTTTATCTTCGATCCTCGACAACCTGACCACTACTATCGTATTGATCTCTTTAATAAGAAAACTAATCCCTGAAGCCAAAGATCGGATGCTTTTGGGATCCTTGGTGGTCATTGCCGCCAATGCAGGAGGTGTCTGGACACCAATTGGAGATGTCACGACTACTATGCTTTGGCTTAAAGATAAAATAACCACCCTTCCAACCATAACCTATCTTTTTTTACCCAGCGCTATCTCCCTTTTAGTATGTGTCTTTATCTTTTCATTCTTTTTGAAAGGGCATTATCCCGACCTTTTGGAAAGTAAAAAAGAGCGCAATGAACCGGGGGCTAAGCTCATTTTCTATTTGGGCATTGCCTCTTTAATCTCAGTTCCGATTTTTAAAGCTTGGGTGGATCTTCCGGGATTTATGGGAGTTTTCCTTGGTGTAGGCCTCCTCTGGCTCCTTACAGACTTTATGCACTATAAATATGAAGAAAGAAAACACCTTCGCCTAAGCTATGTCCTGTCCAAGCTGGACATTTCGGCAGTCCTTTTCTTTTTAGGTATTTTGCTGACGATTAATTCTTTAGAAACTATGGGAGTTTTGCAGAATTTGGCCCAGTTTTTAGGACGACATATTGGTAATATGGCGATCATTGCGACACTTATTGGTCTGATATCTGCAATTGTCGATAATGTCCCACTTGTTGCCGGGGCGATGGGGATGTATCCGATAGCCATCCATCCGACAGACTCTCTTTTTTGGCAAATGATTGCCTACTGTGCAGGCACGGGAGGAAGTATTTTGATTATCGGATCGGCGGCAGGAGTAGCTTTTATGGGGATGGAAAAAATCGATTTTCTTTGGTATTTAAAGAGAATAAGCCTGATTGCCCTTATCGGCTACTTTGCAGGTATCCTAACCTACATTTTGATGAAAGCTGTTTTTTAAAATTGAGACCGTCCTGACAACCCCCCTTTGAGGGACTGTTGAAATCTCCCATTTGGTTAAAATTTTACCCTTGCTTCCTCGGATTTGATCTTTTTAAAAGTGCCTATACCTTAGTAGGATATGTCACTTTCAAAAAAATCAAACCGACTTTGCAAGGGTAAAATTTTAACGGCAAAGCTAAAGATTTCAACAGTCCCTTTGAGGGGATAATGGAAAAGGCCCATAATTCACAAAACCCAAAGGGTATAAAAAAGGATCCCTGAAAAATAGGAAAGTAGTGCGATAGGGGTAACTTTTTTTAAATACCACAAGAAATCTACTTTTTCTATTCCCATAAAAGCAATACCACTGATGGATCCGACGATCAAAATACTTCCTCCCGTTCCTGTACAGTAAGCTATCATTTGCCATAGCAGAGAATTTGGAGGTAGCCCATGGTAGATCTTAGAAATAGCAGTGACTATAGGGATATTATTGAATACCGATGAGAATAGGCCAATTACAATAGATTTACCTGTAGGGGTAACTACATGTTGATTGATACTCTGAATTAACCGGGTAAGAATGCCGGTAATCTCTAAGGAGGAGATGGCTAACAAAATACCCAAGAAAAACAGGACAACGGTGACATCTATCTTGGAAAGAATGCTTGTAATCTTTAAGTGGTTTCTTCCTTTATGATTACTATGCATAAGGTCGGTAGTTAACCATAGCATACCTACTGCTAATAATAGGGTCATAAAAGGAGGGAAGCTCAACCCTATTTTTAAGGCAGGGAGGAAGGCTAAAGGGATCATTCCTAAATAAAAAATAGTTTTTGCACCGGGCTCGACAGAGTCTTTTTTAATTTTATTGCAGAGATGGAGATTATTCTTCTTAAAATAAAGGCTAAATAATAGAAGGCTAACAAGGAAAGAAATGAAGCTAGGTAGGAATAAGTTATGGTTTACGGGAAAAAAGGTAATTGTACCCTCTTTAGATAGCATCGTTTTTGTAATATCCCCAATAGGACTCCAAATACCCCCGGCATTAGCTGCTATCACTACTAAAGCTCCAAATAATTTTCTTTCATTTGCTTCGGGAATCAATTTTCTTAAAAGGGCTAGCATGATGATAGTAATAGTCAAATTGTCTAAAAATGAGGATAAGAAAAATGTCAGTAAGCCAACCAACCAAAGTATTTTTCTTTTGGAACCGATATTATTACATCTATCGGTTATGACTCTAAATCCTTTATGGGCATCGATCAGCTCTACTAGCACCAAGGCCCCTAATAAAAAAAACACCATATAGCTTGCAGGGGAAAGATATTCTTTCAATAATTGTTCCAGCTTTTCTTTAGAGATATGGAAATAGCCTAAAAAAAGGGGCCAGCTACCGGTTGCCATCAATAGGGCTGAAGCGGCCTTATTGAGTTTTAACATCGGCTCAAAGATGATCGCCAAATAACCCAAGGTGAAAAGAGTGATGAGGAGGTAGTGGAGGATCGAAAATTCGATGTTGTTCATAAATAGAAAGAACTATGCTAATTTTCTATGGTTTATTTTGCAATGTATCGTCGAATTATTTCGATCTCCCATTTGGTTAAAGTTTTATCCTTACCTCCTCAGATTTGATCTTTTTAAAAGTGCCTATACCTTGGTAGGATATGGCACTTTCAAAAAAATCAAACCGGCTTTGCAAGGGTAAAATTTGAACCAAATGGGAGATTTCAACAGTCCCAAGAAGTCTAATGTCAAAATGAAACTCTGTAGCACAAAGCTTTATGACCTTTAAAAAAAAGTAATAGCCTCCGACCTGACCTCTTGATGAGCAATCAACAATGGAACAGATTGCTCTTTTTTTTCTAGATATTCTCGAATGGTTTTCAAAGCCAACTCTTTGCTATTACACTCTCCGGAAAGGTGGGCTAAATAGACAGCTTTTAAATTCGGATGGAAAACATGAGAGATCAGATCAGCGCATGCTTCATTAGACAAATGCCCCTGCCGGCTAAGGACCCTGTTTTTATAGGTTTGGGGGCGAAAGGAGGCGTGGACCATCGAAGGCTCATGGTTGGCTTCTAAATACAGATAATCACAATTTTTAAGTGCTTTTTGGACCCAAGAAGGGGCAAAGCCAAGGTCGGCACAAACACCAATTTTATAACGACCTACTTGCAGCGTAACTCCTACCGGATCCATACTATCGTGTGGTACTGAAAAGGGATGGAAAATGAGATCGGCATAAGAAAAAGTCTCAGCCGTTGTAAATATCTTGAATTTCGCCGTAATCTTGTACGCATGGTATATCCCTTTAGCCGTATCCTTATTAGCAAAGATGGGAATATTGTGCTTTCTTACTAAAAGAGGGAGGCCACTAATATGGTCGGTATGTTCGTGAGTGATCAACACAGCATCAATCTCCTCTACCCGAACACCAATCTCAGAAAGCCGTTTTCGTAAGGATTGGTAGCTAATACCCAAATCAATAAGGATTTTCGCCCCTTTTGTCCCTACATAAATGCAATTTCCTTTCGAACCCGAAGCAAGTGGACATATTCCAAACACGAAAAACCCTAAGAAAATCTATCATGTTAACAAATTTTTTATTTATAGCAACTTTTTCTCTTTAACTATTCGAAAGCTCAATGTTACTCTATAGGAAACTACTTTATGACAAAACCTCTCTGTTAGAAAGCACTAATTGTTTTCCTTTTTTTTATTGACAAAATAATGCGAAACACAAAAAATCACAATTTATAAGAGCGCTATTTTAAGAGGGGGTAAATGCTAAAAGAAGAAATCTTATCGGAGATCGATAACACGCTAGATAGCTTGATCAAAAATGCCGCAGTGTTAAGTTATGTAGAAGAAGACGATCTCTCTAGTTTAGAAAAAGACTCATTTCAAAAAACACAAGAGAGCCTACTGGCAAGGCTTATCCATATGGATGAGATGTTACAAAGAAAAAGAGAGGAAGCGAAGATTCCAAACAAGCGATTAAGTATTTTCAAAATTCAAGAAAAACTCCTACGCTTTAGCACCCTTTCTGATGAAAATGCCAATCTCAGCCTGGGCCTCCTTGGCTGGAAAAAAGTAAAACGGATTAAGATTCGTAAGAACCGGAAAAAGGTCCCCTTCCTCAAGACCTAAATGGGAAAAATGAACACACTTTTGGCTTCTTTTCTAATTTTAGGGTGTGTACTGGCAAATGAAGAAGAGAGCCCCCTTCCTGAAAATTCCATACTTTTAGTGCAAAAAATCCCTTCTAACCGGCTCATAGAAAAAAATGCCACAGATTCTGAAGTATTTCACTACGCCACTTATACCACCAACACCACTACCGGCAACCCCGCTAACTTTCGTTTGGAGGGAGAATACCTCATCCTACAAGCCTCTGTAGATACGGCTATCTTTGGGTTGGATACCAATAACAATACCGTTATCCCTAATACCTACCGATTTAAACACCTGCAATACGATTTTTCTTGGGAAAGCGGCGCCAGAATTCTTTGTGCTATTACCATAGATCCACACGATAATTGGGAATTTGGTAGCAGTTATATATATGCTCCGGGAAAAGCTGTCCTCAATTATACCGTAGATAACTTCGTGGGCAGCGGGGACAACTCTAATTACATCGCAACCCCGACAGGGCCACACGGAGGAAGTAGTATTGCCAGCTATGTCGACAACCTCTGGAGAGTGACTTATCAAGTAGTAGATGGATTTTTAGGTCGAAATTATGCCTTTTCCAAATACCTTTCCTTTGAGCCCCTTATAGGGATACGGGGCCTTTTCGTCTCAGAAAAACTCACCTATTCGATGAACCAATATTATTCAACTACAGGATTATTTTTCCCCTCCGAATGGTATTACCACCTAAATGCAAAAGGAGTTGGGATTAGACCGGGGATAGCATCTCTTTGGAGCTTTGGCCAATATGGCGGTATTTATGGAAGCCTCTCTTCTACCTTAGCTACCGTTCGGACAAAATACTTAAACTCAGTAAATGAAGTCGCCGTTTCTTCCGGAGGGGCGCTTACCTTTAACGATACTAATGGAATAGCTACTCGGCATAGGATCCTTTGGAATTTTGAAACCTCTGTAGGACTACAGTTAGATATCCCCATACGAAGATATAGTTCTTATTTTTCTTTGAAAGCGGCGTATGAATATATCTACTGGTCGGGGATGAATATTTTTAACTTTGGAACCGGCGCTTATAACTCACCGGCTCCTTTAACATTTCAAGGGATTTCAATAGGTATGGCTTTTTGCTATTAGCCGGATAGCCATTTCGAGATCCCTTTTTTGAGGAAGAACGGCATCTTCCAGCTCTTTACAATAAGGGACAGGACAATCTTTAGCAGCTACCCTAATCATAGGAATAGATAGCCCCGATTCTACTACTTTAGCTATCAATTCGGCACCAAAACCACCTGTTTTAGGAGCTTCATGAAGGATAAGGAGCCTTTTTGTTTTCCTGGTAGAGCGAAGTACCGATTCTATATCACAAGGGACGATGGTCCGAAGATCTACAACCTCTACGGATATCCCCTCTTTTTCTAGCTGAATTGCCACGTCTTGCGCCATCATCACCATCATCCCCCAACATACTATGGTCACATCCTTTCCCTCCCTCACCACATTTGCTTCGCCAAATGGGAGGAGAGCGTCGCCGAGAGGTTCAGGTTTCGCTGCAAAAGTCCTCTGTCGATAGAGGGCTTTATGTTCTAAAAAGATGACAGGGTTGGGATCTTGAATCGCTGCTTTTAATAGCATTTTGGCATCGGCAGCATTGCTGGGATAGGCAACTTTTAAACCGGGGCAGTGGGCAAGGAAGGCTTCGATACTTTGTGAATGGTACGGACCTCCCTGAATATAGCCACCACTAGGCATACGGATGACAATAGGGCAATGCCATTCCCCATTAGAGCGGTAGTGGATGCTGGCGAGTTCATTGATCAGCTGGTTCATGGCAGTCCAAGAGTAATCGGCAAATTGGATTTCGCAGACAGGTTTATAACCAACAAAAGAAAGGCCGGTAGCCAGCCCTACAATGGTCGACTCGGCAAGGGGGGTGTTGAAACAACGGTCAGGGCCAAACTTTTTGGTAAGTCCTGTCGTGATCCCAAAAACACCACCTTTTCCATGGGCTACATCTTGTCCAAAGACCACAACGGAAGGATCTTTTTCCATCTCCTCTAAGAGGGCATGATTGATAGCATCCATCATAACAATAGGCTCGCCTACTCTAGGGGGAGCGATAGGAGCGAGATAATAGTCGGTAAATACATTATTAGTAGCACAGCTTTTTTTAGGAAAAGGGATCTCTTCTGCTTGCCTACTTGCCTCCTCAACCTGCTGAAAACTCTTTTCCCGGAGAAGCTCCAAATCTTGTAGGGTCACATCACCTCGCTCTAAAAGAAATTTTTCAAAGAGGGGGATCGGGTCTCTTTGTAACTCTGCAGCTATCTCTTGGCAACTTTTATATTTTTGCGGGTTGTCACTACTACTATGAGGGGCGATGCGGGGAATTTTAGCAACGACTAAAGCAGGCCCTTTTCCTTGCCTTATAGAGGAAACGGCCCTATCTAACACTGTGGAAGCAGCTACATAATCACAACCGTCAATCTCAAAAACGGCTAGTCCCGCATATCCTTTGGCAATATGGGCAATGCTTCCCCCGCAAGTTTGCTCTTGGATAGGGACAGAGATCGCATAGCCATTATCTTGAATGAGAAAGAGGATCGGAAGCCGGTGCAGGCAGGAAAAATTCAGAGCCTCATGAAAATCACCCTGAGAAGTCGCTCCATCTCCTCCGGAGACATAGACAATTCCGGAGTCATTTTTCATTTTCAACCCTTTGGCAACACCCACCGCTTGGAGAAATTGAGACCCAACACAGCTAGATTGACATGGGATATTGAGCTCTTTATGAGAAAAATGTTCAGGCATCATCTTTCCCCCGGAATGGTGGGGGACGTCCCTTGCTAAAAAAGCACCTATAATATCCACAAGGGGAGCTCCTAACCCAATAACAAAAGCCCGGTCACGATAGTAAGGAAAGGCCCAATCGACTCCGGGCAGGAAGGCCTTAGCTGCCACCACTCCTATCATCTCATGCCCCGCAATCCCTAGCTGAAAACTTCCCCCCTTATTCTGACGGACAAGCTTCTTCATCTTCTCATCTGTCGCCCTACAGAGATACATCGTATAAAGAATATTTTGACAATATTCTCGAGCGAGAAAGCGGGGTTTTTTAAGAGGGATAATCTCTTCAGTCAATTTTTTTATTGTTTCCATTTCGCTAATTATTTTAATTGAGTTTGATAATAAAGAAAATTATTAAAATTAATTTTCTTTCTTTTTTATCCTTTTAATAGGAGTAACTTTTTTAATACCAAATCTTTTTCTGTGTTGAGGGGCAAATTCGGCGGCCCCTTCTCCTTTACGGGGACGACCCCGTTTTCTGGGGAGAACCCCGGAGATAGCCGCTTCGACTTTTACCTCTTTTACGGGAGAAGTGAGGGATACCGATTTGCCGGTATCGGCAAATTTGGGACGGCTAAATGGTTGGAAAGAGGATTGGTATTTTTCGAGGCCGTAGCCTTTATTAATCCCTTGTAATTTATCGGAGAGGTGGCGAAGGGATTCGAGACGTTGCGATAAGGCTTCGAGTTTTTCATCGACACGAACTCTAGCACTTCCTCGCAGCGATGCGAGTAGTGCCTCTTCCGTCTCAAATTTGGCGGAGAAGGTGACGGAAGAAGCGTTGGTGATATCCGGGATATATAAAAAAATCCTAGCAGATGGAGAAACGGTAGTATAAATATCGGTAGTAAACTGCGGTTCTATTTCTATCTTAACGATCTGCTTGGGAGGCCTTCCTCTTTTGGGCCTAGGGTTCAAAGCTTCGTTGGAGTAGTAGATTTTAGCTTTGGTAAATAGTGTCTCCCTTGCCATCGCAATATCTTTAGAGACTTTACTTTCAAATAAAGAGGTTTTCAGTTTTTCTACAACATTTCTTGTTAAATCAAGGTCTTCTTCAAAAACAAACAAAATATTTTGCAGTCTTAACCATTCGATAATTCGAATACGAAACCGCTCTTGATAGTATTGCTGCCATTTTTCTAATTCGACAAGATGATCATAAATAAATTCGAGAAAGTTTTCCCTTGCTTCTTTAGCTCCAATAATATCGAGTAGCTTTTCTTTCGTGTCGATATCATAGACTTTTTCATGGACAAATCCCTCCATGAGTTTTTTCACTTCAAAGAATGCCATCTTGGGAATCAGACAATATCTAGTAGCATTGTCTTTTAGCTCTTTATCCAGCAAAGACAGCTCTTCGCTATTCTTATCTAAATCGACATAGAGTAAGAAGCCCTCGCACTTATCGAGATAAAAATCTCTTTCATCGTCAGACTTTGCGAAAGCATCCATCAGACGGTGATATCGGAGTATCAAAGGATTTTTAGGTTCCGGATATCTTGCTTGCATATGCTATTTATGGTATCAAATTAACAGTTATGATCGACATAAAAAAATGGTGGCTATATCTATTTTATATATCCTTTGCCTTCTTTGTGATCTCGGTTATCAAAAGCTATCAAGGAGATCTTATCTCTACGATAGTATTCGGCATAACTTTCCTATATTATCTCTCCCTCTTCTACTTTGGCTATTATAAGAAAAAAGGGTGGATGCTAGGTTTTTCCATAGTACTTTTGGGAATCAGTTTTGCCATCAATTTGATCAATCTTTCTGCCTATTTGATTTTGGGAAAAAATCATTTTTATGTGAAAGGAATTATTATAGCCATTAACGCCTCGATCCGGATATTGGGGCTCCCCATTGTTATTATGAGCAACCTAACTTCGGCCCTCTTTTTTTATCTTACCATCCGATTGAAAAAGTTATGCAAAAGTACCTCCTAGCAATTTTTTTTTCTATTGCTTTTCTTGAAGCAAGAGATCTTTTGGAATTTGGAGTGGGCGGGGGGTATCGAAAGGATCATGTCAACTCCAACCCCTATTCGTACCACGATAAAAATGGGGTGGAAATAGAGGGTTTTGTAAATTTTCTTTTTGAAGATATTTACCTTTCGACTATGGGAGATTATGCTTGGATTTCCTCTGATAGCCATGCGGCCGACTGTTACCTAACAGCAGGCTACCAGTTTTGGCTACTGAAGAAAATGGGGGGGGCAAAAATCAGCTTCCTCCCGGAAGGGGGTTATGTATGGCATTTTCTCTCCTTCAATCCTCATGAAACCAAACAGACCTGGCGAGGATTTTTTCTAGGAGGCGAATTCTTTTTCCAGCCCTACCGCCCCTGGACGATTCAGCTAGGCTATAATTACCAGTGGCTTTGTTTCAGACAAAGGGGGGCTATCCGGGCCTCTTTTTCCAGCAAAGGGGGCAACCAGGTATGGGCTAAAACCTACTACCAGCTCTTCTCTAATTGGAAGGGGGGGCTCTCCTTTCAATATTTGACAGCCGCAACGACCAAAAAAATGGGAAAAACTACTGCAAAGCTCCCTACCCCCATCAAGGCCTATTGGCACAATCTCTCCTTATTAGCAGAACTCCTCTACTCTTTTTAATTTTTTATCTCGCCTTACGCAATCCATGGTTCAATGGAAACGCAAGCGAACTTTCGGCCAGGGAGTAGAAGCGGGAGCTGTTTCGATCTCCGTTAAAATTTTACCCTTGCTTCCCCCGATTTGATCTTTTTAAAAGTTCCTATACCTTAGTAGGATATATCACTTTCAAAAAAACAAAACCGGCTTTGCAAGGCTCAAATTTTAACGGCAAAGCTAAAGATTTCAACAGTCCCATGATATTCCCTTTATCTTTTGCAATTCAAAGATTATCAGCGCTTTAGGCGCTTTAAAAGAAATTTTTAACTTAGGCGGCTACCCGGAAAATGGGGAGCTCTCTCCATAGGACATTGTATAACCACACATTCTCGGGTAGCCAAAGGAGCTGCTCTTCCGAGAAGGGCTGCCCGTTCTGCTGCATGAATTAATGGTATAAATGATTCATGGCGAAGAAAGATCGAAGGGTCGATATTGCCATTGGTAATCATTCGGATATTGATATTGAGCCGCAATAAAGATCCCTCAAAACTAAAAGTAGGGTGCAAGCTGCGTAACATCGTAGGTTGTTCTCCTGGCCTGCAACACCCATATACTAATTGAGCAATTCCTAAAACAGAGTCTATAAGTTCCCTTGAAGTGAGTGGCACTAAAGAAGGAACTACTCCTGTAGAAATAATAATGTTAACAGAAACGCTATATAAGCGAGGACGAAAGGGGGATATTTGACGGGGAAGGGGCTCAGCAGGGGCTCCCCTAACTGCTCCTGTAGTGGGGGTGTTCGGGGGGGTTATTGTGATTGTAGGCAAAGGCTCTCTAGGCCCTATATTGACAGGTTGCGTGCGAGACATATAAACATACTCCTTATAAGAAAGCATAAGACTATATTACAATGCGTCTTTTTTTTAAATCTAATTCGAGATTTCCTTTCTTTGTTTTTCAAAAAATATTTTTTTTGACATCTACTAAATTAAATCAGTTACAAAATTCTTCAAGAGTTATGCAAAGATGAAACAAGCTCTTAAAGTTTAATCTGCTTTGAGCACTTCCATAAAAGCACTTTGGGGGATGTTGACTTTGCCGAGTTCCTTCATTTTTTTCTTCCCCTTCTTTTGCTTTTCCCACAACTTCCGTTTGCGGGTAATGTCGCCACCGTAACACTTGGCAGTAACATTTTTGGTCATGGCACTGATCGTTTCACGAGCGATGATCTTACCTCCAATAGCAGCCTGGATCGGCACTTTGAAAAGCTGCTGCGGGATGACCTCTTTGAGTTTAGCACAGATAGCTCTCCCTTTCCTCTCGGCCTTGCTCCGATGGACGAGGCAGGAAAAGGCGTCGACCGGTTCGTCATTAATCCGAATCTCTAGTTTTATAATTTCCCCCTTTTCATAGGTATCAAATTCGTAATTAAAGGAGCCATAACCTCGGGTGACCGATTTGAGGCGGTCGTTAAAGTCGGTGATGATCTCGTTTAAGGGAAGACGGTAGGTGAGAAGAAGGCGCTTGCCATCAATATTTTCAGTTTTGATCAGCTCTCCCCGTTTATCGGTAGTGAGATTCATTATAGCCCCTAAAAAATCAGAAGGAATCATAATATGGCATTTGACCCATGGCTCTTCTACTTGATCAATTTGGGCAAAGTCAGGATAGTGGACAGGATTGTCAATATGGAGGACTTTTCCATTAGTTAAGGTAAGACGGTAAACAACCGAAGGGGCAGTGATAATAATGTCGAGATCAAACTCTTGAATGAGTCTTTCGAAAATGATTTCTAAATGTAGTAGGCCTAAAAAACCACAACGAAAACCAAAACCTAAGGCCAAAGAGGTCTCTTGTTCCACATGCAACGACGAGTCGTTTAGTTGTAGCCTTTGCAACCCTTCTTTCAGAGCCTCAAAGTCAGAAGAATCCACCGGGTAGATACCGGCAAAGACGACGGGAGAGATGATCTTAAACCCCGGAAGAGGCTCAGGGGCGGGCATCTTGTGGAGGGTGACCGTATCTCCAATTTTTACATCCGAAATGTTTTTGATATTGGCAGAAATATACCCGACCTCTCCCGGCTGTAAAAGCTCTACCGGCCTGGCTTCGGGGCAAAATATCCCTACTTCGAGAACTTCAAAGGTTTTTTGTGTCGCCATGAGGCGGATAAGTGATTTTTTGGTGATTTCTCCGCTTAAAATGCGGACATACATGAGGACCCCCCGGTAAGGGTCGTAGTGAGAGTCGAAGACAAGAGCCCTTAAAAAGGCGTCCGTCGGAGGCTTAGGATGGGGGATCTTATGAAGTATTTCGTCTAGTAATGTATCCACCCCTTGTCCTGTTTTGGCGGAAATAAGCAGGGCTTCCATAGCGGGAAGGCCGATCACCTCTTCGATTTGTTTTTTTACCCCTTCGGGGTCGGCTGCAGGCATATCGATTTTGTTGATGACAGGGAGGATCTCCAGGTTTCTTTCAACAGCAAGCATCACGTTGGCTATAGTTTGGGCTTGAACTCCTTGCGTCGCATCAATCACCAATAGCGCCCCCTCACAGGCAGACAGTGAACGAGAGACTTCATAAGAAAAGTCGACATGGCCCGGGGTATCGATCAGATTGATCTGATAGGTATGGCCATCTTTTGCTTTATAATGCATGGTGACGGGTTTTGCTTTGATCGTGATCCCCTTTTCCCTCTCCAGCTCTAGACTATCTAAAAACTGATCTTTCATCTCTCGGGAAGAAACAGTATGAGTGATCTCTAACAATCTGTCTGCTAGGGTGGATTTCCCATGATCGATATGGGCGATAATCGAAAAATTACGAATATATTTTGGATCCATCCGTCCATTATATCGAAGGGATAAAAAGAATGAAGGAACTTATTTGCAAAAAAAAAAATTTTCTTTAAGATTTCTTAACAAAATCTTTTTGTAAAATTATGGATTTTTTTCCGGTTAACCATGTTGCGGCGATTGGAGAGAAAAATCGATCTTTTCATAGCAGAGACTTGAAGAAAAAACCAACTAAGGGCAAGATTGCAGATCTTGCCTTAGACGCTATCCCTTCCTTTTTGACGGCTGCGGGGTCTTTATGGGGCTCGCCGGGTATTCCCCAATTCCTCGATTTGATCTTTGATTTGCATACCCCACCGGTTGCCCAACAAAAGCTCGTTAATTCTTTCATTCCTATCGGAATAATAAAATGTGACTATAATCGCTGGATTAATGCCTTCTTGCAATTTTTACTTTTTATTCCCAGCCTTTGCGATATGTTTATCTATACTCCAAAACGATTTTTTCCTTTCTTGGAGTTTATTCAAAAATACCATCAAGATCGTAAACTAGGGAAAAAGGTCACCACGGCTAAAAGCTCAAAATTATTAGAAACTATTAGAAAAAACCTCTCATTTTCAGAGATTTATAAAATGAGACCTGAAAGTCAGCCTTGGCAAGTTTTACGACGGCTTATGAAAAGTTTAGGAGAGCCGTTCCAAGAAGAGGATCTTGGCCTTTTAGCCCTGAATCCTTACGCAACTATAATAATAGATAAGGACAATTTTTCCTGGGAGGAAGCTATAGAAAAAGAGCTGACACAAAATGGATTTTTTTCTAAAGCTAAGGTCAATTTATCTCTCTCATTTCCTTTGGAAATGCTCCTCATTTTACAAGAAAAATCTCTTCTACCTAAAAAACAATTTTCCCTCTCCTACCATGGCATTCCTTATGCACTGTATGAGCTAGACGCTTTTGTCGAATATCGCCCTGACGGATGGGATACAGGAGATTTCTTTACCTATGTGAAAACACAAGGACAGTGGTATCAGTGCGATGACACCCATATTGTCTCCTTAAAACCCATCCATTTAACCATACCCCTTCGGAGGGCTATCTTTTGCCATGTTGTAAAACGGGTTTGAGACCAGCCAGCAATTCCCGTTAAATAAATTTTCGCAATGAGATAGACTGTTTTCCCAACTATTTTTTCGTAAAGGTGGGGAAAAAGATCATGGGCGTTCATTCCGTTGAAAAAAAGTAGCTTTCCGCTAAAGGAATGTTGGCAAAAATTAGATCTACCTTCGAACGGGTCTCAGAACCGCCTAGAAATCCGAGAGGTTTGAAGCCGGAGATCTCCTTGCCCGACTGCCTGATGTCTGGCTTAGCCCTTTTTGGTTTAAAATATCCTTCTCTATTGCAGTTCGATGAAGGTCGAGAAGACATTGTGATCAAACACAATCTGAGGATGCTCTATCTCATCGAAAGCACTCCATGCGACGCTTCTCTAAGAGAAAGGCTCGACGAAGTCGAACCTCGATCCATTAGGCCGGCTTTCACCTCTATTTTTTCTCTCCTCCAGAGAGGGAAGGTGCCGGAAGACTACAGATTCTTAAGCAAATATCTCCTCATTGCATGCGATGGGACAGGCATGTTTTCGTCGGAGTCCGTTCATTGTGAAAATTGCTGCGAGAAACATCATAAGGACGGCAGAGCCACCTACTATCACCAAATGCTCGGTGCGGTTGTTGTCCATCCAGATCAACGAGAAGTTTTTCCTCTTTGTCCGGAACCAATTTCAAAATCGGACGGTTCTACTAAGAACGACTGCGAGCAAAATGCGATGAAAAGACTCTTGGCAGATTTCCAACGTGGACATCCGCATCTCGAAGTAATTTTCACAGAAGACGCACTAGGAGCCAAGGGCCCTTATCTGCGACGCATTCGGGAGATAGGAGCCCATTTCATAGTCAATGTAAATCCAACGGGAAATCCCAGTCTATTCGAGTGGTTGAAGGGGATTAGACTGGAAAATAAGACGATAACGACAAAGCAAGAGACAATAGAACTCCAGTTCTATAATGGCGTTCCGCTCAATGATTCAAACCATGATTTCCAAGTCAACTTTATCGACTGTATTGTGAAAGATAAAAAGGGCAAAATCACCCATTTTTCCTGGGTCACCGATATCTCAGCGACTCAAGACAACGTATATCTACTCTCAAGAGGAGGCAGATCAAGATGGAAAATTGAAAACAAAACATTTAACACCCTAAAGAACCAAGGCTATCAGTTTGAGCACAATTTTGGGCATGGGTACAAGCGCCTGAGCCATGTCTTCGGAATGCTCATGTTTTTGGCGTTTCTTGTAGATCAAGTTCAGCAGAGATGCTGTGGTCTATTCCAAGCAGCGCTGAAGAAAATGAGGAGAAAGATTCGGTTTTGGAACCAATTGCGATCTTTATTCCTAGAATTTTACATCGATTCCTGGGCGGATATGTTTACGGGCATGGTGAGGAGGAAGGCCATGCAACTGAAAGAGCTT
>DAHXLK010000037.1 GCA_027366035.1 Chlamydiota bacterium
AAAACCTGGTAATTTTATCATGACTAATCCGTCCTTCTAAGAGATCTGAAAGACCAATTGCTGTTGCATATTGATTCTGAGCAATCAAGTAATCTGAATAGAGATCGAGTAGTTTGTTCATTTTTTCCTCAAAAAAACGAATAAGAATAAATCTAAAAGACGAGACTTATCAAGAAATTTTTTACCGGTTTGCGTAAGGTGAGCTTGCTAAGCCAGTTTGATTTTTTTGAAAGTGATATATCCTACTAAGGTGGGACTGTTTCGATCTTCTATTTGGTTGAAATTTTATCCTTGCTTCACCGGATTTAATTTTTTTAAAGCGATTATACCTTTTTTTAACAACTTCTATTTTATAAAAAAAATCACCGCAAGAACCTTTGTGCTGCGGTGATCCATAATAAAATTACCACTAATCGTAAAGATTAGAAGTCAAACCTTACATCTACCGTCAAACCGGCTAGATCGACAGTATGTGCGGCTGTTGAAGCTTGAAGTAGACTATTTGGATTTACGAAGTTAGGTAAGTTCCAGAAAAAGTCTGCTTCCCAACCTGCGTTAATTCCAAAGTAGTATTGCCCACAGCTAAAACAATCACCCCAACCTAAACCTAGGTAAAGTTGTAAGTTTGGAACTATGAGCCAGTTGTGTTTGTTGTTAGTAATGTTAAAAATAGTATTAGCGGCTCCTTCTCCATATACAGCTGTGATACCTGCGCTGGTAATCGTTTCATAGTTGTTAAACGCCTTTCCATAGAGTAATGCTGTTGACATTTTTCCTATGAACTCAAAGCCCATTCCTAACTTCCAGAAGGTATCTAATCCGGCTCGTGGTCCAACTCCCCAATAGTTTGCTTTCGAAGCATAAGTACTATCAGCTAAAAGAAAGGGAACAGTTCCACTAACGAAAGTTGTGTTGGGAACTCCGTCTCCAAATGATGTTTTCAACCTTCTATCGATCCAACCACCTGTTGCCCCAATATAAGGCTTCATAGCTAGCCCACAGCTAATATAGTAAGATCTCGCAATCCAAAGGTCGAACATATTGACCAAGATACGATTTTTCCCGGTAGCGCTTACTAATGGGGCATCATAGGATGTTTGCTGACCGCTACCACTGCTATTAAACGCAAACCAGAAGATCGTAGGGTAGTGAGCGCCCTGTGAAACGATTGAGTTTCCACTATCAAGACTTGATCCCGGCACTAAGTTAGTGCTAACGGTTGTACTAGATGCGCTATAGTACCAGAGCCAATCTGCAAAAAACTCCCAGCCATCATACCCTGTATCCCAACCCAAACCTACTCTGGCACCCGGATTCCATTGGTATTTAATATTTGCATTATATCCCTGCTGAGGCAAAGCGTCATAGCTTGGACCTCCTCCCGGACCAAAATTTCCTGTATTTGTACTTACAAATGCAAAGGGAGTTTCCGGCTCATTTGCAATCCACCATAAAAAATCTAGAGTGACATAGAAATCGTTGTTGTCACAAGTGCAACGCGCTGTAGGGTTGATATTGTGATTGTATACTGTTCTTTGGGGGCAGCATGGATCTTGACAAGGAGGCTCACATGGAGGAAGCGGCACTACTTGCATAGGAACGCAGCAAGGCTTGATAGGCTTACATGGGTTGCAGGAATTACCTCCTCCCGTGGATTTATTCCCCATTTCACCTTGTTCTTGTTGGGAAATTAATTTCGGCAATAATGACCCCGCAGCAGAAACATCATCAAATGCATCGGAAACTGCGTAAAGGCCAAAAGTTATAGTTGAAACGGCTACCATTGGAAGCCATTTCAAAGCTTTACGTAACATATATTTCTCTCCTTAAGAAGGGTTTTGTAAATTCTTTTATGTTTATCGAGAATACAAAAAAAAATATACAAAAAGACCAGCATTTTTGCAATGGGTTCAGTGAATATTTTTAAGTTTTTCGAAAATACCATTCTTAAGATTATTGAGATAAGTATGTTGAGACATTAGACTTCTTTCGAAACTTGCTTTGTTTGGTAAAATTAGCAATTTTTTTACAGCTTTGCAGCAAAATTTGAGCCTTGCAAAACCGGTTTGATTTTTTTGAAAGTGACATATCCTAACTTAGGCGCTTTTAAAAAGATCAAATCCGGGGAAGCAAGGATAAAATTTTAACCAAATGGGAGATTTCAACACTCCCAAAAGGACAATTTTAGCGAGCAAATGGAGTTTCGAAAGAAGTCTAATAAAAAAAATCACCGTAAAACTTTTGGTTTTACGGTGACCCATAAAAATGGACTTGCTAACCTTAAAAGATTAGAAATCAAATCTTACATCTACTGTCAACCCGGCTAGATCAACAGTATGTGCAGCTGTTGAAGACTGCAGTAAACTAGTTGGATTTACGAAGTTAGGTAAGTTCCAGAAGAAATCTGCTTCCCAACCTGCGTTAATTCCAAAGTAGTACTGGCCACAGCTAAAGCAGTCGCCCCAACCTAACCCTAGATAAAGTTGTAGGTTTGGAACTATGCGCCAATTGTGTTTGTTATTAGTAATATTGAAAATAGAGTTATTCGCTCCTGCTCCATATACAGAAGTGATGCCTGCGCTGGTAATCGTTTCATAGTTATTAAATGTGTTTCCATATAGTAATGCTGTTGACATTTTTCCTATGAACTCAAATCCCATCCCTAATTTCCAAAAACCATCTAATCCGGCTCGAGGTCCAACTCCCCAATAGTTTGCTTTCGAAGCATAGGTACTATCAGCTAAGAGAAAGGGAACAGTTCCACTAACAGAAGTTGTGTTGGGAACTCCGTCTCCAAATGATGTTCTCAACCTTCTATCGATCCAACCACCTGTTGCCCCAATATAAGGCTTCATAGCTAATCCACAGCTAATATAGTAAGATCTCGCAATCAAAAAGTCGAACATATTGACCAAGATACGATACTTTCCAGTAGCGCTTGCTAATGGAGCATCATAGGATACTTGCTGCCCACTACCGCTACCATTAAGTCCGTACCAAAAAATTGCAGGATAGTGAACACCCTGTGAAACAGTTGAGTTTCCATTGTTAGAGGATGACCCAGGCACTAAATTCGCGCTAACACTAGAACTGGTTGCGCTATAGTACCAAAGCCAGTCAGCAAAAACCTCCCATCCGTCATAACCGGTATCCCAACCTATTCCTACTCGAAATCCGGGATCCCACTTATATTTTACATTGGCATTATATCCTTGCTGAGGGACTGCAAGATTATTTGAGCTTGCAAATGAGGCAGTATTTGTACTTACAAACGCAAAAGGGGTTTCCGGTTCATTTGAAATCCACCATAAGAAATCCAACGTAATATAAAGATCGTTATTATCACAAGTGCAACGCGCTGTAGGGTTGATATTGTGATTGTATACTGTTCTTTGTGGACAGCATGGATCTTGGCAAGGTGGTTCACATGGAGGAAGTGGCACTACTTGCATAGGAACACAGCAAGGCTTGATAGGCTTACATGGGTTACAGGAATTGCCTCCTCCCATGGATTTATTGGGCAATCCACCTTGCCCTTGCTGAGATATTTGTTTCGGCAATAATGACCCTGCAGCAGAAGCATCATTAGATGCATCGGAAGCCGCGTAAAGGCCAAAAGCCATGGTTGAAGCAGCTACCAGTGGCAGCCATTTCAAAACTTTACGTAACATATATTTTCTCCTTAAGAAGGGTTTTCTTTTTTTTAAGATTTTTCGAACATATCCACTAATGTTAAAAGAACTATACAAAAGAACTTTCATTTATGCAATCGGTTCAGCGAATTTTTTTTAGCTTTTTTCTCTAAGTCAAAGATGTTGTATGAGTTATTTAAAAAAAAAATCAAAAAATCGAGGACAGTTAATCGGGAAAAATCCAAGTATCGAAAAAAAATTAAGAACAATTACCACAATTTGATTCCTTCAATGAAAATAATCAAAAGAAAAAATAATAGCGCTAAAACAAGAGCTATCTTCCCTCCAAATGCTTGGTAGGAGGCTTTAATATTTTTGCGATATCTGGAAATCGCTACCATAAGTACCGGCATAATTCCAAATAGAATCACTGCGCATATTCCACCTGCAAAACTAAGGGCTTTAAAAAAGACGGTCGGGTACAACACTCCAAAGAAAAGAGGAGGAGCAAGAGTAAGGATGCAAAGGGCGAGGTTATGTTTTTTTTCAGGATGCAGTTTAAACCCGTCAGCCAAAAAATGAGTCAGACACAATCCTTGCGCAAGAAATGAGGTGACAATTGCAAAAAAAGCAAAAGCATTGGCGTAGCCAGTAAACCAAGAAGTCCCTAAAATTTCAGAAATAGCTTGTGACGCTTCCGTCCCATTTTGATAACTCCTAGCAATTACATCGATCGGAAGGACGCCTAATATGACGACCTCCCAAATAATATAGATAAGCAAAGAGAGGAAACTTCCCCCTAAAATCGTGATTTTGGCTTTTCGAATATCGTGCTGTAAATAAGAAATTAAAGATGGAATCATATTATGAAAACCAAAAGACACGACTAAAACAGGTAACGGCGCAAAGACATATTTCCAGTTGCTATATTGAAAATAGGTTGTATCGACTTTTCGAAAACCTAAAAAAATCATTCCCGAGTACGATAAAACCAGACCTGCAATTAACACTCTATTCCAAATATCTACAGGTTTTGTTCCTAGATAGATAATTATGCCAAAAAGCGAGACAAAAATGATGCTCGCCCAGTACTGAGGAATTTCTCGGTGCAATAACTGGCTTAAAAAGGAGGAAAAAATATTTCCCCCTGCGGCGATATAGGCAACAAGAAGGGTGTAAAATAAAAACAAATAAAGTGACCAACTCAAAAATCTCCCAAAAGGCCCTAGCGTCGCACTAGCCATACTTACAATATTTGTCCTTTGGGTAAATATACTATTGACTTCAATCATCAATAGCGCCGTAAAAGTCATAAATACCCACGAAATGATAAAAAAAGTAAAAGACGGGTAAAAACCGGCAAGGCCGGTCAAAATAGGAAGCGCAAGCATGCCCGCACCGACACAACTACCGGTTACAAGAAACATTCCCCCAATAGTTCTACCTGTCAGTAAGCTCATCTATCACCTCTGTAATTTTTTTCCTATTCTCATCTCTGCGCCGAGTCGGCCAAGTTCATATCCTTCAAAATCGACAAACTTAAAAAATCTCTCAAAAGAGGGAATGACTGAGCAAACCTGTCGCGCCATCTCTTGAGCTATATACCTATAGGTAGGATGTCCTGACGGAGAGGACCTTAGCTCACAAAGCCATTGCAATGCTCGAAGATTGATGTGAAAATACCAAGGAATATTATAACCCATCGGCACAATGTACTGAGCCTCTTCCGGGAGCTCCCGGGCAATAGTATCATATGCTTTTTTTGCTTTTTCCATAGCTACTATGTATTCCCCTTCCATATAAGTTCCTACGATTTCCGAGGGGAGAAAATAGCCGTAATTACAAGTAAGCATTTGCCTTTCTTGAGTGAGAATTCGATGCCGTTGTAAATCTCTATAAATCCCAAAATCGGCAAGTATTTCAAAAGTAAAAGAGGCGAGTTCTAATGCCCTTGGTGATTTATGCCTCCTATTCTCCCTTGAAGTACAGGCTGCATCTAAAATTCGAAAGAGCTCTTCATCCGAGAGCTTTTTACTAAGCGCCAACAGTTCTTTTAATGGCGCATTGGAATAACTGAATAACAGCGCTGCTGCTACCTTATAAGGACTCTCAGGGTCAAAATCCAACAGCCGAATTTCTGGAGTACGGTGAGGCTGTGCAGAAATAGCATAATTGACAGCTAGTTGTTTCAGTTCATTTTGCATCTCCTCTACGAACTGAAGATACGCCTGTTGATGCTTATGAGAAGGCTCTGCTCTACGAATAAAAGAAGGGATGACTTTATGTAGCTCTTGAAAGGTCTTCTTACCTACATCTTGCATCTCCGCTAAATTGTGACTTCCTAACTTTTGAAGGAGCTTTTCGAAAAAACGTCCATTCCCAAAAACACCCATGTTTGTCAATGCTGAAGCCGGAAGAAGTCCTCGCAAACAGTCGAGAACTTTTGCCCTTAGGGAAGCCGTATAAGCCGTTTTCGCAATGTTATGGTCTTTTGGGCTATGCTCTTCAATAAGTGCCGTTAATGGGGGAATTAACTTACTATAGATTTCAAAAAGGTAATTACATGTTTCCACATACAAAGAACGATAAGCTGAGGTCATCAAAATCGGTTCTTGATAAAAGAGATAATTTTCGTCGACTTTCTGATCAAAATAAATATATCGAGTCGATTTTTCTAAGGGCGAGCCTCCAATCCTAGAATCTTCGATGATCTTGGCAGCTATCATCGATATATTTTCCATTGCAAGATGCGCTCCTCCTAATTCTCCAATAGAGTCATCTCCATATCCGTCTAATATTTTATCATAAAAATTTTGTGCTTTATTGATAGCAGTAAGTTGTTGATCGGAGGTATCTTGGTCGCATTTTTCTGTAATGGAGGCAAACGACACCTCTTCATTGTAGATAAACTCTTTTAATAATAAGGACCTAAGTCCTAAATTGGAACGAGAATATCTAGAAAACAGGGCCCCTTTTATAACCTCCGGCAAATTTCTTAGAACAAAAATATTACTCTTTGTAGAAGTAACATAGCGCTCTAAGATTTTAACTTGAGACTCAGAAAACTCTTCCATTTTTTAAGTTGTTTTTAAAACCTTTTCAAATCATTCTAAAACATTAATCAGATTCTTGCCTAGCATGCTTACTCTTCCTCTACGAATGCGCCGCAACCGAAAGCTAGATGCTTTAAGAAAGCTTCTAGCAGAGACTCATTTAAAAAAAGCAGATTTAATTGCCCCTTTATTTGTGACGGAAGAAAATAGCGGATCTAGGCCTATTTCTTCTATACCCGGAATTTCTTGTTATTCGATAGATACACTTACTCCTGTCGCAAAAGCCTTGCATAAAGATGGGATACAAGCCGTCATCCTTTTCCCAATTATTCATAAAAAATATAAAGATGAACAAGGGTCAAGAGCCTATCAGGTAGATGGAATTATTCCAAAAGCGCTTAAGTTATTAAAAAAAGAGATTCCTTCCCTTTGTCTTATCTCAGATATCGCTCTAGATCCTTACACCACACATGGACATGATGGTTTAGTCGGCGCATCCTTAGAGATACTCAATGATCCTACTGTCGCAATATTGGGGAAAATAGCCATCTGTCATGCCGAAGCCGGAGCCGATCTTGTAGCCCCCTCCGACATGATGGATGGTAGAATAGGGTATATTAGAAAACAGTTAGATCTTAACGGCTTTACAAACACAGGAATTCTTGCGTATAGCATAAAATATGCCTCTTGTTTTTACTCACCATTTCGTGCGGCTTTACAATCACATCCGGCATTTGGAAATAAAAAGACCTATCAAATGGATCCTGCCAATGCACAAGAAGCTATATTAGAAGCAGAATTGGATGAAAAAGAGGGGGCAGATATTTTGATGGTAAAGCCTGCGAGCAACTATCTAGATATTATTGCAAAGCTAAAAAATCATACTACAAGACCTATTTGCGCTTATCAAGTCAGTGGAGAATATGGGATGATTTTGGCCGCTCATGAAAAAGGTCTCTTCGATGCGGATGACGCACTCTATGAAAGTCTACTTTCTATCAAAAGGGCGGGAGCAGATATCATCATCACTTACGCCGCTAAGAGGATGCTATCTCTTTTAGATTCATAATTGTGAGACTCTCGTATACCCTCATTTGTGATCGAAACAGTCCCTGTATCTAAAATTCGGATGAGTCGGTATATTTTTCTGAAAAAATAGTGGGGTAGAGTTCTTTTCCCGTCTTTGCTTTGGCTCCAACATCTCGTAGCCAAGCTGACATAGCATACACAACCATCGTTCTACTGCTTTTTTTCATAAAAATATCTAAAGGAAATGTAATAGAAAAGCCTT
Organism: Chlamydiota bacterium; assembly: GCA_027366035.1. Lineage (GTDB taxonomy): Bacteria > Chlamydiota > Chlamydiia > Chlamydiales > SM23-39 > DAHXLK01. The sequence continues at coordinate 7,977 of DAHXLK010000037.1, forward strand.
TATCATAATACCTATGATTATTGATCCGATCATTGCCATCAGTTACCGTATACCAAAAACCAATTCTAAGACCACTTGCAAATGTTCGCCCCAGCTCAAATCGAACCCCTTTATCTTTGGCTAGAAATTGTCCTAAAGAGATAGAGCCGTCTATTTGAAGCGGTCGGTATCTGTAATAGAAATTTAGAAAATACTGGAACCCAATATACGGAACATAGATAGGACAGTACCCTTCTAGTTTTCTAATTTTTCGGGTAAGACCTAATCCTCGATATTTTCTTTTGAGTACTGTTGCCGCTTCTATTCCAATTGCCCAATTTGCATATACAGGATAGTAAAGAGCCTCCCAAGCAACTCCTGTATAGGCCGTTTCAAAATACCCAAAAGCTAAACGAGTATACCAGCCACGACCCAAATTCCAACTCTTTTGCAAGTAGGCATTATCTACCCGAAAGACGTTACTTAGGTGAAAATAGATACTATCAGAGCGAACATTGACAAGTTGAGAGGGATTTAAAAAATCACAGGCATTAATATTATACGCACTAGAATAAATAGTATAACTAGCAGAAATGCAATAGTAAATCTCATTAAACAAGTAACCTTCAGGAGACACTAAAAACCCTACATCATATTTAAATTTTCCCGTGGAGCTCCCGAAATAGGGCCGTAAAGTAGGACGAACCGTTAAAAGCCAGATACTTTTTTTTCTATAATATACCATTGTAGAATCAAAGGGATTTGGCTTTACGGAGGCTTCTTGTAAAGGAGAGATCGCATCCAATTCCCATTTTCCCAACCTCCTCTGCCTATGGCGATATAAATTAATAGTACGAAAATGATATTGATAAACCGGGATCCCATCAGCCTCAATTATCACAAAAATATTATCTACATTAGATGGAGTAAGCGCAGCTAATACAGATTCGACCCTTTCTCGAACGACCTGTTGATCTCTATACCGAACATTGATGATTTTGATCCAAAGATCGTTTTTTCCTTTTGGCCTTGGGATAAGGACAATTTGATAGACACTTAAATCTTGCTCTTGGAATGCATAGGAAAGCTCTTGGGCTACCTCTTTTTGCGAACGTAAAGAACCAATTGGTTCTGTGTCTAAAGGGGCAGAGTAGGCTAATGAATCTTTTACTTTTGGTAAAACACCTTTAGTGTCGCCTAAGTTATAACTTACAACGATGGAAGCGGCCACATCTTTACCTCTTATGCTGCTACAAGAGAGGTGGACGCCCGGAAATAGCTTCCATTGTAAACCTAAATTGAATCTAGTTTTTATCTCCCTACCTTCCGGATGTTCATCGCTATGATGTTTGTAGTTATTAGCATCATATTCGGCAGCTATCGTGATATCTTGTAAAAGAGGTAGGGTATTTCGAAATGGGGTCCAACCCACACCTGCAAAAAAGCCGTGGATCCTTCCTGCTCCCCATCCTAAAGTTAGCTCTAAATTGTAGCCCTTAAAGGTCTGCGTGGAAACGATATACCAAGATCTAAACCTTTTGGTTCCTATAAAGTCGTTACATCCTATGGCAAGCTCAGAGAAAAAGGGAATCCCATCACTTATCTTGAACAAAGATACCTTGAGGTTGGCTGCCCTTTCAGCGTCATCCCCAAATCCTAAATGGCCAAAATGCTTTTCTAAAATACCCTGATAAATCCAATAGTTTCCTGTAATTTCCAACCGCCCAAAGTACTGAAAGAGGAGATTATATATCTGATAAGGAGGAAGATAGGAAAACCCAAACCCTACTATTCCATCTTTAGCCATCCTCGCAGAAGGCATAGCGAAATAACCCCCTTGGAGTTGGTAGTTTATTAAAAGGGGGAGCTCCTCCCGTATACTTCTATCGATTTCCGAGACGATATCTAAATCTTTCCACAGCCTTTCATTCGTGTAAAGCGAGGTAGACACAAAGGAAAAAAAGACCAAAAGACACCATCTCATGTAAAGCCTAAGGCTTATAAAAGGGACTGTTGAAATCTCCCATTTGGTTAAAATTTTACCCTTGCTTCCTCGGATTTGATCTTTTTAAAAGCGCCTATACCTTAACAGGATATGTCACTTTCAAAAAAATCAAACCGACTTTGCAAGGGTAAAATTTTAACGGCAAAGCTAAAGATTTCAACAGTCCCTAAAAGCAGGGGTACAAACTGTGATCTAATAAGGATTTTTTTCCAAGTTATTATGCAGATCTAGCTTACAGAGATGTAAAGCTAGCAAACTTTAAAATAAAATTTCACCGGGACAAGTTTATTGATCCTTAACTCCTTTCCCTTTATAGTCTTTATCGAAACGTCGATAATTTTAGGAAAATGGATGAGTTATCTTGAAGATTTTAGACAAAGAATTCAACACCATGATTATACCGGATTTCTCCGTTTATGGGAGGAATACTGCTATAGCGATGAATTTAGCCACGAAGATTTAAAAAAAATTCTTGTGGAAGCAAAAAATTCAGAGATTGGTCCTGCTTTTGGCAAACATGTCGAAAAAGGGCTCTCCTTATGGAGAAAGATTACCGATCAAAAATATATACATGAAATTTTAAAGCTGATTTTAGATATCCAGACTACAAACAGCGACTCTTTAGGCGAAGTTGCATATAACTACCTTAAAAATCGCTATCCCGAGGATCCTCTTTTTATAGATAAATTAAAAATGATAGGTCTTAGACCGGGGGGAGAGTTTCAACACGCAATTAGCTATTTTGAACTACTCAGTCACCTACAAAAAGGAAATTTTGTCTACCACACCGGAGGCTGGGGAACCTGTGAGATCATGGACGTCTCCAGAATTCGAGAAGAGGTTTCTTTAGAATGTGACCTAGTTTTAGGTATTAAGCACCTGTCCTACGCCAACGCTATGAAGAATCTTTACCCTTTAACTAAAGATCATTTTTTATCTAGACGATTTGGCAACCCGGCTCTTTTGGAAAAAGAGGCGTTAGAAGATCCTTTACGAGTCATTCACCAACTTTTAAAAGATTTAGGCTCTAGAACTGCTGCCGAAATTAAAGAAGAACTCTGTGATCTTGTCGTTCCGGCAGAGAGCTGGAATAGATGGTGGCAAAATACCAGGGCTAAAATCAAAAAAGATACTAAAATATCTTCTCCAAAAGATATGAAAGAGCCTTTTTTCTTGAGAGAGGAAGAGCTTACCCATGAAGCTGCCTTTTATAACACTTTAGAGGAAAAATTAACCGAAGAAGAATTGATTACTATGATCTATAACTTTATACGTGATTTTCCTGAAACCTTAAAAAATCAGGATTTCAAATCTTCTTTAGAAGCTAAACTTCAAGCTATTCTTACCGAAACTCCGGCACTTTCCGAAAGTAAAAAAATTGAAATCTATTTCTTATTAGAAGATGTAGCCAACCTAAAAAAATATAGAGAAATTTTGCAAAATGCGACGGCGGTTCAAGAGCTCATCAAAGATATTGCTATTGTTGCTTTAAAGAAGAGGGCTCTTATTGCCATAAAAGAACTACGAAATGACTGGGAAAAATTATTTTTGGATCTTTTATTTACTGTAGGTCAAAATACCTTGCGCGACTATATCTTTTCAGAATTACTCCCTACTTCAAAACTTTTACAAGATAAGTTAAAAGAACTTCTCTCCCATGCAATCACTTATCCCGATGTCTTTCTTTGGTATTTTCAAAAAATTATAGATAAAAAAAACCTCCCCTTCGCAGACAGAGAGGGGAAAAGCAGATTTTTTGAGTCCTTTTTGATCTTACTGGATCATTTAAGTCATAAATCTGAGTTTAAAGATCTAGTAAAGCGGATGGTTTCTTTGATTACTAATGATCGCTATAAAATGATCCGAGATGTTTTTAAGCAAACTACCGTTCCGGAGGTCCAGGAATTCTTGCTACTCTTTACTAAGTGTACCCCTTTGACCGATCACGATATCAAAATCATCTATTCCTTAGCTGAAGTAGCTCACCCTACCCTTGCTCAAGGGCAAAAAAAGAAATGGCAGGAAGAAATTTTATGGGCCACTGAAGAAAGTTATCTAAAAGCAAAAAAGAGAATCGAACAAATCGCAACGATAGAAACGGTCCAAAATGCCAAAGAAATTGAAGAGGCTAGAGCTTTAGGAGATCTTAGAGAAAATGCAGAATTCAAATCCGCTCTTGAGAAAAGAGATCGGCTCCAAGCTGAACTACAGTTTCTATCTAACCAAATAAATAAGGCTAGAATCTTAACTTCAAAAGATATCCAAACTGATGTTGTAAGCATTGGAACCGTGGTTGAATGTGCAGCCCCTAATGGGAAAAAGGTAAAGTTTACTCTCTTGGGACCCTGGGATGCAGACCCTGAAAAAAATATCGTCTCCTTACAGTCAAAACTAGCACAAGCAATGCTTGGAAAAGCTGTTGGCGAGAAATTTCACTTTCAAAATGAAGAATATCTTATTATGACTATTCGCAGCTATTTTGGAGAAAGAAAATGATCTCTCTGATCCTTGCAAGTCGAAATCTTCATAAGATAAGGGAATGCAGGACAATATTACACCATCTTAAACACTTGGATATCTTAAGCCTTCTAGATTTCCCCGATTACATCCCCCCTGAAGAAATCGGTACAACTTTTAGTGAAAATGCTGTAATCAAGGCGGTACATGCTGCCAAGGCACTGAATAGTTGGGTATTAGCCGACGATTCCGGTCTCGTCATTCCTGCTCTTCATGGCGCCCCCGGAATCTATTCAGCACGTTATGCAGGAAACCGGGCAAGCGATGCCGAGAATCGAAAAAAACTTTTAGAGGAAATGCAACATCTATTAGAAGAAGATCGAGCAGGATATTTTTATTGTGCAGCAGCCCTAGCTTCCCCTGAAGGGCTGAAGAAATGTGTCACCGGCAGTTGTGAAGGAAAGATTTTAAACAAGGAAAGGGGTGGCTCCGGCTTTGGATACGACCCTTTATTCGTAAAAAATGAATATAACAAAACTTTTTCTGAAATTCCTGAAGCGATAAAAAATCAGATATCCCATCGGAGAAAAGCGTTAGATAAGATCTTAATTTTCTTAGAAAATCTAAGGACCTAAGAGAAGGGGCTGTTTCGATCTCCCTAGCCTTTAAATTTTAAAAGAGCAAGGTGATACACTACTCGCTAATGCTATCGAAGTCTTAATTCAGAGGATGGTCCCTATACAAGGCTCCCAGTTAAATGCTTCTAAAAGGGAAAAGACTTCTTCTGTATTTTCAGCATGGTTAATTGCAGCTTTTAAGGTTTTCACAGCTACAAATTTTTTTAAATAGTAGCAACACACTCTTCGAAAATCTAATAGAGACTTTCTCTCCTCATTATAAGATAAAATGGTTCTCAAATGCTTAAGTAGAACCTCTTTTACCTCTAAAGGAGAGGGAGAGAAAAGGCGATTATTTGCATACAAATTCCGAATATCTTCAACAATCCATGGTTGTCCCATGGTGCCCCTAGATACCAAAATCGCATCACACCCTGTGTGCAAAAATAAAGCTTTAGCCTTTTCTGCATCAAAAACATCACCATTTCCAATTACCTTAATATTTTTTGCTAACTTTTTGCATTCAGCAATATAGTCCCAGTTTGCATTTCCGCTATATCCTTGTTCTCTGGTTCTTCCATGGATACAAATAGCTGCGGCACCAGCTTGTTCAGCAATCTGAGTTAGCATGGGAGCAACAATATGATCCTCATCCCATCCTGTCCGAATTTTTACTGTTATCGGTATTTGTACGGCTCTTTTCATCTCAAAAAGTATTGCCCCAATCAAATCAGGATGTTTTAACATCCCCGAACCACTTCCATCTTTTGTTACTTTATCTACGGGGCAGCCACAATTAAAATCTATTATATCAAACCCCAGATCTTCTATGATTTTTGCAGCGGTTCCCGCAAGCTCCAACTTACTGCCACAAATTTGTCCTCCAATAGGACGCATAGGCTCTTCATAACGGAGCATCCTATAGGTTCCTTCGTCCTTGCGAACTAGGGGTTCCATTTTTACCATTTCACAAAACATTAAACCCGGTTTGTATTGCGAGGACATAGTCCGGTAAGCAATATCAGAACAACCGGCAAGGGGAGCATAAAAAATATTATTCGGCAGCTTTAGCTTGCCAATGGCAAACTGTTCCGTATAGCTCATAGAAAGATTGCCATGATGATCTTCTCTACAATTTGTAGAGCAATAAAAGCAATCATAGGACTGAGATCAATAACACCGCCAATAGGAGGGATAAACCTACGGAAAAAATGAAGATAAGGATCTGTATAATGAGCGACAAATCGGATAAATGAATAATGCTGCCAACCATGAAACCAGGAGCTTGCAACTCTAATAAATAGCAATATCGAGTAACATAAGAAAAAAAGATGTACTGTACGGATAATAATGTGCAATTTCACTTCCCTCTTTTAATCTAGGTACTGTAAGTGTCTCATAAGAGCTCTTATATTCAAATAGGCAACAAGTATATGTGAATTTAAATATTAAAGGCTAACAAACTAAATATTTTCCGGCTCCCCTTGGCTGCCGGCTAGAGCTGAGAAAAAGTCAGCTTTATGGGACTATTTCTGTCTCCTATTTGGTTAAAATTTTACCCTTGCTTTCCCGGATTTGATCTTTTTAAAAGTGTCTATACATTAGTAGGATCTATCTCTTTCAAAAAAATTAAACCGGCTTTGCAAGGCTCAAATTTCAACGGCAAAGCTAAAGATTTAAACAGTCTCTATACGAAAAATTTTAAGCCGGAATTGCTGAATATTTTCCTTGCCCCCCCTTATCTTCAGTGATTTTTTTTAATTCATCCTCTCTATACAATGCCACACTACGCCTAAAGGTTTATATGTCTTTCTTGGGATTGGAACTAGATAGCGATATGGTATTTTCCGCTACGTTACGGAAACGGAAAGAAAAAACAGAAATTGTACAACTTCAAACTCAAAAAGTTGATGTAAAGAAGCTTTACATTTCCAAAGAGATCCCAATTGTTTCAGGACTTTTAGCAGAAGATATCATAGTAAAACATCTCGCCTTAAAGACAACAAAGAGAAGAGAAGCCCTGAAAACTCTTCCTTATCAAATAACTGCTAATTGTTTTTTAAAATCAGAAGAGTCGATCACCCTTCCTATCATAGAAATTAAAAATAATTTAACCACAACTCACTGCTATACTACAACAAAACGCCTCCTTCAAAATCATTTACAAAAATTTCAAACAACCCTTTCCGTAGATCCTGACAAAGTTTCTTGCTATGCAGCAGCCCTTACGCGCTATATACAGTGGGTCGATAGTCAAGTAGAAGATTCTTTTATTTTACATATTGGCTTAGACACTTGTACTTGTGTGGTAATGTTGAAGAAATATCCATGGATATTTCATACAATATCTTTAGGCATTAAGCATCTATTAGAGACGTTACCCATAGGATTTCAAGAAAAAGATCTTTTTTCTGTGAGTCAACCCCCTATTTTTTTGAAAAAAGCTGAGCAGCTTCGCTCCTCTATTGCGAAAACATTTTATTCTCTTGTCAAGGAGGCTAATCTAGAAAATAAACAGCTTCCTCTATACTTAACAGGTCACGGGAATACCTCGCTTCCACTTGAGGAATTTTTAACTACCGGCTTTTTGGAATATTATACTTCTGTTATTTCTCATCTGCCGGATAAAAAATATGCCATAAGTATTGGGCTAGCTCTGGATGCTTTAAAAAGTGATATTCAGTCGCTTCAATTTCGACAAAACGATTTCATCTCATCTAAGCAGATAAGAAAATTGGGCCTTGCTTGCTTTTTTTATTTACTGTTTTCCTTATTTCTTACTTGTAGCGTATGGGGATATGGGAAATATAAAAATAATCAGTTAAAAGAGCATTTAGAAAATCTCTGCCTTATGAAGGACTGTACCTTTACACACGGGTCATTATCGGATAAAATTACCCACTTACAAAACAGTTCGTTGCAGAAAAACAAGTACCTCTCTTATACTTTAAGTGTTCCTTCTGTTGTAGAAACTATCCATTGGCTCTCAACCCATCCACTACTTGCTAAAAAAGAACTTATAGAAGGCTTTCAATATGAACTTTTAAGTTATCCTCATATCGATCATATGCAAGATTCTTACCGGGCAAAAGTTATTTTACAATTACATTTTACCTCTTCTGCAGATGCAAAAGAGTTTTTAGATTCCTTATTTAAAAAAGAAAGTTTAGCAAACAGTAAAGAACCCATTACCTGGGTTGCCGATACAGAAAAATATACTGCATCATTTTATCTTAAACAGAAAAAGGGGCGATGATCTCAATATTTCTAAAATGGTTTGGAAAAATTCTTACAAATAAAAAACATCTTTCTGTTTTTTTAATTGTAGTAATGCTTCCATTGTTTACAACTATTTTAATAAATTATACAGAGCATAAAAAATTATTAAATTATCAGAACATCTTATCTGAAATCGATAATATGTTCCTAAAAAATCACCCGCAATACCCTATTCACCAAAGATCTTTAAAAAAAGATCCTTCTCCGGATCCCAATTACATTACTTCCATGCTAGAAAAACTACCTCTACTGGAAAAAGAAGCATATTCTTTTAAAACTTTAGGTGGTTACTTTGTATCTAGTGACCTTCAGAAAAGGCTACAGTTTCTAGAAAACAATCATTTGTCCTTTATATCAACTGATTTACAAAAAAATAGCACCATTCAAGAAGAAAAAAAGTCTCTTCATCGCCAGGTAGAATTAAATCATACGGATATAGAAAAAATTTTAAGCCTTGTTGAGGAATATACCATTAATAGCTATGCTTCTTCTTTATCTCCCCTGCAATTACTTATAACCAATTTCATCTTGCAAAAACACAATCAAAACTACCTACTTTCCTTATCTTTATTAAAAAGAGAGTTTATCGCCACTCAAGAGCAAAACGATGCGCTATAGTTTTTTTATTATATTATTTTTAATCATAGCTTGTAGTCATCAGCGTTCTACAAAACAAGAGGGTGTCCTTACATTAATTCAACTTATCGATAGGGGGGGGCTTACAGAAACCTTAGATACCCCTGAACGATTACAAAATTTTGAAAAAATAGATTTTCTTCAACCACAGCCTTACAAACAAGTAACGCGAGTTTATAACCGAGACGAAAAAGGTAGGTCCACTTGTGTTATTTGCAGCTATCATCCCAATGGACATATCTGGCAATACCTAGAAGGTAAAGATACAAGAGCCTATGGGCTATATACCGAGTGGTTTCCTAATGGAAGAAAAAAAATTGAAGCTCAGGTAATTGAAGGGCCGATCGATTTAAGTTTAGCTGCTGAAAAAGAGTGGGTTTTTGAAAACATGGCTAAAGTATGGGATGAAGATGGAAATCTCATTGCCGAAATTCCATATAATAAAGGGGCTTTGGAAGGGATATCCACCTATTATTATCCAACAGGTAGGGTAGAAAAAAAGATTCCTTACCAAAAGGATAAAATTCATGGGGATCTTTGCATCTATAATGAAGAGGATGAACTTATTTCTAAAACTTTTTATGCAAATGGAGTAAAACAAGGTCCATCTATTAAATATTGGCGGAACGAATGCCCTTCTTTTATAGAGAATTATTGCGACGACTCCTTACAAACAGGTGTATATTACGACGAACAAGGTAACCCCTTTTCAGAAATTCAGCAGGGGAATGGGATAAGAACACTTTGGAATGAGCAAGGAGAAAGGGAGGAGATAGAATATCAAAATGGATTTCCGGAAGGAAGAGTTTCTCATTTTAACATAAATTCTATATTAACCCATTATTCTCATCATAAGATGGGAATGAGACATGGAGATGAAGCCTATTTCTTTTCCCCTATAGAACTAGATGCAGCTACGGATACACCGGTACTTAAGCTCCTGATACACTGGGATAATGATCAGATTCATGGAACAGTTAAAACCTGGTATGAAAATGGCAAGTTAGAGAGCCAAAGTGAATATTATCAAAATAAAAAAAATGGGATGAGCTGCGTCTGGTATAAAGAGGGTAGCATCCAATCTATTGAAGAGTATGAAGGGGATCTGCTCATAAAAGGCTCTTACTATAAGCTACATCAAAAAACTCCTATTTCCAAGGTAGAGCACGGTAATGGCACAGCAACTTTTTATGATGGAAGAGGGGGGCAATTTCTGAGAAAAATCAACTATGTTAATGGAAAACCGCAAGAATAAATTAAGAAACAGCCCCCCATAAATCTATGGAGAACTTTCCTCAGTATTAGATGGCTCTTCTTCTACTTCTTTTTCCTCTTCCATTTCTTCCTTAGAACGTTCACAATTATAATAACCCGGGCATCCTTGAGCCCTCACTAAAGATCCTGGAGATACTTGGCTGCAATAGGAATAAATAGTTCCGCTAGGACATTTCCATGAGACCATATAAGGGGTTATTGAAAGAGATGGGGCTCCGGGAGCTACTATATTTGTCGGATTAAAATCGTAAACAAACTCTTTTTGCTCATTTGGTTGAAACAACATCTGACCTAAAAAGGTCCCATCAGCTCCTTGGACAATACCCGTTAGTGGAAATTGGGAGTCGTTGAATAATCTTACTACCGTTGGGGCATAGGAAAATATAAGTTGAGGTAACAAAAAAATGAAAATCCGCATAATTGATTAATAGCTGAGATGAAAAATATTTACAATATAGACATCTTATTCAGAATTCTCTTACTCGATCCTAGCAAACCCTTTCACACGACTTTTTTTATACATGATAGAAAAAAAAAAGAGGCTAAGAGAAAGGTACAAAATATTTAAAAGAACGCTCATTATAAAGTACCTTATCGGAAATGTTTTGGTATATAATACCACTCGCATCCCTTCAAATACATAGGTAGTAGGGAGTGTCCAGGCAATTGTCTCTGCCCACGAAGGGAGGGCGCTTACAGGATAAAATACGGCGCTGAAAGGGGCAAAGATATAAGCAGACATCCATGCAAGCATTTGTAATCTTTGTCCCCAATAAACAAGGATACCCCCTGTTAAAAACCCGATCGCCCAACCGGATAATATTAAGGATAGGGCAAAAGGGAGGAAAGCCCATCCTACAGAAAAAACATTTAAAGTATAAAGAAGATAAACGACTAAAGCAGCAAAACTTAATGAAATAATAATCTTAAAAAGGCAGACAAGCATTATTCCAAACACCCACTCAATCATTTTAAGTGGAGTAGAAAATAAATTAACCAGATTGCGACTCCAAAACTCTTGGAGTAAATTTACACCAACTTCATAGTTACCTCTTAATACAATTCCCCAAAAAATGAGTCCGGTCAATATAACAAGTGAGATTTCAGAGGCAGCCGGATCTAAACGCTTTATCCATACGGTAGCCATTCCCCATAGAAAAATGTCTATTACAGGCCAATAAAAAAGGTCAGCGAGCTGGTCTAGCTTCGTAAAAATATAAAAATATCTAAGAAAAACAGCCCAGACTCTTCCAACGCTAATATTCATTTCTTTTCCACCATTTTTAAAAAATAATCTTCTAATGTAGGCTGAATAATTTTTACGTTAGTATATTCAACTCCGGCCTTAGCAAGGGCGGCTAGAAGTGAAGCAATTTTCATCTCATCTAGTTTAATTTCAATAGTCCGAACTTCTGTCTGATATTGGAGTTTCATCTTTTCCGCAATAGCAATGGTTCTTTTCATACCATCACCAACTAGCAACTGAATTTTACAGCTAGAGACGCTCCTAGCCAAGGTTTCAGGGAGGTCATCTGCAATAATTTTCCCCTTCTGCATAAAAAGGACCCGGTCGCAAATTTCCGCTACCTCATCCATCTTATGAGAAGTAAATAGGATAGAAATTCCTTGTTTATCTCTTTGCTCCAATAAGTATTGACAGACATCATGAGCTACATCAGGATCTAAGGATGCCGTAGGTTCATCTAATAACAATATTTTAGGCTGCATCAAAAAAGCTTTAACCAAAACAAGCCTAGTTATTTGTCCTGCTGAAAGATTGCTGACTAGCTCTTTTTTCTTATCGAGAATTCCAAATCGAGATAATAGTGGATCTATACGAGTGAAGATATCACTTTTGGATAATCCATATAATCTTGCAAAAATTTTTAAATTTTGTTCAATAGTCAAGTTCCAAGGGAGGCTGACATACGTACTGGCAAAGACTATTTTTTTTAAAACCTCCGATCTATGCTTAATAAACTCTTTTCCAAAGTAAAACACTTCTCCGGAAGAATAGGTCAGTGTACTGATGAGCATCTGTATCGTAGTGGTCTTCCCCGCACCATTAGCGCCAAGAAGGCCAAGAATTTCTCCAGGGGCTAAATCAAAGGAGATACGATCAACAGCAATAAAAGGTGGCGTTTTGGGGTATATTTTTGTTAAGTTCCTAACAGATAAAACAGGCTTACGTTCAGTCATAATGAGCAGTATATCATTTATTTCATTAGCAGACTATGAACGTAATTCTTGAATAAGATTGAGGATCAATGCTGACCATCCTGTCTGGTGTGACGCTCCTAGCCCACGACCGGTATCTCCATGGTAATGTTCAAAAAATAGGGTATATTGATTAAATTGAGGATCTTTTTGAAATTTTTCCGATAATCCATAAATAGGCCTACTCCCACTAGCATCAGGCAAAAATAACTTTAATAATCTTCTCTTAAATTCTTTAGACATCTCTCCGGGAGATACTGCAGGCTCGTTATTTACAGAAATTTTTATCTGTTCCTCTAAAACTGTAGCAAGTCGATCTAAAGATTGAATAACAAAATAATTAGCAGGAAACCAAATCGGCCCCCTCCAGTTAGAATTCCCCCCCTTAATCCTTTCGAAAGACTCCCCGGGTTCATAATAAATCATTTTTCCTTGATGGTTATATGGGTGAGATTCATGAAACTTAGAAAGACTACGCAACCCAAATTCGGAACGAAACTCGTTAGGATCCCAAAGATAACGTAAAAATCTTCCCAATTCATCGGGATGCATAAGAGAACATAAATATTTTGTCCCGTCTTTTCTAGATAATTTATGGACACATTTATCTACCAAATAGCCCCTATTTTCGATAAACCAGGTAAAGTTATGGTAGAATTGTGGATAAGATTGTAGCTCTTTTTCACTCAGAATTTCTAAAGCGAAAAATGGGACAATCCCTACTAAAGAACGGACCTTCATGTGTTCCCGTCTCCCATCCAGATAATTAATAACGCTATAAAAAAACCCATCGGTTTCATCCCACATGTCGTAATCTCTCCAATACCCTTTACGTAAAGCCGCAGCAATGTAAATAAAGTGTTCGAAAAATTTTGTTGCAAGTTGCTCATAGTTAGAATTCTTATTCGATAAAACAAGGGCTATTTTCATCAGATTCAAACAAAACATCGCCATCCATCCGGAGGCATCTGTTTCATCTAATCTCATATTATTTTTATTTCTTTCAGAACGATCCATTATAGAGATATTATCTAACCCTAAAAATCCCCCTTCAAAAACGTTTTTCCCGGAAATATCTACTCGGTTAACCCACCAAACAAAATTTAACAGTAGTTTGTGAAAACATTTTTCTAAAAAATTATAATCTTCCTCTTGAAAGTATTTTTTTTCTATTTCGAAAATTTTTAAAGAGGCCCATCCTTGCACCGGTGGGTTTACATCAGAAAACTCCCATTCATAAGCCGGAATTTGTCCATTAGGATGTTGAAATCGATCCAATAACAATAGCCATAACTGCTCTTTTGCATATTTAGGATCCACTAGAGCTATGCTGACACAGTGAAAAGATAAATCCCAAGCCGCAAACCATGGATATTCCCATTTATCCGGCATGGAGAAAATGCAAAGCGAGTGGAGATGCCTCCAATGATTATTTCGAATATCCTTTCTACATAAAGGTGGAGGATTTTTGGTAGAATCACCTATAAACCACGAGTGAACATCATAGTGATAAAATTGCCGCGACCAGATAAGTCCTGCTACCGCTTCTCTCTGGATCTTTTTTTCCTCGTCCGTCGCTCTACTGGGATGAAAATAGGTATAAAAACTGTCTGCCTCCTTTTTCCTTTGTGTAAAAATAGTATCTATATCAGCAAATGGGTTGTGTATCCTCTTATTGGTAAATCGAAGCTCAAGTTTTTGAGAGCCTTTTGCCGCTATATTTTCCCAAAAATAGGCTATTGCCCCCTTTGTCCCTTTATTTTCAGGATGAGTACTATTTTCTCTTTCAATAATTTTTCTATGAAATGCATCTTTTACAAATAAAGATTCATTAGCACCTCCCCAAAGTTTTTCTCGATTAGTTTCATTGTTAGTAAACATTGCTAACCCTACTTTAGGCGCATATAAAAATCTTTTTCCGAGATGATAATCATAAAGGATTTGTTTAGGAGATTGCATGGACATATCGTCAGCAATAAAAGTAAAAAAATCTTTGTTGTCTTCTAAGGTAATCATTGGCTCCGGAAGTTTGGGAGAATACCAACTCCACTGATTTCTAAACCAAAGTTGGGGGATGACATATAACGACGCCGGATTATCCGATCGATTCAACGCTTCTAAGCGAATACAAATATCATCAGGGTCGGACTTAGCATATTCGATAAAAATATCAAAATACTTGTCTTGATCGAAAATCCCGGTATCGATGAGCTCGTATTCCAAGTCATTTTGTTCTCTTCGTTTGTTTATTTCGTAAAGATCTTGATAAGGAAAAGCTTGCTGGGGGTATTTATAGAGAAACTTCATATAAGAAAATGATGGAGTGGCATCTAAATAATAGTAATATTCCTTAACATCTTCTCCATGATTGCCTTCAGAAGTTGCCAAGCCAAAAAAACGTTCTTTTAAATAAGGATCTTTTCCATTCCAAAAGGCAAAAGAAAAAATAAGGACTTGATAATAGTCGCAGAAGGCGGCAATCCCATCTTCACTCCACCGGTAGGTACGAAACCGGGAATGTTCATGGGGGAAAAAAGCCCAAGCATTCCCATCAGCGCTATAATCTTCTCTTACTGTACCCCACGCTCTATCTGCTACATAAGTTCCCCACTTTTTCCAAATGGGACTGCTAGCATCTTGCTGTAACCTTTGGTATTCTGCTGTCTTCTGAATTTCCCCCATTTATCTTATTCCTAATAAAGCATATTCCACTGCACCAATTAGGGCAGTATCTTCATTTAAAATAACTTTTACAGGGATATTTGTTAGAAACTCTCGATATCTTCCCTTATCAATAAACGCTTCCAAAAATATCTTTTTTTTAAATACATCCAATATTTTTGGGACAATGCCTCCTCCTAGGTATATTCCGGAAACGGCTAACATTTTTAATGCCAAATTACCACTTTCAGCTCCATATAAAGATACAAACCATTCCATTACCTCTTTCCCAACACCCGGTTGATCCCTCTTTTCAGAAAGGGCCCTAGGGATATCTTTTACCGCATCTATCGGTCGTATCTTTTTCTTCTTTACAAGAAATTCATAGAGATTTTGTATGCCCGGTCCGGAAACCACCCTTTCATAAGAGACATGTCCGAATTTTTCTCTTAAATAGATAAGAAGCTCATCTTCTTCTAAATTTCTAGGAGCAAAATCACTATGACCACCTTCACAAGCAAACGGAATATGGGTTTTCCCATCCCAAAATAACCCTGCTTCTCCAAGACCTGTTCCTGCAGAAATTAAAGCAGCATTACCAAACTTTTTTTCTGTCCCTTCATTGAGAATACAAAACTCATCCTCTTTAAGCATTCGTATACCATAAGCATTTGCTTCCACATCATTTAAAAGATAAACCTTTTTTATGCTGTTTTCTCTTGCAATCTCCTTTGCGTTTACTATCCATGAAAGATTGGTAACTTTACATATTCCGTCTTTAACAATTCCTGCAAGACCAAAGGCCGCCACTAATGGATTAGCACAAGCTTCCTTTAGAAAATCAGTCACAATAGGGGATAGATTGGGGTAATTAGCAGACGCATATTTTTTTTCTATCAGTTTTTTTCGAGTAGTATCTACCAGGATAAGCCTAGTATGAGTTCCTCCAATATCTCCGGCTAATATTAGGTCATTTTTTGACATAAATCGCATTGAAACACAAATCATTTTTTTCTCGTAGAAAATCCTAGTCATAGAGATATAATTAGATAAAAAAAGGAGCACTCTATGTCACAAACTAATGATGCTAGTAAGAGAAAAGCGCTGGAACTAGCTATCGCACACATACAAAAACAATTCGGCGATGGAGCCATTATGACTCTAGGCAAACACTCTTCTACTCATGAAATCAGTATTATCTCAACAGGGGCAATTGCTTTAGACTTAGCCCTAGGGGTTGGAGGGGTTCCAAGAGGACGCATTATTGAAATTTATGGGCCGGAATCTTCCGGAAAATCTACACTTGCTACACATATAGTTGCTAATGCTCAAAAAAAAAATGGCCTAGCTGCTTATATCGATGCAGAACATGCCCTTGATCCTAGCTATGCTTCCAAAATTGGTGTGAAGGTAGAGGACCTCTTAATTTCTCAACCCGATTCCGGGGAAGAGGCTCTAAATATAGCTGAAATGCTAGCAAGATCTAATGCGGTAGACGTCATTGTCATCGATTCAGTTGCAGCTTTAGTCCCTAAAAACGAACTAGATGGAGAAATCGGAGATATTCATATGGGGCTACAAGCAAGGATGATGTCACAAGCTCTTAGAAAATTAACTGCTACTCTTGCTAAGAGCAATACTTGTGCCGTTTTTATTAACCAAATCCGTGAAAAAATTGGCATTGTGTTCGGAAATCCGGAAACTACGACCGGTGGGAAAGCTTTAAAGTTCTATTCTTCCATTCGAATGGATATCCGAAGGATAGCCGGGATTAAAGGGGCTGATAATAGAGAAATTGGAAACCGGGTAAGGGTGAAAGTAGTCAAAAATAAATTAGCTCCCCCTTTTCAATCTGCAGAATTTGACATCTTATTTAATGAAGGTATTTCTCATATCGGTTCCTTACTAGATGTAGGTTCTGATCTCAATATTATTGAAAAAAAGGGTACTTGGTTTAGCTTTCAAAATCATCGTCTAGGACAAGGAAAAGAATCTGCTAGAGAAGAGCTTAAAGAAAAACCTCATCTTGTTGAGGAAATCGAAAAGAAAATTTTTGAGAAATTTCGATCTGAAAAAGCTCAGATAAAAGTACCTACCGTTGAAGAGGCTGTATCGGTAGATTGAGTGGATCTACCAGCTTTTTCAAATAGCTTATTAATATGCGGAAGTCATCTATTCTGGTGTTTACTCGAGATAATTTTTTTATAAATAAATCACATTCTTGACGAAATAAGTTAATAGCCTCCGAAACTCCTAAGAGAGAGGCAAGATTACTATTATAATTATTTTTCCTATCTTGTAAAAGATCGGCTATATCATCAGTCATTTGAAAAGCCATTCCAAAATGAAAAGCACAGGATCGTATCTCATCTAATCCATGTATCTCCCCTCCTCCAAATAACCAGCCTAAAGAAAAAGCAATTTCAAAAAGGGTAACTGTCTTTTGATACATAATCTTTTTCACTGTTTCAATATTATTATCCGGTGGGAAAAGATCGAGATACTGTCCATGAGTCGCCCCAGAAAATCCCGAAAGATCGCTTACAACTTGTAAAGCCAGCGAACATACGAGGTCAGCCTTTTGTTCATATCCGGAAATTTTTCTCAGCACTTCTGCATTTTTTTGTATGTAAGAATAACCCAAAGCGATAAGGGTATAGCTAGCTAATAAAGCAGTCCCCTCTCCAAAAACCTTATGTAAAGAAAGTCTATCTCTTCTTCTATCATCATTATCCATGCAGGGAAGATCATCTGCAATAAGTGATGCGGTATGAAAAAATTCGACAGCGAGAGCTGCATTCATTACATCCTGTTTTGAAATAAAAGATTTAGCCGTAAGGAGTACAATAATAGGTCTCACCCTTTTACCTTTACCCATTAGAGCATATTCACAGGCATCACGAAGGGTAGATTTATCACCCATTTGTTGAATGGCAAATACAAGTTCCTTATCTATGGTATTTTTTAAAGTATGTAAGAGAATAGTCATGTAATTCCACGTAAACAAGATAATGGAGGACATAAAGTATTTGGTAATAAAAAAGTTCCCGGATTCAACACAGAATTACATCCAATTTGTGCGAAATCACCTATTATAGAACCTAATTTGTGTAATCCCGTATAAACCTTCGAATCTTCTATCCGAACAGTTATCTCTTTTCCATCTAATCGGTAATTGGCGCATACAACACCGGCACCTAAATTTACCTCATTACCAATAATAGAGTCGCCGACATAAGCAAAGTGAGAAGCACTTACTTTTTGTAACAGAATAGAATTTTTGATCTCCGTTCCATGTCCAATAAGAGATCCATCCCCTATTAACACATACCCGCGAATATAAGCATTATGTCTTATCAGACAGTTGTTTCCGATATAGCAAGGACCTTGAATATAAGCTCCCGGTTCAACGATTGTCCCTTTTCCTATAAAAATTCTTGAGGGGTTTTCTAAATGAACATATGGAGAAATATGTATCTCACTAGAATCGTAGACTTTCTCTTCTAAATATTTTTTTAATTTAGCAAGAGCAATCCAAACATACTCTTCCTCTGAAAACAGTTCGGAAAATTGATTGTTCGAAAAAAATGTAGGAAAAGAGAGTTTTTTAGTTACTATCATGAGAGTAATCCTATCGTAAAGCGCCTTCCCAAAGAAGTATTTTTTTATTATATTCTTCTATTTTCTAGTGATGTTTAAATGTAGATAGCCTCGCTTAAATCCATGGAGAAAAAAATTGTCAATAATCTGTCGATATGTTGAAGATAATTGTCAGGTTATGAACAGAATAAAGTTATCGATAAATTTATGAACAAAAACCTCTCATGATAATGTATCAAAACTTCAACATGGGGCTGTTTCGATCTCCCATTTGGTTAAAATTTTACCCTTGCTTTCCCGGATTTGATCTTTTTAAAAGTGATTATAACTTAGTAGGATATGTCACTTTTAAAAAAAATCAAACCAACGTTGCAAGGATCAAATTTTAACGGAACGGCGAAGATAAAAACAGCCCCTAAGAAAGAATCTGGGTGAGAGGATTTGAACCTCCGACCCCTTGCACCCCATGCAAGTGCGCTAGCCAAGCTGCGCCACACCCAGACATAGAACAAAAAATGCTAGTTACTTATAATTTTTATGTCAATAGTGGCCTTGTTGGATAAATACTTAGAGTCATCTATGTCACTTTCAAAAAAATCAAATCGGCTTTGCAAGGCTCAAATTTTAACAAAATGGGAGATCGAAACAGTCCCGAAAATGGATCCTAAATTTTCTTTTTGATGAGTTTTTATGAATTTTACAAATGTACAGCAGTTTTACATGGAGGCTGCGTGGAGCAATATATTAAAAGAAGAATTTGAGAAACCTTACATGAAAAGGCTTCAAGCGTTTCTTTCAGAGGAGTTAGCAAAGGAAAAAATAATATATCCTCCCCAAGATTTAATATTTAATGCCTTTTGCCAGACCCCATTTTATAAGGTAAAAGTAGTAATAATTGGGCAAGATCCTTATCACAACCCAGGACAAGCACATGGCCTCTCTTTTAGCGTACCTGTTGGGAGTTCTTTCCCTCCTTCCCTTCAGAATATATATAAAGAGTTAATGGAGGATGTTCACATGGTAACCCCAAAACACGGTTGCTTACTTTCTTGGGCGAAGCAAGGGGTCCTTTTATTAAATGCTACTTTAACGGTAAGGGCTTATGAACCTAAATCTCATTATGGGTATGGATGGGAACAATTTACAGATATAGTAATTCAAAAGCTTGCTAAGGAAAAGCAAGGACTGGTATTTATTTTATGGGGGAAGGCTGCAAAGGAAAAGTGTGAATATATTTTGAAAGAAGATAAAATGCATCATTTATTGTTAGAGGCTGCTCACCCTTCACCTCTATCAGCCCATGCAGGATTTTTTGGTTGCAAGCATTTTTCTAAAACAAATGTTTTCTTGATAAGACTGGGTAAGGATCCTATCGATTGGAATATAAGCTGATCCAAAAAGAAAAACTAGCTCTTGCTTCGATTTTCTTTACCTTTTTTGTAGATAATCTTTGTTGGTCTATTGTTTTCCCTATTTTTGCCCCATTTTTTCTAGATTCGAGAAATCTCATTTTTTCACCGGAGGTTTCTTCTGCAACTAGAACAACTATTTTAGGTTTTTTTCTAGCAGCCTTCCCGGCTGCACAGTTTTTTGGAGCTACTCTTATTGGAGATTATGCGGATCGTAAAGGAAGAAAAAAAGCATTTTTTTATACGATTCTTTTTTCCATAGTAGGGCTTGTTCTTACAGCAATAAGTATTCATTTAAAGCTTATTTCTTTGTTATTTATATCTAGACTTATTTCAGGGGTATTTTCTGGGAATTTATCTATTTGTCTTACGGCGATTGCCGATTTAAGTCATAATGAATACTCCCGAGTTAAAAATTTTGGGTATCTCGCCGCAATCGCCGGTTCTTCTTTTATAATTGGGGTCTTTTTAGGAGGGTGGTTTTCTGATGCGGCTATCAATAGTTATTTTAATCCAGCTTTTCCCATTTGGATAGCGGCCGGCTTAACAATAGTGAACCTTTTTTTCATCATATTTTTTTTCAGAGAAACCAGGCACCCTCATGAACATCTAGAGTTTGATTTTTTAGAAGGAATTCATAACATCCAGAAAGTCCTTAAAACTAAAAATATTAAGGTGATCTACATGACCTATTTTTTGTTTTTATTCTCCTGGAATATTCTTCTACAATTTACTCCGGTACAAGTAGTGGAATTTTTTCAATTTACAAATATTGAAATTGGATATGTTGCCTCTTTTATGGGTATTTGCTGGGCGTTAGGTTCCGGAATATTGAATAAACTATTTATTAAAAAATTTCAGCCATTGAAGGTGTTCGAGATCTGTCTTATGTTTTTTACTTTGTTTTGTGTTCTTGTTATTTTTCCAAAACATTTGATCGGCTTGCTTGTGATTTTGGGATTGGGTGTATGTACGGCAGGGATTGCTTGGCCAATATGTACTAATGTGATCTCAGCTGCAGCCGGAAAAGATATTCAAGGAAAAATTTTGGGAATGAGTCAATCGGTACAGTCATTGGCTATGACCCTTTCTCCTCTTGTCGCCGTCTTTACCCATATTCATCCTAGCGTTCCTTTTTTATCTGCTGCTTGTTCAAGCTTGATTGCGGTAATTGTCTATTTTAAAATTAAAATTTAAATAGACTTCTTTCGAAACTCATTTTGTCAGCTCCGGATTGTAGATTTCTTCAATTAAATTAAAATGACGAGAGGATCTTTTACGGGACTGTTGAAATCTCCCATTTAGTTAAAATTTTACCCTTGCTTCCTCGGATTTGATCTTTTTAAAAGCTCCTATACCTTAGTAGGATATGTAGATTTTCAAAAAAATAAAACTGGCTTTGCAAGGCTCAAATTTTAACGGCAAAGCTAAAGATTTCAACAGTCCCTTACGCCTGTTTCTAGGACTCCTCCTGACTTTCTGCTAGGAGAGTTTTTTATCTTCATGTAAAATAGTGTTGGTAATGATGTAAAATATGTCATTTTTAGATTATGTCAATCTTCTTCTCAAGATGAGTAGGAGCTGTAATACAGGAAATGTAAGAGACACCAATATATCTGTAAATCTTGAAAAAAAAACCTTTATATTAAAGGCTAAAATTTTTTCTAGGCCATATATCTCAAAAGCCACTCGAAGCTATGTTTCTAAGGCAGCTACAAAATTTGGTAGCTTTCAATTGAATGCTTCTGAAATTTTATTTGTACAGCAAATCCCTTTTTCTGAATGTTTACGGAGAGCTTTTCAAAGATTTTCTAAGAATGTAAGAAAAAAGAGAGGCCTCCTATATGAGCTCGAAGACAAAAAACATTTTTTAATTAAAACTATTCCTACAAATTTTTTATAGATTATAGTGGTTTATCTAAAAAAGGTGATCACATGCATAACGGGATGGAAAAAGGGTCTTGGGTTCCTATCGTTACTCCATTTACTTCTAAAAATGAAATTGACTTCCAATCTCTTACAGAGCTAATAGAATGGCATATTGCAGAAGGAACAGATGGAATTGTTTGTCTAGGAACAACCGGAGAGGCTCCAACCCTAAGCAAAGAAGAAAAATTGCAGGTTATTCAAACCTGCCTACAAGTGATAAAGGGGCGTATCCCCCTTATTGTTGGCACCGGAACTAATAATACTGCCGAGTCGGTTGCTTTCACAAAAGTGGTAAAAGATTTACAAGTCGATGGAGCTTTAGTTATTTTTCCCTATTATAATAAGCCCTCTTTTAAGGGATGTTTAGAGCATTTTAGAGTTATTAGCAAAGTAGGAGTTCCTATCATGCTCTATTATAACCCCGGTAGATCAGGATTTAAACTTCCACTAGAAATATTTATTCAGATGGAAAAGGAAAAATTAATTCATTCGATTAAGGATAGTTCTAGTGAAATGCAGTTTTCTAAACAGTTGCGTAAAAGTGTCGATTTGCCCATTTTTTCAGGAGATGATATTTATAATGTCCCGATCTTAAAAGAAGGTGCTACAGGTATTGTTGGTGTCGTAACAAACCTTTTTCCTAAAGAGTGGAAGGAGGTTGTCAATCTATTCCTAATGGGTAAATTTAAAGAAGGGTCCATCCTGGCAAGTAGGTTTGATAAGTTGTTAACAGCTCTTTCTTTAGAAGTGAACCCAACCACTGTAAAATATACCCTATCTCTTATGGGAAAATGTTCTCCCTATCTTAGGTTGCCTTTGGTAGAACCTGAAGATAAAACAAAAGAAAGGATACAAAAAGCTCTTACTGAATTAATGAAGCCTACTTTTTCAAAAGGTCATGTTAGATGTGACGAAAAATTAACTGAAATTTCTAGTTAAAACCGGAACAAAAGAATGAAACAAGTTCAGAGTTCTTTTCTTTGGAAGCTAGAATGCAGTTGAAGTTTTGTTCGATATTTGGCTACCGTCCTTCTTGCGAAAAAGTAGCCCTCTTGTTTTAACTTTTCTGAAAGCTGTCTATCAGAATAAGGGTGTAGTGGATCTTCATTTTCCAAAAGGTTTTTAAGTGCCTGAGTCGCCGCTTTTACACTTCTTCCACCATTATTTATAGGAGCCGATAGAAAAAAATAAAGTGGCTTTATCCCATAAGGAGTATTTATATATTTTTGTTGAAAAGCACGCGCAATAGTAGATGGGGCTACCTGTAAAGTAGAGGCAATCTCTTTTTTAGTTAATGGAGCGATTGCTTCATTTCCGGACAAATACTTTTGTTGCTTTTTAACTATATATAAGCCGATTTTTAATAAAAGCTCTCTCCTTTTATTGATAGCACACATTAACCATTTCCCTTGTTTCGTAAATTTTTGCAGGGTCTCTTTTTCATCTTTTGGCAAATCATTCTTTAGTAATTGCGTATATTCTTTGTTAAGCCGAAATGAAGGGAGACTATATTCATTGATCGTAACGATCCAGTTCTGTCCCTTTTTTTTAAAAAAAATATCTGCTTGCGCAGGTATTCCAGCTGTAAGATCATCCGGCTCTATCGGATAAAGATATAATGAGGCCAGTTCTTTTTTTAGTTCTTTTTTTGTTAATTGTTTGCACCTACCTTTTATAAAATCATCATAGTGATCCCTAATGAGGTGGAAGATAAGGCTATTTTCTCGCTGTTGTTTTCTTAATTGTATTAAAAGGCAGTCTTGTCCATTTCTTGCTCCAATTCCTGCCGGTTCGAAAGATTGTAATATAACTAATGCCTTTTCTAATAATTGTTCATCAATGGAGTATTCTTTTGCAATAAGAGGTAGAGGTAATCTGACCCACCCTTTTGTGTCCAGGTTTGTAATTAGGGCCTTGATTGCTTGTAAATCTGCTTCTTCTTTTATTACCTCTCTAGCTTGTGATAAGAGAGAATCGGTTAAAGAGAGCTTAGCTGGGCTATCAGATAACTGTAAGGCCACAGGGGAAGGGGGGGCGATCAATTCTAGCATTGGATTTTTTTCGATCTCTGTTTGCAAATAGTTCGAAAGCTCCAAGAGAGGCATTTGGAGAATAGCTAGCGCTTGTTGCATTTTCATTGTCATAGCTAGCTGTTGTTTAGGCTTCATTTGCAAGGAGTAGCTAACTTTCATGTGAAAACCCTTTTGCTTTTTAATAACAAAAGAAATAATTTATGTAAGTTATTTAAAGCTAATTCATTTAAAAACTTTTATTGGGTGCTCAAGGAAAGAATGAGGCAAAAAGCAGCTGTATTTTGTCATAATGGACTTGGAGATGCAATTGTCTCTTTAGTAATATCTAATAATTTACATCAAAATGGATGGTCTGTAGATACCTATCATAATGGGATACAGGGATTACAGCACTGGTTTCCCCATTTACCTATTCATACCTATCCCGATATCGATAAAATTGGGGACATTCTAGAAAAATATAACCAATTAATAGTATTTGATAATGAGACGAGTACGTTTATTTTACAACTTATAAAAGTTGCAAAACAACGAGAGCCGGAAAAAATTAAAGTGATATATGCTTATCCTACTCAAGGGATACGGTTAAAACCATATTATAAAGATGCTGAATTAGATCCTTCTAGGCCAATTTTGGAAAATCTCAAGGTATTTTGTGAAGATATCTTACGACTTGATAAAACAACAAAAAGCAACGGGATTATTGCCCCTCTACATATTCAGTTTCGCAAACACCCTAAGAGAGTTATTTTGCATATTTCCAGCTCTAGACCGGGAAAGAATTGGTCTATTGAGAAATATGTAAAGCTAGCTTTACATTTGCGGCAACAAGAATTTGAACCTATATTTGTTGCAGGTGGAGGGAAAGAGAGAAACGCCTATTTATGGCTTGAAGAGAAAAAGTTTCATTTACCAACTTTTTCTAGTTTAGATGATTTGGCTTGTTATATCTATGAATCCGGTTACCTTATTGGGAATGACTCAGGGCTTGGCCACTTAGCCTCTTGTATGGGAATTCCTACCATTACGATTAGCCGAAGAAAATCTGTAGCTAAATTTTGGAAACCTAATTGGACGCTTGGAAAAATTGTTGTCCCACACTTCTTAATTCCAAATATTCGTGGATTTAGGCTTCGCGATCGCAAATGGAAATTTTTTATCTCTGTAAATAAGGTCATCAAAGCTTTTAATCAATTGTTACAAAATGAAAAGTTATAAATCAAAAAAAGATAATAAAGAAACATCTGAACATATAATAATCTGAAAAACTAGGCTCGCTTTTTAGAGACATTCTCTGAATTAAGCCATCTGACGCTTACACATAAGTCGAATCATTGCCAGATACATCATCGATAAACGAGATATACCATATGGGCCTGTTTCGATCTTCGCTTTGTCGTTAAAATTTGAACCTAGCAAAGCCGGTTTTATTTTTTTGAAAGCGACATATCCTACTAAGGTATAGTCGCTTGAAAAAGATCAAATCCGGGGAAGCAAGGGTAAAATTTTAACCAAATGGAAGATCGAAACAGGCCCCATATTTACGCCATAGCCCTTCTGTCTTTATCCCTGCTTGCCCTTCTTCTAAAATTCTGCTTCGATCTTCCTCTTAGGCAAAAATTGCCTGCTTTAGATCTTTTTTGCCTGCTTCCTAAATGGCTTGGGCCTCGGGGAAGAATCGAAAGGTCTTAGACGCGAGGCTGCCATGCAAGAAGAGGAGCAGCAACCTACCTTAACTTGAGAACAGGCATGGCAGCAGGTAAATAGTTCATTACAGTCCATATTAGCACAGTTATAATAGACATCCGAAGGAAGTCCGCAATGATGACAAGAAGAAATCGCCTCGACATCCCCTTCTTGTAAAGGGACGACCAAACGGTCGTCAAAGACGAACAACTTTCCTTGGAAATGTTCTCCGCCTTCCTCAAAACCATATTGAATAATCCCCCCTTCTAGCTGGTAGACATTTGTATACCCTTTTTCTTGTAAATAGGTAGAGTAGTACTCGCACCGTATCCCACCGGTACAGTATATCATCACCTTCGCTTCTTTGGGGATCTGCTTTTCCAACTCAGAAGTCCAAGAGGGAAATTCTCTAAACGAGGCGCAAGGGGGGAGGATAGCCCCCTTAAAATGACCGACTTTGGATTCGTAATTATTTCTTACATCGATAACCACCGTCTCCTTATCTTTTTCTTCTAACATCTTCTTCCAGGTAGAAGGGCTCACCGCGTTACCCCTTTTCGAAAGGTCAACAGGATGGTCAAAAGCAACCAGCTGCTTTCTAATCTTGATAGTCAATTTATAAAAAGCATGTTCCTGACATGGCTGGACTTTACAGACAATCTTCTCATATTTTTTTCGAAGCCAATCGATGTAGCCCAAAGCATCCCGATATTCACCACTCACTTGGCCATTGACCCCTTCTTGTGACAGGTAGATCCTCCCCCGAATATCCCTGGAGTTCAAAAAATTTCTATGTGCTTCCAGATCCTCTTGCAGATCTAAAATTGGGGTAAAATAATAGTAAGCAATAGCTAAATAAGTAGACATAACTGGCTGATCATTATACACAAGTTGCATTTATAACCCCCACAACATATCTTGTAATCTCGTATAACCTCCTCAGATCGTTTGCCGTCCAAGCTGGGACTGTTGAAATCTGGGGAAGTCTAAAAAATGTTTCTAAGACGTTTTAAAATCCGTTTGGCTTCTTTTTGATCGATCAAAATAAATTCTTCAAACTCTTTTTCATAGCTATAAACACTGCCGTTTGCAAGGTCGAAATACCAACCATGGATATTCAATTTTTTTTCGAATAGTCTTTCCTGTACTATGGGGTAGCTTTTTACGTTCTCTATTTGGGTAAGGACATTGAGCTGGGCTAGATGGTTTTGCTTTTCTTTCGGGTATTTTTTCAAAGGAGAGGTGCGCAACCTTTTTTCAGGGCAACCGGAACAAGCCAGCCAATTTTTTAAGTGAAGATAAGGGATCTTTTTCATCCCTGATACAATAGCCCTCATGGCGCCGCAGTCGGAATGACCGCAGATGATAATATCTTTCACCGGTAAGCAGTTGAGGGCAAAATCTATTGCAGCCCCTTCAGCAATATTTTTTTTTCTATCATAGGGGGTGATGATATTACCAACATTTCGAATAGCAAAGACATCGCCGGGATTGGTAGAAGCAAAAATATTAGGGGCAACTCTGCTATCGGAGCAGGTGACAAGGAGGTAATCGGGGGCCTGTCCTTTATGGAGATGGCTATAGCTCTTTAGGTAGTCTTTTAAACAATGTTTTCGAAAATCGAGGATTCCTTGGATTAATTTCTTCATCTCCGAAGTTCCGTTTCTAAAACAAAATGAGGCTGTTTTGATTTCCCGTTTGGATTAAAATTTTACCATTGCTTCCCCGGATTTGATCTTTTTAAAAGTACTTATACCTTAAGTAGGACATGTCCTCTTCAAAACAATCAAACCGGCTTTGTAAGGTTCAAATTCTAATAACAAAGTAGAGATCGAAATATTGCCTTATAGCTACCGGGGCTTTTGTAAAAACTTATCATATTTTGCCGGCTATTTACAATAGAAAAGATGGCTTTTTTTATTCAGAGATGCAGTATACTTCATTACCCCTAAATATACTTTTTAAGAAAAATGTTTACTTTAGCGCTTATTGGTCGCCCCAATGTGGGCAAATCCTCTCTTTTTAATAGGTTATGCAACAATAGGGTCTCCATTGTCGACGCCAAACCCGGGGTGACTAGAGATCGGGTCTATGGGAAAGGGGATTTTTTCGGAAAAAGTTTTAAGGTGATTGATACCGGCGGGATCGACCCTGGCTCAGATCTTCCTTTTAATGAAAAAATTCTTTTACAAGCAGATATCGCCATCCAAGAGGCCGATACTTTGGTTTTGGTAGTAGATGGCAACGAGGGTCCTACCCTGTTGGATAGAAAGATAGCGGATAAGCTTCGTAAAAAAGGAAAGCCGCTCCTTGTAGCTATTAATAAAATCGATAACGAGTCAAGGGAGGTAGAGA
Organism: Chlamydiota bacterium; assembly: GCA_027366035.1. Taxonomy (GTDB): domain Bacteria; phylum Chlamydiota; class Chlamydiia; order Chlamydiales; family SM23-39; genus DAHXLK01. The sequence goes on from DAHXLK010000037.1 coordinate 36,115, forward strand.
TACATCCGTTTTATACGTTGGGGATCCTTAAGATGCAACCCATTTCCGCCCTGCAAGGCAGCCATATTGTAGAACTTCTCGAGGAGGTATTTACCGGATTTGTTTGGGAAGAACAGGAGGAGGAAGGGGGGGCCAAGGTTGCTATTGTGGGTAAGCCCAATGTGGGTAAATCTACTTTGCTGAATTTTCTTTTGCAAGAAGAAAGGAGTATTGTCAGCGACATCCCGGGAACGACTCGCGACCCTATAAATGCCGAACTAGTGGTGGAAGATAAGCGCTATATTTTTATAGATACTGCGGGTATTCGGAGAAAGAAGGCAGAAAAAGATGTAATTGATAAATTTGCCTATATCCGCACTATCGACACGATTCATCAAAGCGATATTTGCCTTCTGCTTCTCGATAGTAGAGAAGAGATTACTTTTGAGGAGAAGAAGATTATTAGCAATATCTCAGAGGAGGAAAAACCTTGTATTATAATTTTAAATAAATGGGACCTTGTCAAAGGGGTTCGGATGGAGCATGTGAAAAGCAGGCTTTTACGTGAGGCCCCTTTTTTAATACACTTTCCTATTATCTTTATCTCAGCAAATACCGGGCGTAATGTGGATAGGCTTTTACCTAAGATAGATGTCGTGATAGGCGAAGGTAAGAAAAAGATCCCAACTGCGGAGCTTAATAAATTTATGGAGCGGTGTTTGCAAAGGTACCATCCTCCCCAAATACAAGGAAAAAGGCTGCGCATCTACTACATGACACAAACGGAAGACACCCCCCCTCGCTTTATCCTTTTTGTTAATGACCCGAACCTCATGACGTTAGCTTATCGGAAATACCTTGAGAACCAGATTCGAAAGATTTATGGTTTTTGTGGGTCTCCTCTTCGCTTTGAGTTGCGAGGCAAATAAGTTATTGTTATAGAAAAATTCATGAGCATTGCTAATGTATCCTTTTTTCCTTTCAGCGGAATCTTTACCGGTTGTACGTTAAAGACGTTAAGGCAAGATGTTTTTGCAGGGCTTGTTGTAGCGCTAATGGCTATACCGCAGTCGATAGCCTATTCGATGCTTTCCGGGCTTCCTGTAACGGCGGGGATATTTTCTGCCATTTTTGGAACAATTTTTGCCGCTGCTTGGGGCTCCTCCAAGCATCTGATAGCCGGCCCTTCCACAGGGATGTCGGTACTACTCCAAACGGCAATAGCCGATACGATGGCCCTCTATTTTCCTAACGTTGCCATTGAGGCTAGAAATCTCATTATCTTGCAGCTTCTGATATATTTGGTCATTTTAATTGGAATGATCCAAATTCTATTTTCCCTTTGTAACGGCGCTAAATTATTGCAGTTTGTCAGTAGATCGGTCATGTTGGGGTATTTTGGTGGAGTGGCTCTTGCTATTTTTGTAGGACAAGTTGGTAATTTTTTAGGTATTTCCGGAAGCCATGAAGAGGGGGCTTTATTGCTTCAAATTGCCTTTCTTGCCTTTCACTTGCATGAGGTGAATCTCTATTCCTTTCTCTTGGGAGTATTTAGCCTGGTGCTCATCATTTTATTTAGGAGAAGGTTTTCTAATTTTCCCGATGCTTTAGTTATGCTTTTTGTAAGTGGTTTTATCGCCTTTGGAATTAATTATTTTTTCCCTTTTACTATCATGACGATCAAAGAGGTGGGGTTTATATCGGTCCCTTTACCTACCTTTACCTTGCCCTTCGTAGATTTTAAAATCATGGGAAAACTATTTCCTCAAGCAGTAGCCCTTGCTTTTTTAGGGATTTTAGAGGTGTTTTCGATTTCTCGGGCCCTTTCTTTTAAAAGTGGACAAACGATCCAGGCCAATCAAGAGGTTTTTTCTATTGGTATCAGCAATTTTTTTCTCTCTTTCTTCCAATATGCTATGCCTACCTCCGGGAGTATGTCTCGAAGCCTTCTAAACTACCATGCTAAAGCGCAGTCGAGGCTTTCTGCCCTTCTTTCAGGATGTTTTGTCCTCCTTTTGCTCTTTTTGTTCTATCCGTTTATCGCCCATATTCCCCTTGCCGCTTTAGCCGCATTGCTATTTCTTTCTGCCACCCACCTTGTGGAAAAAGAACAAGTGAAGCTGTGCTTTAAAGCGACGAAAGAAGATGCCTTGGTCTTCCTCCTTACTCTGGCTTCCTGCCTTTTATTTACTCTCGATATCGCCTTCTTTATCGGCATTGCTATTTCGATCATCTCCTATCTTCGAAAAGCGGCACAACCTCATCTGGTCGAATACGCCTTTAACAACTCAGGACATTTAGTAACTATTAATCCATCGGATAAAAAGCATCGTAAGGTGAGGATCATAGGGATTGGAGGAGAGCTATTTTTTGCTGCAGTAGATGTTTTGCAAAACGCACTACATACGATTGCAGAGGATCCTTATGTCAAGGTGATCGTCCTTAGACTGCATGGAGTCTATCATATGGATGCTTCGATGTGTTTAGCAATCCTTAGACTTCATGATTATTTAAAACAGACTGATCGGAGCCTTATCATTAGCGGAATTACGCAAGAAATATGGCGAGTTTTTTCCAATGCTTTCATAGTCGAAAAAATAGGGGCTAAGAACCTCTTTCTCACTGAAGAAGGGCAACCACAGCTCTCGACTTGGAAAGCTTGTCTGAGGGCACAAGAGTTTATCCCCGAGTCGATTGCTAAAGGCTACTTCGTCAATCCGGAAGAATTAAAGCATCCAATAAATCGGGTAGGGGGAAATTAATCGCCAGCTGTGATAGTCCAGCAAATTTTTCCCTAGCCCTAGAATGATAGTAGCAAGGGCTGCTCCTGCAGCTATTTGTAGATAGCTGCCGATATTTTTAAAAAATTCTTCTGAATTATCTCGGTATTTGTAGGAACAGGCCATAGTAGCAAGGATTCCATAGGCACTAAAGAATGTCACAGCAAGTCCTGTGATCGCAGTCACTGTAGAGTAGGTGCTAGCAGCAGCTAGCGCTATCCCTAAAGCACCGATAGTCGCAGAGGATGCTATTAAACCATATTTTGCTTGATCTATACTAACATTAAACATTACAGACATAAAATCTCCATTAATTAAAAATATATTAAGAAATGTACGCGTTCACGGGGGGGTATAGAGGGGCAATTTTTAGAGGCCGCTTGATTCTCACCCAAAAACAGGTGGCGCAGGCCCTTTTTCAAGACGAGCGTAAAATACTTGCGTCAGATATTCAAAGACATTTTCAGCTTGCTGCTTAAGAGTGCAGACTACGGTTATGATTCTTTCGCTAAATTTTAAATCCCATTCAGACTGACTTCCATTCGAGAGCTTTCCGGCAATGACAAGAGGGCGGAGTCCTCTTTCAGCAAGATTATTCGTCGGCTCAACTCCTTCTTGCTCCAAAAAAGTCCATAGAGTTGTAAACCTGTCCAACAGATCACAACAGAGTGCCTGACTTTTACTTCCTATCTGCTCTGCGCTTGCTCCAACACTGAGAGCATCATTGATGTTCTGAATATGATTTTTCACAGTTTCTTGCAGTGCTAAACGTGTTAGTTCTGTGTTCTTAAACTTTTTCCGGCAG
>DAHXLK010000051.1 GCA_027366035.1 Chlamydiota bacterium
ACCTGCTACAGCAGCTACTGAGGTCATCGATATTTTCTTTCGTAAAATGATGCGGCATTATAGGTATTTGGATAATTCTTTGGAATGGAGAATTATAGCTCCCTGATCTTGCATCTGAACTAAGGCTTTTTTATCCTCCTCAGGCTGAAGATTTAGCCCTTTGCAAGCCTCTTGGATGACAAATACTGTAAAACCCTCTTTTAAGGCATCCAAGACAGAATACAAAATACAGTAGTCGGTAGTTAAACCAGAAAAAAATAAATTTTTTATTTTGTGCTTTTTTAAATACTCTCCTAAACCAGTCGACCCCTTCTTTTCATTATCAAAAAAAGTACTATAGCTATCGACTAAAGAGTTGGTCCCTTTAAAGAAGTGCTTTTCAATAGTAATTCTTTGTAGATGGGGGACTAGAGCAGCTCCTAACGTATTTTGCACACAGTGAACAGGCCAAAGGATTTGGATATCTCCATGCCCTTGAATCGTCTCTCGGGGCTTTTTCCCATGATTGATAGCAAAACTCACATGATTGATCGGATGCCAATCTTGGGTCGTATAGATATGAGAAAATAGAGGGCAGATTTTGAGAATGACTGGGATGATCCCATCTCCTCCTACTACAGGAAGGGCTCCCCAAGGCATAAAATCATTTTGTAAATCGGTGATGATAAGGGCGTTCACTTTTGGATTCACTTCGACCTCTTTTGTAGAAGCTGTAGCCTTTTATGAAAGAGGTCATTTTCTAAGCCGATGAAGTAGAGTTCGGGGTTTAAAAGCCGCCTCATTGAGGAAGGAAGGAGAGCCAAATCCTCTTGGCATTTTTTTCGGATCTTGACAAGTGGTGGGAGGGTATATACGAGCTTACCCTTACGAAATATCGGGATGAGAAGATCTTTATATTGATAGTTTTTTTCTATTTTTCTCCTTTCATCTTCGTTAAAGACAGAGACTGTTCCTTGAAAACTCACCTGCTTTTCATCGTAGATAGCATCCATAAGAAAGGAGCCATCATGATGTAAAAATCTTCTCACCTGTAAGAGACCGGGAAGAGTCGTTTTTTCCTTTTGCTCCGATATTTTGATCTTATCTTCCCAAGGCTTTCCCTCTTTTTTTATCGCGGTTAATTTATAGACTCCATCTAGAGCGGGTTGATCTTTTGCTGTAACTAAATGAGTCCCTACTCCCCAAATGGTAATGGTAGCCTTTTGCTTTTTAAGATCTTGGATAAGATGTTCATCAAGCTCATTACTAGCCATAATCGCCGTTTTCACATAGCCTGCTTGATCTAAGAGCTCTCTCACCTCAATGCTTAATCTTGCAAGATCTCCTGAATCGAGGCGGACTCCCAATAGATGAAATCCCTCTTTTTTTAAACTGTCCGCCACCTGAATCGCATTTTTTATCCCTTGAAGAGCCTCATAGGTATCAATGAGAAAAACCGAATGATGGGGAAAAGCCTTGGCAAAAGCTTTAAAAGCGCTCCTCTCCTCTTCAAAGGCCATGATCCAGCTATGAGCTTGCGTCCCTTGTAAAGGGATGTTAAAAAGTTTTCCTGCAAGTACATGAGAGGTCGAATGACATCCTCCGATATAGGCGGCTCTGGAAGCAGAAATAGCTCCATCAATTCCTTGCGCCCGCCTCATCCCAAACTCTACGACAGTATTCCCTTCTGCTGCGGCTACGATCCTTGAGGCTTTGGTGGCAATAAGCGTTTGAAAGTTCAAGATATTTAAGGCAACACTTTCCAAAATTTGCGCCTGCACAATCGGCCCTTTCACTCGAAGGAGAGGCTCATAAGGAAAGATAAGGGTACCTTCAGGGACAGCATCGATATCACAGGTAAATTTGAGCCCTTGTAAATAATCCAAAAATCCCAAATCTGATACCCTTTATTGGCAAAATAGACAGCGGCTAAGTAGAAAGGGATAGAGACAAAATCGGCTACAGTAAGAGAAAACACCCTCCTTCCATAGAAAAGAAAGGTTGTCCCTACTAAGGCAGCTAAAGCAGCTAAAGCATAATAGGCAATCTGTTTTACTTTAAAAGTTGAAAGACTAAAAAAATAAAGAGTATATTGTTTGGGCGAACCTGCTACAGCAGCTACTGAGGTCATCGATATTTTCTTTCGTAAAATGATGCGGCATTATAGGTATTTGGATAATTCTTTGGAATGGAGAATTATAGCTCCCTGATCTTGCATCTGAACTAAGGCTTTTTTATCCTCCTC
>DAHXLK010000002.1 GCA_027366035.1 Chlamydiota bacterium
TTGATCTTTTTAAAAGTGCCTATACCTTAGTAGGATATGTCACTTTCAAAAAAATCAAACCGGCTTTGCAAGGCTAAAATTTTAACGAAAAAGCGAAGATCGAAACAGTCCCTCTTTCAAAACTTGCTTTGTTTGATAAAATTAGCAATTTTTGTACAGCTTTGCTGCAAATTTTCTAGATCGCCCCAAAAATTATAGCCTCGCCATCAAAAGGGCCGAAAGATTATCGATAGGGACTCTTTCTTGTTTCATCGTATCCCGTTCTCGTAAGGTGACAGTATGATTTTCTAAGGTTTCATAGTCGATAGTTATACAAAAAGGGGTGCCCAACTCATCTTGCCTCCGGTACCTTTTGCCGATTGCCCCCCCATCATCATATTCACAGGTAAAATTATTTTGTAGTGTCCGAAATACTTTACCGGCTACGGGAACGAGTTCTTCTTTTTTCATGAGGGGGAAAACCGCTACTTTAACCGGAGCGATTTTTGGAGAAAAATGTAGAACAGATCTTTTTTCACCACTTTCTAGCTCCTCCTCTTCATAGGCGTCACACAGGAGGGCTAAAAAGGTCCGGTCGACTCCAAAAGTGGGTTCTATCACGTGGGGTAAGAATTTTTTTTGGTGTTCGAGATCGTTATATTCGAGGTTGATTTTAGAATATTCTTGGTGCCGTTTTAAATCATAATCGGTCCGGTAAGCAATTCCATAGAGTTCGCTAGTGCCGAAGGGAAAGTCATACACAATATCTACCGTCCTTTTGGAGTAATGGGAGAGTTTTTCTTGCGCATGTTCTTCTGTATGATAGTGGGTTTTTTTAAGGCCGATAAGATTGCACCACAAGAGCATTTCTGAAAGCCACGCTTCGAAAGTGGCCTTCCAATCGGCTTCGCGGATAAAGTATTCAATCTCCATTTGTTCAAATTCGATGACCCGGAAGATAAAATTTCCCGGAGTAATTTCATTGCGAAATGCTTTTCCTATTTGTGCCACGCCGAACGGGATCTTTACCCTTTGTGTGTCTAGGATGTTTTTGTAGTCGAGAAAGATCGCCTGCGCCGTCTCCGGACGTAAGTAGGCGATTTCATGAGAGGCCCCTGTCTTACTCATTGGCGTATGGAACATCAAGTTGAAGTGCCTTACTTCAGTAAAATCTTTGGCTCCGCACTTGGGACATTTGATATCTTTGTGGATGATTTGGGTAAGCTCTCCTAGATTTTTCCCTTCTGCCTGCAAGCCATAACTTTCGATGAGATGATCGGCTCGAAATCTTGATTTACACATTTTACAGTCGACGAGCATATCGCTAAAACCATCTAGATGACCCGAAGCTCGCCAAGTTTCGGGATGGAGTAGGATGGGGCCATCAATCCCAAGCATATCGCTCCTTTTTTCTACAAAAGTCTTCCACCACAAATCTTTTATATTTTTTTTAAGTTGTGCCCCATAAGGACCATAGGAGTAGGTGTTGGCAAAACCGCCGTAGATTTCGGAGCCGGGATAGATGAACCCCCTTCGTTTACAAAGGGCGACGATTGGCTTGAGGATATCTAGTTTTTTAACATTAGGCATAAAAGATGTTTTCAATCGAGTTTATTATTTTTTTGCAAAAGATGTTTGATCCACGCATCTAACGAGAGTTTTCCGGGACCAAAGATTGTGACGATAAGGGAGGTGATAAAAAAAGGAAATGGTGGCTGCATAACTAAAAGAGAGGGGTCCTTTAAAAAACGAAAGTAGGAAAAAACGCCGGGATAGTTCGAGACATAAGCGATAAACATCCCTATGGTCAAGAGGAAAGCAAAAAGATGAGAAGCAAATCCGAAGATTAGAGCTAGCCCTCCTGCTATTTCTACGATAGCTGACCCATAAGAACTCAAAAAAGGGAGAGGAAAGTGGGTCTCTTTAAACGACTCAATCACGCTATCGATATGGGCAAATCTGTTGAGCCCGCTTAGGAAAAATTGGTGTCCCCATGCTAGCCGCATAAAAAAGATAAGGAGGCCTTGAAAATTTCCAAAGAGAAAAACCATCCTTGCATAAATGGAAGCAACGGTGTTTATCCAAGGGGTATTGAAATACATACATCTTTGATAGCAAGGAAAGCTATTACTTTGCAAGAACACCTGCCCACCCCCTTTTTTGCCACAAATAGACAGGTAGACCGGTAATTACAAAGAGCGAGCAGGCGAGAAGGTTGTACCAAGAAGTAAAAACTAAAATCCACAGACAGAACAGAATAGAGAAAAAAGCCCCGATAAGTTTTGCTAAAGATTTTTCTTGATAGGTGATTTTGACAAAGGAGATAGCAGCGGCGAGGTAGACGAAGACGAAAGTGAGGACAGAAATGTCGATGATCGTATTTAGCTGCTGTAAGATATTGGGAGTGAGGGTAAAAAAAAGAAGAGGGAGGGTACAAAGCATGGGGATGAGGAGGGAGATGTAAGGGGAATCGTAGGTGTTTTTTTTAGCAAAAAGGGGAGGAAAAAGGCGATCTTTTGCCGCTTCTTGTGCGATTTGTCCTGAAGTAAGGACCCAGGCATTAAGCGTTCCCAAACAGGCGATGAAAGCGATAATGGATATGGCGATATCCCATCCTTTTCCAAAAAGGACTTGGGTGGCGACTGCGTAAGGGGCCCCTGTATTTACCAAGGTGTCGGCGGAAAGGACTCCCATGATGGCAAAGCTATTGATAAAATAGATGGCGGCTACTATCAGGGTCCCTAAAATAATGGCTTTGGGGATGGTTTTGCTTGGGTTTTCAATAATAGCAGAGGTGGTGGTAGCGGTCTCGACGCCGATGAAACCCCAAAAAGTCATAAGTGTTGCGGTATTTAGAGATGAAAAGAGGGGGAGGTGATGGGGATTAATGGGGTAGAAATTATTTGAATCTAGGTAGAAGAGGGCAAAGATAGGGATTAGGATAAGGGGAAGGGTTTTTAACAAGGTGAAAAGGAGCTCTAAAGAGCCTGCAATAACAGCTCCTCGAATATTGAGAGAGGTAATGCTTATGAGGATTAAAATTTCTACAAAAAGGATGAGTAAGGGATGGGAGAAAGTAAATAAAGCAGCCAAATATCCTACCGCCGCTACGATGACGGCGATGCTACTTACCCAAGAAACGAGCCAATAGGTCCAGGCGGTAAAGAAGGCGGCATTTCTTCCAAAAGCTTTTTCTATATAGACGTGAGGGCCACCTCCTTTTAGGATAAGCCGGCTTAACGCAGCGAAAATAAGAGCAAGAAAGATGGCGCCGGTCCCTGAGAAAAGCCAGCCGAAAAGGCTAATAGGTCCAATGGTGGCAAGGCTAGAAGGGAGGAGGAAGATTCCCGAGCCTATCTGACTGCCAATAACTAGGGAAAGGACCGATCTAAAAGACAATTTTTTTTGCATATCTTTCCTCTATTAGGGTACTATGGTCTCCCAATGCAATCATTTTGTGCTACTTCTTTAAAAGATTTACAACAGTGGATGGTAAACCTAGGCGAAAGAGCTTATCATGCTATCCAAGTTTTTGACTGGGTCTATAAAAAAAAGGTTTTACACTTTGATAAAATGAGCAATCTTAAAAAAAGTGTAAGAGACTGTTTACAGGAGAGCTTTATCCTTCCAACGCTTAAGCAAAGGGGCCATCTTAGCTCTGAAGATCAAGATACGGAAAAGTTTTTGTGGGAGCTTTCCGATCAAAAGCTGGTCGAATCGGTCTGGATCGAAGCGCCGAATAGAGGGACAGTCTGTGTCTCTTCTCAGGTGGGATGTCCTGCCAGGTGTGCTTTTTGTGCTTCGGGGAAAGGGGGTTTTGTCCGTAATTTGACGAGTAGTGAGATTATCGAGCAGGTCTTATTGATGCCAAAAAAAGCAACCCATGTTGTCTTTATGGGAATGGGAGAGCCGCTTGAAAACTATGACGAGGTTATTCAAGCGATACAGGCCTTTACCGATCCTGAAAGAATGGGGATTTCTTCTAGGAGGGTTACGGTTTCTACCGTTGGCGTTATCCCTAACATTAGAAAATTGGCTAATGATTGTAAGGTAAATCTCGCCTTATCTCTTCATGCTCCGACGCAGGAGATACGAAAAAAAATTATCCCCTACGCTAGAAAATATGAGCTTTTGGATATTTTGCTTGCAATGGAAGAATATGCTTGTAAAACAAAAAGAGATATTACTTTTGAGTATACCCTAATTGCCGGGATCAACGATCGAAAAGAAGACGCCGAGCTACTCGCCGATTTACTCAAAGACAAGCAATGTACTGTAAACCTGATCCCCTATAACCCTATTGATGGGGTGAAATTACAAAGACCTTCTAAGGAGACTATCCAAGCTTTTCGTCAGATTCTTTTGAAGAGTAAAATTCCTACTACGTGGCGATATACGAAAGGAAAAGATATTGCAGCGGCTTGCGGGCAATTGGCCCTTCAAGTATTTTAAATCAAATGACCTTTCCAATCTATCTTACCTTTTTCAGAATCCTCCTTTCCCCCCTGTTCCCTGTCTTTTATCTGGGATATGAGAGCCTTGGTATTTCAGTAGTTTGGGTTCCTTACATTTTACTATTCATCTTGATCCTTTCTGAAAGCACCGATCTTTTTGACGGATGGTTGGCAAGGAGGCATAATCAGGTAACGAATTTTGGAAAAATTATAGATCCGATGGCCGATACCATTGCGAGGATTACTGTGGTGTTTACTTTTACTCAAGGGGTGGTAAATTTGCCGATGTTAATTGCCTTTACCTTTCTTTATCGAGAATTTTTTATCGGAGCTTTAAGAACCCTTTGTGCCCTGCAGGGGGTAGCGCTGGCGGCCAGAAAGAGTGGGAAAATCAAAGCTATCTTGCAGGCGGTCATGGCTATTGTCGTTGTCTTATTCTTGATCCCGTATGTCTATGGCTGGCTCTCTCTTATTACCTTACAAAGGATTAGTTTGTTTCTATTTTCGATAGGGGCAATTTATACGGTCCTTTCCGGGATCGACTATATCTTTATCAATAAAGATTATATCAAAAAAGCTCTTTTGTAAGAGGTTAGTGGAAACAGAATAGGAGACTGTTTCGATCTCCCATTTGGTTAAAATTTTACCCATGCTTCCCCGGATTTGATCTTTTTAAAAGTGTCTATACCTTAGTAGGATATGTCGCTTTCAAAAAAATCAACCCGGCTTTGCAAGGCTCAAATTTTAACAAAAAAGCGAAGATCGAAACAGTCCCATACCTTAGTAGGATGAGACCGTTGCGTAACTAAGAGGCGCCCCGTCTAATCGACACCGGGAAGTCTTTTCTTTCAGAAAGAAGTCACTTCTGAACTTAAAATTTGACCATCCATCACCTTCATTCGACGTTCTCCGTCTTTTTTTGCCTCATTCCTAGGCGAGTTCTGCCTAATTTTCCGTTCAAGCACATAGCTTTTCCATGCGTCTCATGTTATAAGCTATGCATGTGATCGTCAGTTGCAACTTGTTTTTCCTCAACCCCAGATATTTCGCTCTACTGCCGAGCCACGCGTCAGCGAATCCGAGTTGTCCTGAAGTTTTGTGTACCATATTCCCTCTGAATGAAAAGAAAATATTTTAGCTGATCGGTGGGAGTTATGCAACGGTCTCAAATTCAATTATTTTTACATTTTTATTGCATTATTTTTTTAATTTGCATTATGTGAGAAAAAGAAGGAACCCCTTGAAGGAGAACAAAACATGTCTTATATATGGAAATGGCTTGTAGTACTTACAAGTATAACTGCCATTTATAGTCTTGAGGCTAGCGCTAATGAAGCTAACAGGGCCCCAGATGAGAACGAAGTAGTCGTTCAAAAAAACGTCAATTATCCGGCTATAAATGAAAGTAAATGCAGTATTTGCAAAAAAGAAGAGCCCTCTGGCTGCAGACTAATGAAAATGGTCCCATTGCCACCGTGCTTAGCTCCTTGCCAAGAGTCTTGCTGCCCTGAGATGACAGTTTATAATCACAATATTAATCCGCCGGCAAGACGTAACTGCTATGACAATGAATTTATCTTCTCCATTGAATTTCTATGGTGGGTGGCAAATGAAGCTGACCTTCCATATGCTTTTGTCAATTCCAGTACTGTTGAAACAACGACAGCATTTTCCCCAATTCCTGAAGTGGGGTATGATGAAAATATTAAATATGAATGGAAACCGGCATTAAGGCTAGCAACAGGATGGGCTTTACCCTATGATGGGTGGGAGGTTTATGCTGACTGGTTATGGTATCGAAATAAATCAAGCTCTTCTATTTCCTCATTACTGTATTCTGGAGTTGCTCCGAATACTGCATTATATAGTTTCGGAGTTCATTTGCCCACAATTTTTTATACTTCTACAGCTACAGGAGGAGCTACTTTAAAACAAATAGCAGATATTCCATATAACAGCGCAACAGGAACTTATCGTATTCTATTGAACCTATTTAATCTTTGCTTAAGCAAAGCCTACTATATTAGCTGTGGTTTTAGTATGAAACCATATCTAGCTGCGACAGGCGGATGGATCGATCGTAGGTTTTCTATTGCTATTGGCAATGCTGCCGATGCTACCATTGCCGCTGCGGGTAGTTTAGCTGCAGCCCTACAACAAGGCACCTATTTTGCTAAGAGCAACTACTGGGGTATTGGCCCAAGGTTAGGGATCGATACTAGCTGGGAGGTGGGTCTAGGCATTGAACTCTTAGGAAAGATGTCCTCAGCATTATTGTTTGGAAAAACTTTTAACAATTATGAATCAATTACCAGTGGCACCATTACCGGTACCGGAAATCAATATTTCTATATATCTAATAACTTACATAATTGGAGAATGGTCCCGCAACTACAGCTCTATACCGGTATCGGATGGGGTAGTTGTTTTGATTGTCGTAAATACTATTTTGGGATCAATGCAGGATGGGAAGCTAATTTTTTCTGGAATTTAGCAAATTTTGTTCCACCAACCGGCAACACGCAAGGGTATACAAAATCTCATAATATCGATTTGTGTGGTCTAACAATTGATGCAAGGTTTGACTTCTAATCTTAAGAAGGGTTAGAGTTTTAGTATAAACGGGTCATCGGAGAACCGCAAGTTCTTCGATGATTTTTTTCTATATGTTCCAATTACAAGCAGATTTTTCACCTTGTGGAGATCAATCCCAAGCCATAGAAAAGTTAACGCAAGGGATAAAGGAAGGAAAACCGGCGCAAGTCCTTTTAGGGATCACAGGATCCGGAAAGACGTTTACTATGGCTAATGTGATCCAAAATATCCAGAAGCCAACCCTTGTCCTTGCCCATAATAAAACCTTAGCGGCGCAGCTTTATCAAGAATTTAAAGGGTTTTTCCCCAAGAATGCTGTCGAATATTTCGTCTCTTATTATGACTATTACCAGCCAGAAGCCTATATTCGCCGTACCGATACCTATATCGAAAAAGATATGGCTATTAATGACAGAATTGACCGGATGAGGCTTAGCGCTACCAGATCTCTTCTGGAAAGAGGAGATGTGATCATTGTAGCTTCCATATCTTGTATTTATGGGTTGGGAACGCCCGAGTTTTATTCGAAAATGCTTTTATCACTTATAGTAGGGGAAAAGATAAGACGAGACGATCTTCTTTTGCATCTAGTAGAGATGCATTACAAAAGAAACGATTACGATCTTTTGCGAGGTACTTTTCGCGTTAGAGGAGATGTCATCGATATCGTTCCTGCATATGAGGAAGCTGTAGCTTATAGAATCGAATTTTTTGGAGATGAGGTCGAGAAAATTGCAGAGCTTGACCCATTGCTAGGTAAGGTTCGAAAAACACTTTCGAGAGTTCAGATCTTTCCCGGTTCTCACTATGTCACACCTGAAGAGATACGATTTACAGCAATAGGTACGATAAGAGAAGAGTTAAGTGAGAGACAAGCCTTTTATGAAGTAGAAAATCGTCTGTTGGAACGGCAAAGAATTTCCGAAAGAACCCGGCATGATTTAGAAATGATTAAAGAGATCGGCTTTTGCAAAGGGATAGAAAATTATTCTCGACACTTTAGCCAAAGAAAGGAAGGAGAAGCTCCCCCATGCCTCTTAGACTATTTTCCTAAAGATTTTTTATTTTTTATCGATGAATCACATCAGACGCTCCCTCAGATGCACGCCATGTATAATGGCGATCGATCTCGAAAAGAGGCTTTAGTAGAATATGGCTTTAGGTTGCCTTCTGCTTTAGATAACCGACCTTTAAAGTTTGAGGAGGCCTATAACTTTTTTAAAAACGCAATCTATGTATCGGCAACTCCAGGAAACTGGGAGATTCAGGAGGCCAAAGGAGAGGTAGTACAACAAATTTTGCGTCCTACAGGGCTTTTAGATCCTGTGATCGAAATAAGGGCTGCTATGAATCAGGTAGATGATGTTTTAGATGAAATTAGGATCGAAAAGGATAAGGGCGGTAGGATCTTGGTAACCGTATTAACCAAGAAATTAGCGGAAGACCTAGCTAAATATCTCAAGGAAATAGGAATAAAAGCTAAATATATCCATTCTGACATAGATACTTTAGAAAGGATGCAAATTATTAAAGATTTAAGACTTGGCGTGTTTGATGTTTTAGTAGGGATCAATCTCCTTAGAGAGGGGTTAGATATACCTGAAGTTTCTTTGGTAGCTATCTTAGATGCAGATAAGGAGGGATTTTTACGAAGTGAAACGGCACTTATCCAAACATGTGGTAGGGTTTCTAGAAATGAAAACGGAAGGGTTGTTATGTATGCCGACAAGATGACTAAGGCAATAACAAATTGTGCTCGTATTACACATGAAAGAAGGTCTATGCAAAAAGAGCATAATGAAAAAGAAGGTATTATTCCCAAGTCTGTAAAAAGGGAAATTTTTGAATCGTTAGAAGAGACCTTTGGGATTCCCCCACAAGAAGTTGCTATAGAAGAGATAACAGATATTACCGATATCGAAGCTAAAATTAAAGAGTGTGAAATAGAGATGAAAAGGGCAGCAAAAGAGTTGCAGTTTGAAGAGGCTGCCCGTTTAAGAGATCTTATCCGCTACTATCAAAATAGGGAATTGCTCTAAACTCCCTACTATGAAAACGGCCCTTGTTTGTGACTGGCTGACCACTATGGGTGGAGGTGAGAAGGTTCTCTCTGCTATACTAGAGCTCTACCCCTCACCAATTTTCACTCTCATTTGTGACCGAAAAAACCTTATAGGAACACCTTTCTACCACTGTCTCTTTCACTCCCCCTCGATTATAGGCAATTACCGGGGTGCCGGAACTCATAGCTTCTACAGGTAAAATCCCAAAATCTTCAACTCCGGCAAATAAAAAAGCTCTC
>DAHXLK010000031.1 GCA_027366035.1 Chlamydiota bacterium
TTCACAAAGCTCTGTATTTGAAAAAACAAGGATTGATCGATGTCATGGATAACTGTTACCAGGGCGATGGGAGCGCATCCTCCGTCTTATGGGGATTGTTCATCATTTATAAATGGTATAAAGAGGTTTACAAGAAATGAGACAACTATCCGACCATGCGATCCTTTAAAACCATGTCATACTCCCATCGTTGTTCCTCTTGTAACCATTCGTTTTATTACTTATACTACGACCTCTCTTCCATTACCTTTTGATTTGAATATGAATAATAGAGAACAAAGAGTTCTAAGCGACCGTTTACAAAAGCTCTATGGATTTGATTCTATTCAATGGGGGGATCCATTAGGAGGCTTAAACTCTTGGAACCAAGAAATACAAATGAATGGCAAAAGGTTTATTCTTAAATCCTATCGATCTTCTCAAGAAGAAGAAATCAAACGGATAGAGAGAATTTTTCTGTATCTAAACACTCATCATTTTCCAGTTTTTCCTCCTATTCTTTCTATTCATAATCTCGGCCATTTCCTATTGAATGGACGAATTTTCGGAATATTCCCTAAAATAGAAGGGGAAATACTGCATGAGCCTGCTCTTACGGCAGATGCTTTGCAGGCTGTTAGTAAAATGCTGGCTCAACTGCACCAACTGAACCCCCACTCATTAGGCTTACACAGGCCGAATCTTCAAGCCTTAACTAGAGAGAAAATTGAATATAACGCTAGGCAAATACTATTTCTAATTGCCGAGAAAAGCCTGGGAGAAAAGATAGATAAGTTAGTAACGGGGTTAATTTACGAAAAACTTGCCTTTTTAACTCAGTTGTTCCCATCTACCCCACCTTTTTTTGATTGGCAGATGAATCACTTTGTTCATGGGGACTTTCATAATGAAAATATCCTCTTTGATAAAAATCACCAAAAGATTGTTGGACTCCTAGACTTTGAAGCAACACATTTAGGCCATCGATTGGAAGATGTGATGCACTTTATCTTTTTAGCATGTTGCAATAGTGGTTATAAAGAAATCAACTTTGAGAAAGCCAAGACTTTTATGAAAGCCTATACCGCTATTCTTCCGCTCAGCGAGGAAGAAATCTCTCTTGGCGTTCATTATGAGCTATTTAAGGAGATGAGTTCGTTTTTTATTGAGAGATCTCTTTTTGAGAACGGGACTCTTTTTTTGGAGCCATTCATTGAACGCGACCTAAAAAAAATTGCATTCTTTAAGGAAAATCTAAACTATTTCATACATAAACTTATATTAAAATGAATACGTCAAAGGCTATGCGACTGGGGTTCTATTCGCTAGTTTGGCCTATTTTTGTGGATCATTTTTTACGGGTAGTGGTTCTTGTGGCTTCCTATGGCCTCATGAGCCAAATTTCTGACGAAATAGCCGGCATGTTTGGGGTTATTAATCTCTACTTACTCATTGGGTTTACTTTTTCCGAATGTTTGGCTCAAGGGGGGGCTATTATTTTGACCCACTATTTAGGCGCTAAAGAAAAAGAGCTCGGTCAATTCTACAGTATCATGGTGTTAATGAGCCTATTAGCGGGATTATTCATCAGTGTTATTTTTTTTAGTTTTTCCTCATCTTTACTTTCATCTTTTGGCTTTTCGCAAACAAGCCTTCAAGATGGCGTTTATTATTTAAGCCTAGTTGGTAGCTGTTTTTTTATCTATTCTCTCAACTATGCTTTTTTGTCTATCCTAAATGCCCATGGTTTTACCAAATACTCGATGCATTATTCATTGCTTGTAAATGGGCTTTCTTTGCTTTTCTATTATATGATTGCTTTTTTCTCCGATATCTTTCCAAGTAATCGACTTGTTCTCATCGCTTGGATCCAATGCTTTGTCCGCTGTGTCGGTATGGTTTTTCTCTTAAGGATGCTTCGTTCCTTAGTCCCTAATTTTGTCCTCTATACAAAAATCCCTTGGCCGTTCATGAAGCAACACCTTTCCCGCTTTTTGCGAATAAGTCTTCCTAATGCAATAGAACCTCTTTCTTCTCAAATGTTTCAATTTTTTCTTATTAAGATTATAGCTACTATCGAACATGAGGCTCTCTCTGTTAGAAGTTACCTTATCTCTTTGACAACCCTTTTTGAAATCGGAATATGGTCGATTTCTAGAGGAAATCAAATCATTGTAGGTCATTTAGTAGGAGCTAATGAAACCGAATTTGTATGGAAGCAGTTGCGAAAGAGTATCGCTGTTAGCTTCCTGTTATCTGTTTTTATTCTTTGCTTCGGACTTAAATTTCGTTATGAATTTATGCACTTCTTTTCACACACTGAGTCAGTGGTAAACATCGGTGCTGAACTATTGACTCTCGTCGCAGGTTTAATTCTCATCAGAACTGTTACTTTTAATCTACAAGGGGGATTGAGGGCAGCAGGGGACATAAAATTCGGATTTACCCTAGCACAGCTGGTAATGTGGGGGTTTACCATGCCGGGAGCTTATATTGTAACTCATTTTTTTAAGATGGGGCTTCAAGGGATATGGATCATGTTATTAGTAGATGAATCAATTCGCACTGTCTTTCTATTACAAAGATGGAAAAGTCAAAAATGGAAAAATAGGATGAGTAGACAATAACACCCGCTGATGAACTAGCATACGCCATAATAGTATTCGTCTATGGATCCTTAAGGGACATTCTGTAATCGCGCTTTTGTCTTAGCAGGATACAAATTGCCGGCAAAAAAGGGTTGCTCCTTTAAAACGTGGTAGTATTATTCTCCACAAAGTTGAGAACTTAACATTCTCATAATAACCGAGGTAAAACCTCAATAAAACATAAGGAGCAAACCCATGAAACATTATGTAGGACTAGACGTTTCTATGA
>DAHXLK010000033.1 GCA_027366035.1 Chlamydiota bacterium
AGGAGGAGGCGAGTTCGTCTTAGAAGGGCCAAATACCTTTACCTTAGGGGGGACGAACAGCTCTTTTTTCGGGATCTTCGACATTTTGCAGGGGACGCTGACTGCCAATGTATCGAATGCTTTTCCACCGGCTGCTGATTATCTTATAGCGACCAACGGGCTCCTCAACCCCGGGCAGGGCTTAAGTCAAAGCATTGGCGGTCTGAGCAACTACCCTAACGCCGGTGGCGGCGCTGTCTACTTAGGGGCTAACTCTTCTTTAACGGTGGGGAACCTTGGGGGAAATTATTCGGGAGGTATAGGAGGGCCGGGAAACTTGGTTTTAAATGGGTCGTCCAGTACCGCTTTTGAGTTGTCCGGGACCAATAATACCTATTCCGGCACCACTACCATCCTTAATGGGACGTTTACAGATGGTGGCAATCAGAGTTTTTCTCCTAATTCGGCAGTAGTCGTCAATGCTCCCGGGTTTTTAGTGGTCAATAACCCTGAAAACATCCCCTCTTTAACCAATACTGGGCAGGGGGGTACTGTTCTTGTAGCCAGTGAGCTTACCCTTACCGGTACGCAAAGTACTACTTTTTCAGGTAACCTTGCAGGAGGAGGCGAGTTCGTCTTAGAAGGGCCAAATACCTTTACCTTAGGGGGGACGAACAGCTCTTTTTCCGGGACCTTCGACATTTTGCAGGGGACGCTGACTGCCAATGTATCGAATGCTTTTCCACCGGCTGCTGATTATTTTATAGCGACCAACGGGCTCCTCAACCCCGGGCAGGGCTTAAGTCAAAGCATTGGCGGTTTGAACAACTACCCTAACACCGGTGGCGGCGCTGTTTACTTAGGGGCTAACTCTTCTTTAACAATTGGAGCTAACGGTGGGTCTTTTTCAGGAAGTATAGGAGGATCCGGGAATTTGATTGTTGATCCTAATATTAATAAATCGGTTATTTTATCAGGTAATTCTCCTAACTTTACCGGCTCTACTGCCGTTTTGAGTGGAGCGCTTTACGTTGAAGGAGTTCTTGGAGGCCAGGCACTCGTCAATACTCCCACTTTTTCTTTACCAAGTCAGGTAGTAGGACTTTTTGTATCCGGTACTGTGTTAGGTAATGTTACTGTTGAAAGCGGTGGTTTTGGTAACAGCTCCTCCACCCTCTCCTTCCCCTTCCCTATCGGTACAGTGGGTACTTTAACACTAGGTCCTAACGCTAGTTTTGTACAAAGCATATCCGCAGGAGGAATTGTCGGGACTATTTCCTCCCCAGCATTTAGCTCTGCTATGGAGGTAATAGGAGATGCGTCGCTCGCAGGAACGCTTGAGGTTGTACTGGTCAGAGACAACAGCGTATCATCCTATTTAGGGAAACACACATATACTATCCTCTCTACCTCCGAAGGAAAAGTAAGTGGACAATTTGATGAGAGTACATTAACGGTATACAACAACGTTTCTTCAGACACCTTGACCGTTAACCCTGCACAGTATAATTGGGGAGTCAACTATTTTCCCAGCTCTGTCGAACTTTTTATTATCTATGGTTATATTCCTACAACTTTTTGTTCTTTATCCGGGAACCGGTTATCTTTAGCAAATTATTTGAATAACTTTTTAGGAGACCCGAACTTGTCTCCTCTTTTCACGGCTCTAATAGGTAGCTCATGTCAGGAGATACAAGCAGCCTTAAACGCCCTATCTCCTTCTCGCAATACGGCAGCTACCTATTTTGCTAATATGCAAATGCTTTCCGTAGAGAAAATGTCTGCAAACCTCCTAGCGCAGCAGAGGGTTCTAACCGGTAAAAAAGAGAAAAAACGAAAAAAACATCTATGGGCTTTGGGAGAAAAAGAGGAGTCGTTCCTTGCTTTTAACGATCCGATGATTGCCTCTACCACCGATGTCCAGTTAAGTAGAGAGATCGCCTTATACGATAGAAGGAGAAAACCTATGGGGCATGCTCGAAATATACTTTATAATGAGAATAATTATTTCTGGGCTACAGGATATGGCGATATCATGACTTTAGATGGGCAAAATCAGAACCCTAGAGTCAGCGACTCTGTAGGAGGCTTTTTTGCAGGCTATGAGTATTTTGGTATTAATAATGCCACCTTACAAGCCTTCGCAGGATATCTCCACAATGATATCCAAGAAGACCATCATTTGGGTAATGGGCTATCCAACGGATGTATAGCCGGCAGCTTTTATAACCAATCTATCGATGGTGGGTTTTTGGAGGCAGGAGTCCAAGCGGCTTTTAACCAATTCGACATGGAACGGAATATCTCGATTAGCGGCAGTAGTCCTATCGATGTGACAGCCGAGTCGGTTTTCAATATATGGCAACTCATGCCCCACCTAGCAGGGGGATATGATTATATCGTAGACTGGTTTGTATTGGAGCCGCTAGCTTCTTTGGATTGGATATCTAACTGGGTGGAAGAATATCAAGAGACTGGAGCAGGGGTTTTTAATATGAAAATACACCGTGCAACACCTGCCTTTTTACAAAGTCAAGTAGCGGCTAATTTCTATGAGATCATCGATGCAGGAAACGACTTATATATTTTGAAAGAGTCATTAGCTTTTGTTAATGTGCAACCATTCTGGATGAAGATGGAGGCAGAGCTAGCGTTGGCTACTAATGTTTCCTATAATGTTCCCTCTGCTCTCTCTTTTTATACCTACCAACATAAACTCAATTTGGGAACATTTGGGTTGGAACTCTTCTATAAAAACAAGCCTTCCCATGTTTTCGTAGATTTTCAATATCAATTGCAAGCTGGAACGAGCTGGTTATCTAACCAACTTTCTCTGTCGATAGGCGGAGAGTTCTAAGGGGGCGTTGAAATCCGAAATTATTTTCAAAGATATTTTATGGACTGTTTCGATCTTTGCATGGCTCAAATTTTAACGGCAAAGCTAAAGATTTCAACAGTCCCTTATACTTGACGCAGCATCTTCTCTAACTCTTCCCTTGGAAGCTCCTCTAGCTTAGCTAAAAAAGAGAGGACTCTATGAAACCTCTGCACATCGATAGCTCTTTCCCGAACTAATAAAGCCGAGGTATAAAAAATAAGACGTAAAGAATCAGCTATCTTTTTATCCAAAGTTTTACCTCGGGTAAGAAAAGTAAAAGCATAGAAAGCAGCAGCAAAAGCCCCTCCGGCGTCGAGCCCATCTTTACAGGTAAAACTCATCGAATAAGGGTGGAGTTCCTCTAAAAGCTTCAAGGTAATAAAGGCATAAAAAATCTCTATAAAATCTAACCGCTCCTCTCTGGTAAGGTTTTTTTTCCCTTGGAATACCACCTCATGAATCTTTGGAATTATTTTTTTTGTAAACGGCTTTATAACACTTTCTAAATCTCTGACAATACCCGCTAAAGCTTCCATAAATTCGGAGGCTCTCTCCATAGAAATATAGCCCCCCTTCTGGTAATAGAAATCGCCATTTTTAGGAAGATGGATAATGGTAAGACACTTGGTAAACTCTGCCTGTTTTTGTAACCTATCAATTGCAAGGGCCCTTCCACTATCTTGCCACACATCTGCCTCTTGTAAGTGGATAAGCAAATGCCTCCGTATAGGTTTTTCCATGAAAAGTGAACGTAAATAACCTAAAAACTCCTCTGAGATTTCCGCGACAGCCACTACCTCTTGCCTAGTAGGGGATGGAAGGTGGAGAAAAAAGGTCTCTTCTATCGTATAGAGCCGGTAAGGAAAATTCCCCTGCATAAGAGGTTCAAACCCCAATATCTTCTCCTCTCGAATAAGATCTAAGGTCTTAAATAAAGGGCCGCTAGGATAGTGGCCAAGGATCTTGCGAATAGCCTCATGTTCTACCACGAATTGGTTAAAAGAAGATTGTTTAGAAAACAGAGGAAACTCCTTCTCTTTAACTATCAGTTCTTCCCCCTTTCGTATAAGTCGGTGGATAAAACCATCCATCTCTTGCTGTATTCCTAACTTTCTTGTAAATAACCCCTTACATAAAATATGAGTAAGATCTAATAACAGATGGGCTAGCTTATCGTTTTCAGAAGGAGGATAGGCTACCCACTTTTGATATTCAGGAGATTGCAGAGCCATTTTCAAAAACCACTGGACATCTTGAAAATAGCTCAATGAAGACTTCTCCGAGGTGTTTTGCAAAAGATTTTTTGAATTTTTAGCTAACATTAAGGCCATTAGCGCCCTTGCAAGCCCCTGGATTATCACCATTTTTTTTTGCCGAACTCTCTCTTTATAAAACTTTTGTATCCAAGGTTTTCCGATTTCAAAAATCTGCATAGCGGCAGAAAAAAGGTCCCTATCTTGCATCGTCCGGATTCTAAGAAGGGGGTCTTCTTCTAAAGGTAGATTCCCCCTTGCGTCAAAGTCACAAACCAGCTTGATATTGCGAAATAAGGTGGGGTGGAAATAGGGCTTTCCACTATCTGTCACCAAATAAAAAAGCTCATACTCTTTATCGTTTTTGACAGTCTCAAAATCCTTTAATCCTGTATGTTCGGTATCTAATATTTGTGATTCATATCCTTGGTGAAACTCCCCTTCCCAAGCCTTCTCTCCTTCTAAAGGAATAGAGAATTTTTTCATCAATTTATCGAGATAAAAACTTTGTAGCTGTTGGTATTCAGGAACATCAAAGATGCTTTGCCATGCACCTTGCAAACGCTGTAATATCCGATCACATTTCTTAGCCCCCTCCCCGCATACCTCCATAATCCCCTGTACCCCTTTCCTAGTTTTTGGGTCCTCCCAGACGATCTCTTTGTTTTCATAGAGGTCTAGAAAATAGGTGAGTATGGCCTGATAAGAGGCTTGTACTAGCTGTAAAAACTCGCTTCCTTCTTGAGAGACGAGCCAATTTGCTTTGTTATGTTCTTCACTCTGAATGACAAATCGATTTCCCTGGATCCCTAATAGATAGGGGTTGTTGGGATCGATAGCAGCTAGTAAGGTCAGGTTATCCAAGGCATCTTCTAACTTTACTTCCGAACGTTTTTTTAATTTAGGTTTCATAAATCCACCTAAATTAATTATTCAACTTTTTTGATTTTTAATTCAAATTTATATTATTTAGATGGCTTTGATTTAATATAAAAATTGGTAAAAAGGCTAAATACCGTAACGACAACAGCAACCCAAAAATACCCACCGAATGAGATCATTTTAAACCCTACCGGCAAAATATTGATCCATGCAAGAGTTGTAAAATTTACTATTACACAAACGATAGCGATCTTGAGATAATGGGCGGATGTAAACATCTTAAGGATTGGGTAGATAAGGGTATTTAAACCTCCCAAAACAATGGCAAAAAAGAGATCTCCCTCTACACTAGGGAATTTGGTATGTTTCATCACCTCAATTCCCGGAAGGGTATAGCAAGCAAAAAAAACGATCAGGATATTAACAATCAGGCTTTTTAGATAGGTCATAAATTCCTTGTAGCAAAATGGATAAAAAAAGTGTATACGTTATAGGAATTTTATGGCAGCACCTAAAGTTATCCCCATAGATTTTCATAAGTTAGAGCCCCTCCCCTACTTTCCTCAAGGGCATACGATTCGGATAAAACCTAACTTTGCTATAGGGCAATCCTTTTCGTTACACCTTTTTATCGCTTCGATGGAGCAGCTGATAGAAAGTCTACTTCCGGAAAAAATAATGAAGAGTTTAAGAAGTGCCGAAAATGAAGAGCATCAAAGGGTTATCCTCCATAATCTCCATAAGATTCTTCCCCTTTTTACTCATAAAGCCTCCGGCAATACGATCTCGGTAACTGTCTTATGTCCTGCCGAATATACCTCGGGGGTAGGGAGGTATGTGGCGGATATGCTCAATAGATGGGCCTATCCGGGAAAACACTGGAACATCGTTGCGGGAAGATCCCTTACTTTTGAATGCATCCAGTATCCGGCTAAGCCCCTTTATTTGGTAGAGCACTTCCTTACAGCTCATGAAGAACAAGACCGTAAGACCATAATGAATAACCTCCCCCTCCTTTTTCAAGAGCTTAGGATTAACATCCTTGCCGTCTATTATGCCCGCTATATCGTATCTATAAAATCGCTATCGTTAGAGCAAAAGATGTCGATGATCGAGGAAAACATCTCCTCTTTACTCTCTAGCCCTACAAAAATCCAAGATAGTTCTATCTATGATGAGATGCAGCAATTTTTGATCAAGCTTTCCGCCGAGAGAAAAATAGATCAGGTAAAAGAAAATATCTCCTATCTGATGCACCGTCGCCCCAAAACCTTTGATCCCGATGTTTTTTATGAGATGAAACAGTCTATCACCCTTTTTAAAGATAAATTCATCGCTCAAAGAGATCATCGCCACATAAGTAGGGTAATGGCCTATCTCTATCTCTTTAAGAAAACGGTAAAGCATGCCATGCGAGCCAATCCCAATCAACGCTATATCAGTTTGAAAATCTTAAAGACTTTCTACAATGCAGAGAATCACAAAAATCATACCCTTGGGATTTTAATCACCTTAAATCTCTCAGAAACCGAAAGGTTTGAAAAAAGGCATATTTTAGAAAGCATTAAAACCTATATCCCTGATATCCAGTTTGTTAAAGATACTTATTTGATCGACCGTCCGGATGAGAAGATTCGGACATTTTACTTAGAAGTAGAAAAAGCCCACGACCTATTTTTTACTCTTGAAGAGATCAAGAATCTCAAACGCTCTTTATTGAAAGAGCTCCCTATGAGGATTGAACATGTCCTCCACCCTATCTTTATGCCGAGAAATGAAGAAGAGGTCATACGCAATATCATTACCCTTGCCAAGCAGCTTAGGTTCCTTCGCGACATCCCTCAAGCGATCATCTCCTATGAACAGCAGACCCATACCGAACTTGTATTTGCCGTTATTTTCGTCAGGACTTTGAGGGAAAAAGATGTGACCCTTGCAGAGCAATTACACCATCTTTCTATCCATTTTGATGAATCGAAGGTCGTAGGATATATCAAACGGCGTTACCCCAAAGAGGCCAATCTTTTTAGGATTCACCTTCCCAAAGCCCCTTTCTTGAGAAAAGACTCTTATGTGGATCTACAAAAGGCAAGGCAAGTAATCGTCCATGACCTCACCTCCTCTCTTGGAAATTTTCGTGACTTTAATGGTGGAATGATCGTCAAACAAAATGAGGTTTTACAAGAACTATTAACCCTCCTTCCCGACCTAAATAAAGAGGGAGAGTTTCTTTTAGAAAACTTTTTCTATTCTCTTAGACCGGCCATCATGCAAAGCCTCCTCCCCGCCAAGGTTTTAAAAGAGCTATTTCTCCTCCATCAGATGGCGATACAAGAGTGTATAGCGACCCCTTTTTTCCAAAAAATCTTACACACCTCCGGCTATATCTTAGTGGTGACCGCTTCTACTTCCAAGGGGTTGCAAGAAAAACTAGAGGCGGCTCTTAAATCACTTAAGATTCACCCTCGCAACTTAACCCTCTCTCACCTCCTTCATTCAGAGATTACCGCCATTGGCTATATCTACCGCAATGAAGAGGAAAAACAAGGAGAAATCTTTTTACAAAAACTAACCAACTGTTACCTCTAGAACGGATTCAGATTAGGGACATACTGTAATCGCGCTTTTGTCTTAACATCTCACCTTACGCAATCCACGGTCCATGGATTGCGTAAGGTGAGTTATTATTTTTCTTTGACCCAATTGACTACTTGATTTGCTGCTTGGCTGCTGAAGAGGAGTCCTACATGGCCAATACCGTCTAGGACGAGCTTCCTCTCCGGTTTATCGACGACAAAGCTAGAAGATTGGGGGATGACGAGCTGATCCGATTTACTTCCGATATTGTAGAAAGGGATTTTTTTTTCCTTTTGGATATCTTTTAAGAGGGCTTTTACAAAGGGAGAATTTAGACGCATCTCTTTGGCATTTTCTCCGATGGCGATATTGGCCACCTTTGTCCCATGAAAAGGGGAACCTAGGGTAATAACTTTTAAGACGCCCTCTTTTTTCGGAGCATCATGAATGGCATAGTAAGAGCCGATAAGGCCCCCCATCGAATGGCCAACGATATAGATCTCATCCTTGCCGGTCTCCTTTACAATTTCCTTTACTTTGTTCGCCACATTTTCCGACAAATGTTCAATAGAGCTAAAAGGATCGTTTAAGTTCATCGTATAAATCGGACCCAGTCCGGCTTTTTTATAAAACCGCATGTGATAGAGCCATACAGGGGCAAAATGGAGATAGCCGTGTATCAAGAGGATTGGAGTCCCCTCTCCTTTATACTGCCAACGGATGATGTTGCAAGGGGCTAAAAAAAAAAGAAGATAGACATGCAAAAAACTATCGAGGATAAAAGCATGTATGGCCATTATCCTTTTCTTTAAAGGATAAGAGATCACATAACTGGAAAGCTTCAATAAAAAAGCGGTCATAAGCACTACAAGAAAGGCGCCGGCTATCCATAGAAATAACCCCTTAAGAGCTAAGGGAGAAATTATCTTATGTATAGCATAAATAGTAGCTATGATTACCAGAGGAACCAGGTAGTACCCTTCTATCCTCCGCTTTATCCTGACCATCTTGACAGATGTTATAATAATTCACAAAAAAACACAATTTTAAGAAAATGAAGCTCATGAAGGGACTGTTTCGAGCTCTGAAACGATTACTCATTTCTACAAAGACTATTATGGAGTTTTTAAAATGTTCGTAGGGGTAGATATTGGAAGGACAAAGATCTTAGTTTCCGTATCCGATGAAAAAAGAAATGTCATTAGCTCCAAACGGATCGACACCCCTACTACTTTTAAGAAAGGGCTGCAGGCCATCTTTTCCCTTATTAGAGAACAGGTGAAAAAAGAGCCTATCACAGCCATCGGCCTATCGGCACCGGGTCCTATAAATCGTAAAAGGGGAAAAATTCTCAATCCTCCCCACTTCCCCGGCTGGGAAAATGCCCCGATCGTCTCCCTTTTAGAAAAAGAGTATAAAGCGAAGATCTTTTTCAATAACGACGCCAATGCTTTTGCCTTAGCGGAATACCGTTTTGGCAAATACAAAAAAATCAAAAATCTCCTCTATCTCACCTTAAGCTCCGGGATGGGGGCAGGGATCATTGTAGATGGGAAACTATTGCAAGGCCTTTCTGACACTGCCGGGGAAATAGGACATATAGTTTTAGATATCGATGGGCCTGAATGTCCCTGTGGTCAGAGAGGATGCTGGGAAGTTTACTGCGGAGGCCTCAACCTAGCTAATATGATCCAAGAAAAGATCCTCCATGAAAAAATCTGCACCGGAATGGTAAAAGAAGCCGGCGACATCAAAAAAATTACCGTCATCCATCTCTTGGAAGCTGTCCGCAAAGAAGATGAGTTTGCTCTCGCCGTATGGCAAAACTTCATCGACCGACTAGCTCAAGGGATCGGCATCCTTGTAATGTCCTTCAATCCTGAGGTCGTTTTACTGGGAACCATAGCTATCCATGCAAAAGAGCTATTAATGACTCCTTTAAAAAAAGCCCTTTTGGAATATGCCTGGAAAAGGACTTTGACAGCATGCAAGATTGAACCTTCGATCATCGACCCGGCGCTGGCTCCTTTGGCATTAATTTGAGCCTCCTGTAACACCTCGGAATTTTAAAGAATTCAGTCTAAATTAGGAGGCCCGGAGGGAGATGCTTTTGGTAAAGAAAGAGAATCCAGTAAAGCATTGAGTTGGTCTAATGCTTTTTTAGCGTCTGCTAATCGACCTTGGGAGGTATAAGCATAGTGCTCTTCCGAATACTTTTTAATGCTTTTATAGTTAGTAATATCTGTTTTTATTGAATTAATTGCTTGAGAAAGTTTTCTAATAATGAAATTATTTAAATTAAGTAAACCTGCGATTAGAATCGTTAGTCTGTTCCAAAATCCTAAACGAATATTTTTTCTCACTAAAGTTCTCGTATTTTTATCTTGGAGTTGAGTTGAAATATCTTGAGTTATATTGATTGTTTCAGCGATTGTTTGATTTAACTTATACTTTCTACAAAAACTATCAAGATAATTTAGCGGTTTGTTTTCGAAAATTTCCACAGTTGCCGTTTTTTCCGATATGTTATAGATTATAATAAACTTACCGGCACGGGGTTCATCTAAAATAGGATTGCTAGAATTAGCTAAACGGAATAATTGAAAAAATACTTCAAGGGTCACTGTTTTTTCGTTTAAGTTTAAAGTTTTCTTCTCATACAATACCTTAGCACGTTGATCTGGATAGAGTTGTTGTAAGTAAAGCAAACCTTGCAATATAGCTGGACTTCGTAGACATAGCAAAAATTCGTCCTGAATCTGAGTTTCCTGAATCTGTTTTTGAATGAGTTGACTACGAATAGCTTCTGATGTAATATGTGTGTTAGGAAAATCAGTAGAAGAAAGGCCCATTAATTCTCTATTTATGGGTGTGCATGGAGTGTCTGGTCGCATATGTTCTCTTAAAGCATCTTTTCCCTTTTCAGTTCTTAATTGTGTTATTTCTGCTGAATAATCGAATTCCTTACTGCAAAGAGATGTAAAACCTTCGTACCACTCAAAATCCTTAGGTAAAGCGGTAAGAATTATCACCGGCTTGTTTTCATTAATAGAAAAAGCGGGTATATCTGAACTCTCAGAGAAAGGGGTACTGTTAATTGGATGCTCATCTTCTTGAACAGTAAGTTCTCCGCTTATTTTTCCTTCATTTGATTTTAAAGAAAATCTCGCATTAATAGTTAACGTTTGCTGACTGTTTGTTGTATTAGTTAATGATAATGTAGAAGAAACTTCTTGAAAAGCTAGATGAAGCGTTACTTGTTGATTAAATATATCAATACAAATGCGCGATTGATCGTCAATAGCTTGCAATACTACATTTCTTTTGTTTAGATTCTCACGAGCAGCTTCTTGCAGTTTCTCCAAAACTCGTTGGTTAAAAAATGGAAGAGCATCATTAAAGCTTATCCCGGTCCATTGATAGAAGAATTTTTCTAAATTCTGCTTTCCCCTTATTGTTTCTAATAAGCCCTTTTCTGATCGATAAATAATAACAATTTTATCGCCCCATAATAAGCGTTCTTCGGGTAGTTTCGGAATACTGAAAGAAACCGATATCTGTGTTTCGTTTGCCATATCAAACCAATTAAATTGTAATAATATATTAACAAATTTTTAAATCTATTAAAATAGAATACTTTTATTATGCATATAGCTTATTATAAGCAAATATTAAGGCCGCTTGCATAATTTCATTGAGGCCACATTGATAGCTTCCCAAACTTTCTTCTTGGAAAACGACACATACAATTGATGCATAGATATTTACGATAAAATAGAAAGAGAATGAAGCAAAATGTTGAGTTTTTTTAATTCTTGTTGAGCTAATATTGATTTATTTTCACCCAGAAATTGATTATAATTGCATATAAACTGTTTAATGCTATTATAGTTAACTAGTTTTTCTATTATTAATGCGATTGATTTAGATAATTTGTTAATAATGAAATTGTTTAAATGAAACAAGCCTGCAATTAGAATCGTTAGTCTGTTCCAAAATCCTAAACGAATGTTTTTTCTCACTAAAGTTCTCGTATCTTTAGCTTGGAGTTGACTTGGAATATCTTGGGTTATGTCGATTGTTTCTGCGATTTTTTTACTTAATTTATACTTTTTACAATATTTATTAAGATAATCTTCATTATTTAGATAATTTGGTTGTTTCTTGAAAATTTTCACAACGGCATTGTTGTGCTGCACGTCATAGATTGTTACAATCTTATAAATCTCGATAGCTCTTTTGCTGTCATCGTCGTCGTTAGAAGCTACTTTAAAATAAGCTTCAGTCGTCACAGTTTGTTTTTCCTTGTCTATTGTTTTTCTCTGGACGTCCATATTGAGGATTGTTTGTTTTGCTTTTTGTAGTTTCGTTTGTAATGCATGGTTTAATTGCTCTAAACCGGTAACGGTAACTGATGTTCGTAGGCATAGCAAAATCTCGTTCTGAGTCTCAGTATCATGAATCTGTGGTGATAATTGAGTACGAATATCTTCTGGCGTAAGTGTTTCGCTAGAAACAGCAGAACAAGAAAAGCCCATTAACTCTCTGTTTACTGCTTCTAATCCACCGTCTGTAGTTCGTAATTGATTCATTTCCTCTGCATACACGAGAGGCTCTTCTTGAAATGGTTCAAAACCTTCGTTAAATTCAAAATCTTTCGACAAATTCTTGGGAATAATTTCTATTACTTGCCTGTTTTCACTAGTGGAAACGGGAAGAGAGACAGGTTGAATTGGAGATGTGTTTGCTGCTGCTTCTTGAACGGTACCTCGGCCATGTTCTTTCTTTCTAGATCTAGTAGGAGAAAATTGTATAGTAATAGTTACCGTGCTTGGAGCATTTTGGTTATTCGGTGGACCCACAGGCATTTCTTTAAAAACCAAAAAAAATGTTACTTTTTTATTAAATATATCAATACAAATGCGCGATTGACCTTCAACAGCTTGCAAAGCTACGTCTTTTTTTTTCAGCAGTTTCAAAGCAGCTTGTTGCAGTTGACCCAAAATTTGTTGGTCAAGAAAAGGAAGGGCTTCCTTAAAGGAGGTTTGAATACGATTATAGATAGAATTTGCTAATTGTTCGTCTTTGCTTATTATATCTAATGAGGCTGTATTTTCTGATGGAGCAATAACATAAAGGCCCTCCAATCCATCGCAATTTCTCGATAGAGTCTCTGTAGTCGCGTCTGAGAGACTTCCTTGACCTTGATATTCTTTTGGAATCGAGTAATTAACACGCAATATTTTTATTTGTTCATTTGCCATATAAAATTATATATATCCTAATAATATTTTAACAAATTTTTAAATATATTAAAAGGGTAATTATCTGAGCATAGGCATTAAGCTAAAATGTCCCCTTTGATAATATAAGTTATTGGTAATTAGCAGTTAACAACTGCGCTAGGACGGGTTTTTAGGGGGATTAAATAGTTAAATCTTTTATAATGAACAAGAAAGATAAATGAAAACAAAAGCAATATCGCAAACTGCTAATTGTTTAGTATTTAGATCAAAGCGAATCAAACGGTTTTTAAAAAGATCAAATCCGGGGAAGCAAGGCTCAAATTTTAACGGCAAAGCTAAAGATTTCAACAGTTCCTTAAAGGGGATGATGCGAGAGGTCTTTAGTCTCCTATGTTTTCTATAGAATCAAAACTGTTTTAGTTTTTTGGTAATTTCTTCCATAGAGCTTTCGGCCTCTTGCAAGGTGTTTTCCATCTTACGGACGACCTCTTTTGGGGCATACATACGAAACTCGGGATCATCGAGTTTTTTCCGGGTAATTTCGACGATCTTCTCTGTTTTCTCTTTTTCTTTTTCCAGCCTCTCCTTCTCTTGTTTTCGTAAAGCGGCAGGAAGGGGGACAAAGAGCTTTAGCGTCCCTACGACGGCGGTTGAACCAAAGGTATGATGGGCAGGAATTCCCATAGTTGCAAAAGAGAGATTTCCGATTTTTAAAAGAGCGGTGAGGATATGTTTGTTTTTTTCTACGATCTTTCGTTCTTCATCGCCGCATTCGCAGAGGATGTAAAGATCGGTGGGCTCTCCTAATGGGATCTTTAACTCCGAACGGATATTTCTAACGGAATAGACGACCTTCTCTAAGAGGGCAAAGTGTTTCTCTACAATAGGCCGGATATCTTTTTTTCGAAGAAGAGCAGGAAAAGGGGCTAGGATACAGGCAGGGGCCTTCAAAGCATTTACCATCTCCTTCGTATAGGGATCTGAGCCGGTAGCTTTCAAATTGGGAAATAGGGCTTTTAGCTGAGAGAAAATCTCTTCGGTAATGAAGGGAGCCATCGGATGGAGGAGGCGGCAGATTTGGCATAAAAGTATGGCTAAAAGTTTTTGCTTGTTCTCCCGCTCTTGAATGGTTCCTACTTTTAGGAACAAAGAGGGCTTTACAATCTCCAGATAACAAGAGCAGAGATCTTTCCGGAAAAATTCGTAAGCCAAATTTGCCGCTTTATCAAATGCATAGGTATCTAAAAAATGACGGACGCTTTTCACCGTTTTTGCCAGCAAGGAGAGGATCCACCTATCTTCTAAGGAAAATAGATCCGGTTGTAGCCCTTGCCCTAACTGGGTGGAGGTCAGAGGATCTCCTTTTTCAGGCTGCAGATTCGTGAGGATGAATTTAGCCCCATGAAATATTTTATTGGAAAAATTTTTAAATTCTTCAAAACGCCTTAGGTCGAGATCGATCTGTCTTGCATGGGTCACCGAAGAGGCAAGGGCCATACGCAGGGCGTCGGTACCATAGGTATCTATGATCTGCAGCGGATCGATGACATTGCCTTTGGATTTGGACATCTTCTCCCATTTTGCCGTGACCCCTTGAGGAAGGGACTCTCCACGGTCAAACCTTGCCTTTTCTTCCGAGGAAACATAGGAAATCCCTTCCCCTTTTTGCCGAAAGTAGGATTTTCCAAAGATAAGCCCATGGATAAATGTCTCGTGAAAGGGGATATCTTTCATCAGATACTCTCCCATAAGGATCATCCTCGCTACCCAAAAAAAGAGGATGTCGTGCCCGGTAATTAGGGTCGTCGTAGGATAGAATTTTTGTAAATCTTCTGTCTTTTCGGGCCAGCCAAGGGAGCTACAAGGCCAAAGGGCAGAGGAAAACCAAGTATCCAAAACATCCGTATCTTGCCGATATTTGTCGGGGTTTTCTTCTACCTCTTCCGGTACCCCTTCGCCATCATAACAGAGGATGTTTTTCGGATTTTCTTTTTCATACCAGATGGGGATCTGATGCCCCCACCAGAGTTGGCGAGAAATGCACCAGTCTTTAAGATTTTCAATCCAATGGTAGTAGGTCTCTTTAAACGATTCTGGGGCCATCCGGACTTTCCCCTTTTTTACTGCGGCCAAGAGCTTTTTTTTAAAAGGCCCCATCTTAATAAACCACTGCTTGGAAAGGTAGGGCTCGATGATCGCTTTCGACCGGTAGGAGATGCCAACCCGGTGTTGGTAGGGCTCCGTTTTATCTAAAAGGCCGATATCCGACATTTTTTTTACGACAGCCCTTCTCGCCTCTTGCATCGAAAGGCCTTGGAAAGCTTTTCCCTGTTCGTTGATCTTCCCATCAGGGGTCATAATATTGATAAGGGGAAGGTTATGGCGAAGGGCTATTTCGTAGTCATTAGGGTCGTGAGCGGGGGTGATTTTAACCGCCCCCGAACCAAACATAGGATCGACATAAGGATCGGCAATAATCGGGATCTTCCTTTCTGTCAAAGGGAGGAGGATCTCTTTGCCGATGAGATGGGAAAACCTGGAATCTTTGGGATGTACTGCCACCGCCGTATCTGCAAGTATCGTCTCAGGACGGGTGGTAGCGATAGTGACATAGCCGCTTTTGTCCTGTAAGGGGTATTTGAAATGCCAGAGGAAAGAGTCTAGGTGTTCGTATTCTACCTCATCGTCTGCGATAGCGGTCTGAGTGATCGGATCCCAGTTGACGAGATAATCGCCTTGGTAGATATATTCGTCGTCAAAAAGCTTTTTGAAAGCGATACGGACTGCCCTATTACTTTTGGGGTCTAAAGTAAAGCGGAGCCTCTCCCAATCACAGCTACACCCCATTTTCTTGAGCTGCGATAAAATTTTAGATTGGTTCTCTTGGACAAAATTCCGGATCCTTTGAACAAACTCCTCTCGGCAATAGTCGGATCTTTTTTTCCCTTCTCTCTCAAACAGCATCCTTTCGACCACTGTCTGCGTAGCGATGCCGGCATGGTCGGTCCCGGGAAGCCATAAGGTCTCAAAGCCATCCATCCGTTTGTAGCGGATAAGGATGTCTTGCAAGGTATTCACTAGAGCATGTCCCATATGCAGGACGCCGGTGACATTGGGAGGGGGCAGGAGGATGGAAAAAGCTTTTTTCTTAGAGGAAAGGGTGGGGGAAAAATAGTTGTTTTTTTCCCAAAAAGCATACCACTTTTCTTCGATAGCTTTGGGGTCAAAAGCTTTATTCATTCCAGGAGTCCTTTGTAAAATAGGGCGGCGGAAAGGACCCCATCGATAAGAGCTCCCCGCCGGATCTCTTGCAACAGCTCCTCTTTTTTGAAAATAACCAATTCGATCACCTCTAAAGGATCGAGTTTTTGCCGGCACGTTTTTTTAGCCCCTTTTGCAAAGAAAAGAGAAATTTTTTGATCACAGATCGAAGGGAGGGGGAAGTAGTTGGCGAGAAAGTGGAATTTGGTTGCGACATATCCCGTTTCTTCTAGAAGTTCTCTTCTAGCAGCAGCTACCGAGTCTTCAGAGGGTTCGATCCTTCCTCCCGGGCAGGAGAGGACATATTGTTGTATGGGGTGGCGGTATTCCCTTGTGAGGATCAACCGCCCTTTAGTATCTTCTGTCAAAATGGCAGTAGCATTTACCTTGGTTAAGAGGACTGTATAGCAGCCGGCTGTCCCGTTTTTTCTTGCGAGGGTATCGATCCTCAAATCAAAATAACCTTGATGAACCAGTTTACTGTTAGATAGAGTGGGGAGATCATCCATGGTGGAGTTTCTTTTCAAATTGTTTATAGTTTTCTTCATCGCCAATTACCCGGAAAAAGAGGGTGAGCTCTTTGAAAAGCTGCATCTTTTCCCAGTAAAAAGCTTCGGAAGTCAACATTTTTTTGTCTTCCGGCCTTCCGGTAATATAATGGGCAGCTAAACTGCTAGCGGTGGTAGACAGCGGGGTATCCAAAAGGCTGGAAAAATGGCCCGTAGCCATTTCCGGATTTTCGGTGACATAGAGATAGGCGCCGTAAGGGATAAATAGGGGATGACTCTCTTGATGTAAATTTTCCATCGGGTACGCATGAAAAATCTCTTCTGCAAGAGAAAAATTTTTAGTCAATAAGGCATTCCAAACAAATAAAGAATCTAAAAAAGGTTTTTGCTTTAAAGGAAGATCCCTGAAGTTTTTATAAACTTCTTGAAAAGAAGCAGTCTCTTTTTTTATTAGAGCCAGTTGGAGGATATGATGAAGGGCTCTACCCTCTTTTGGCCCCATTTTTTTATGGGTAAAGAGATCTTTTAGGCTCGACGAAATCGACCGATAATGGGCAAGGAGGGCTGTAGAGATTAGCTCTAAACCATGACCATGCATTGGCTTGGTTTTTAAAAACAGGAGCATCTCTTTAAGATCTTTATTATATCCAAGCTCCAGAAGACAAAAAAGGGCATTTTCTATCGAGACCTGATCATAGGGGGCCTGTTGACAGAGAGATTTGATGATCTCGACGAGGGCTTGCTTCTTATTGGTCCAAAATGCAAGGATAATCGCCAATTTGGCAATCTGGTTGGTATAGGCATTAGCAGCCGCCTCTTCGATAAAAAATAGATCTTGCCAGTGTTTTTGCAAGCTATGGAGTAAGTTTTGCATTTCTTTATTTTTGAGTATTTTAGGGAAATATCGGATGGCAGTAAGGATAAGGCGGTAGGCAGTATCCCTCTTTTGGTGGGAGCTTTCATGCATTCGGTAGAGGATATGCTCTTCTAATATGGGAAGGAGTGGATGTTTCGGAAACTTTCGGAGAGCAAGCTCGAGACATTTGACCTCTTCTTCACTGTCTCCTCTTGCTTCATAGACCATCGATTTCCCCATATATTCTAAAGGGGCTCCCGGAGTGTGGTTCAAATTTTCAAACTCTTTATATGCTAAGTCGAAAAGCTCTATTTTTTCTTTTTTGTCTTTGGACCATTTTGCTTTTTCTAGTAAAGTCATACCCGCTCGGAAGAGGGCCTCTCTTCCCTCTGCCCTTCCCGGAAAACATTTGCCAATTTTCCGGTATTCGATAAGGGCCATATCAAAATCTTTATGGGTAAAAAAAGCGTCAGGGACAGCTAAACACCCCACCATGACGTTGGAGGTTCCTGAAAAGACTTTACAATGCTTGACTGAAAAATCGGCATCCTTATAAAGGAGGCCTACATGACCTCCGGCAAGGGGAAGATGGGTAGAATAGGTAAAGATAAGAGTCCCATTTAAGGCACCTATTAAATGATCATTGATCTTTTCGATAACTACTTTATGTAAAGTGGATATAGGGAGCTGAATATCTAAAAGTTCTAGAACTAATACGTTAGATCTAAAAAGGCGAAAACCGGGAAAGTTAGAGGAGCCCATCCAGAGGCAGTAGCCCTCTTCCAAGCTTTTTCTTTTTGTAGCTTCCGGAATACTGAAGAGAAGACCTACCCCTTGTCCCCCTTTTTGAACAGTTATTTCTATTTCTATTTTCATGTTTTCCGAAAACGACTCTTTGGAGATCATAAGGCTGACCCATTCGCTCTGCTCAATTTGTCTACTGATGGCTGTGTGCTTGGCAAAGAGGACGTTTTCTTCAAATTCCCAGTCTTCTTTTTCTTCCATCGAAAGGTCGGAGACGAAAAGCCATTCGGCTTTCCCTTCGATAATATTTTTTACATCATCAATCAATTCTTGGACGGTAGACGGCCTTTTATCGGGGTCAAAAGCAAGACATTTTTTTGCAATTTGTGCAAGGCCATTTGGTATTTCCCTATAAGGGGCCATTTCTATTGGGTCGGGAAGGGTTTCATTTTTCATCGTCTTACGAAAAGCTTGCAAGTTGCCTCGATGGAAAGGGGGGTGGAGGGTGAGGAGTTGAAAGAGGATAGCTCCTAAAGAGTAGATATCGGTTTTTATAGTTGCCTCTTTTCCCATCGCCCTTTCCGGCGCCATATAGGAGACGGTTCCTGCTACCCTACCCGGTCTTGTAATATCAGGGGAGCGCTCTAGAGTAGAGGCAGCCTCTTCCTTGGTCTCGCTGAGATAATCGGCAATGCCCCAGTCAAGGATCATCACCTCTCCAAACTTTCCTATAATGATATTATCCGGTTTTAGATCGCGGTGCAGTATCCCTTTATTATGGGTATAATAGATGGCTTCACAGACTCTTAAGAATAGGCGGGAAAGGGAGGGGATTGACTGGCCGATAGGGTGGAGCGGCAGCCCTTTTTTTATCTGCTGAGAAGTTTTATGCAAAATCTCTTTTAAGGTCTCTCCTTCAACGTACGACATCGTATAGTAAATGGAGTCTTTGTCTTCGTGGATGGCATAGATAGGGATGATCGATGGATGGGTGAGTTGCGAAGCGATTTTTGCCTCTCGTAAGAACCTAGTTTGAATCGCTTTTTTGTGTTTGAGATCGGCCCGCATGCATTTTAAAGCCACCTGTCGTTCACAAATGGGATCAAAAGCTAAAAACACCTCCCCCATCCCCCCTTTGCCAATGTTTTTTATAATTTTGTAAGGTCCAAGACAATCCATGGCAAAAGCTTATATCATTTTTGTCAAATTCTTGAACCTTAAATTACCTTATGTAAAGATTCTTTTTATGTTAGGAGCTCACAAGGTACAGCAGATTGCTAAAAAACTTTTAGACTCTGTCTATCCATTCCCCAAGGGTAATTCGGGTATACCCCCCCCTTCTCCTCCTGCCGATTCCTATATTACCTCTTCAGAGAGTTTGAGCCATCTTATCTCTATCCATAATCTTTTTTGTAAATTTCTGAAAACCGATGGGGTCTTTGCCGTGCAGGTGAGGCGTTCGGGGAAGATGGAAAGCATCTCGCCATCGGTAGAAAGGATATTTGGCTATACTCCTTCCGAGTTACAAGGGATGAGTGGTTTTGCTTTTATCCACCATGAAGATTGGGAGCAAGTGCAGAAGGAAGGGTGGAACGCAAGAGAAGAAAAAAGTATCCAGGTCCGCTGTAAAAATAAGCGAGGAGAGTGGCAATGGACCCGCTTTTTCCTGATCTCTCCGGAAAAGGGAGAAGATACTTTTTTTGTCCTTGGTTTTTATGTAGATCTTCCTCTAGCCGCCAAGGAGAAAAAGTGGCTAGATCTTAAAAAGGACTTGGAGCTATCCTGGAGTAGGTGGCTTGCCGCCATAGGAGAAAAGTCGATGAGACGGCAGGGAGATTTAGTAGAAAAGTTAGAAGAGGTGGCGGCGATTTTACAGTCACACCTCAATAGCCTCAAAAAGGGGGAAGAGGTCATTTGAAGCAAAAAATTATCCTTACGGGAGATCGCCCTACCGGACCTTTGCATTTGGGCCATTATGTTGGCTCTTTAGCTACCCGAGTAAAACTCCAGCATGAATACAAACAGTTTGTGATGATTGCCGATGCCCAAGCGTTGACCGACCATGCCGAAGAACCCGAGAAGGTGAGACGCAATATTCTAGAAGTTGCCCTCGACTACCTCGCTATTGGAATCGATCCTAAGAAAACTACCCTCCTCATTCAATCGATGATTCCTGAGCTGTGTGAACTCACCATGTATTATTTAAATCTCGTTACCTGGAATCGTTTGAAGCACAACCCCACCATAAAAGCCGAAATCATGCAAAAAGGGTTTGGCGAAGCAGTCCCTGCCGGGTTTATGATGTATCCCGTATCACAAGCTTCCGACATCACTGCATTTAAAGCCGACCTTGTCCCGGTAGGGGAGGATCAGCTGCCGATGATCGAACTAACCTCCGAAATTGTGAATAAATTTAACCGGACCTATAATTGTCATGTCTTAGTAAATCCCAAAGCCCATATCTCTCAGGTTGCCCGCCTTCCGGGTATTGATGGAAAAGCTAAGATGTCGAAGACGTTAAAAAATGCGATCTTCCTCTCTGATCCGGAAAATGAGGTAGCGAAAAAGGTGAAAGGGATGTACACCGATCCCGGCCATCTTCGGGTCGAAGATCCGGGAAAAGTCGAAGGAAATCCCGTTTTTACCTATCTGGATGCTTTTGATCCCGATAAGACCAAGTCTATTTCTTTAAAAGAGCGCTACTCAAAAGGAGGACTTGGAGACTCGAATGTAAAGAAGTACCTCTTAGAAGTATTAGAGGGATTTCTCTCTCCTATCCGAAGGCGTAGGCAGGAGATTGCTAAAGATCCTCAAGAGGTATGGAATATCCTTTTTCAAGGGACCGAAGAGGCGAGACTTGTAGCCTCTAGTACTTTGAGCGAAGTCAAAAAGGCGATGGGTATTAATTATAAATCGAAATAGTCCCAACCTAGGAATAGCTTCGATAGATAGCATACTCGGTTCCTTCATGAGAATGGAAGTATCTACAGCCATTAAGATCGTTGAGGTTGCCTATGGACGTTAGCCTATCATAAGACATTACATAAATCTTCTGGCTTTCCGGGTTTTGAGGGTCACTAGGATCTGATGGATTAATGAAATAGACAAATCCTTTTTCATGAATTATTTCAGCCCCCACAATAAGATACGTATGCGCTGAAATAGACCGGGAAAAAATAGGATCGTTTTTATTCCAGCCATATATTTCTCTACCATTTATCTTTCTTCCAATAGGATGAGGATCCGCATTAAAATATGCGGATCCGAAATTTCCAATAATTCCTAAGGGACCTTTTAATTTTAGCTCTTCTATTAAGGAAGTTAAAGGCTGAGTTGGGAGCCAAGAGGAAACCTTTAAATGGAATTTTTTTTCTATGCTTCTTCTAGCTAAACCATATAAAATCGGAGCTGAGGTTTTTTCGTCATTAGACAAGTTCTGTAAATCGGGATTTAGTTGAGGAAGAAACTTAAGGAGAACTTTTAGGGTAGCTTGATTATGTAAGTATTCAAAATATTCGGCTAAATTTTGATACTTCTTTTGATCTATGAACGGCTGTAGATAAGAATCAATAGGTATTTTTGCCTGGCTATCCAACCATTGAAGAGTCCCCATAGTGGCTCTATTATTTAGATTTTCTTTAGTTATTTGGCTAAGTATTTCATGAATCCGGGGTACAGAGATATCTCGAATAGCATCTGCTAAATGTTCATCACAGGTATAGAGCTCTCTTCGAAATCTAGAGATTAGCTGTTCAAAATTTCTTTCTTCCCATTTTTGGGTATTAGGAGCCTTATATCTTTCTCTAAGTAAATTATAGAGACCAAAAAAACACTCCCCTTCTCCGGCTCCTTTTTGTAGGATACGACGTCGCGTATCGATTCCCTTGGGTTTTGATTCTGCAGGATCAGGCTTTCCCAAAAGTGGGGGACAAAAAATGAAGCTATTTGTAGGGCTTACCATCACAACCTTCTCTTTATCAACTTTTTAATTATATATTATGTTAATAAAAAAATTTGTTAAATAATCTAACATTTTTATTAATTAATAGTTTATATATTATAATATATAATAAAAAATAATTGCAATATCTATTATAGGACTGTTATAATCTCGGCATAGCTCTTAACATTTGAGCCTCATACAGAAAAATCTTTAGCAATTACCGATTCAGACACTGAATCGCACTAGAAGAAGCTACAATCCGTAAAATCTCAAAAGGCTCGTGCATAGCTCGTACCAAAAAAGAAATGCTATCCGAATTGCCAATATGCCCTAAAGCTTCTAAGATTTGCAGTTTCTTTATATGGTCGGCACCCATATAAGCTTCCTCTAGTATCCCTACCACCGAATCGTCTCTGCCTAGCATCGCTAAGATAAAAGCTGCCTGAAGCCTCACTTCAGTATCTGGATCTGTCAACAGCTTTCGGACTAGCTCGAGGGCATCTTCCTCCCCTTCTTTGAGAAGGGTCACCGCCGCATAACCACTAATTCCCCATCTTTTTTCCTGCAACAATTCTCTTAAGGCAGGCAGAGCCCTCTCATCTCCCAAAATCGCCAAAAAAGAAAAAAGCTGTAAACGGGCCATCCGATCCAGCGCTTCCGGCATCTGGAGGATCTCTTCATTAGACGCTGATGTGGAAGAAACTAGCATTTGAAAGTAAGGAGCGGAGGTGCTCCATAAACACCTAGTTTTTTCTTTTATTAGAAAGTCATAGAGAATATCACAGCACAACTTCGTCTCAACCCTCATCCCTAAAAGACCAAGGCTGACATTGACTTTAACATAAGGATCATTGCAATCTTTTAAAATCTTTAAAGCCAAAGGGGCCCCTTTTTTTCCTGTCTTGGCAAGGGCGGCGGCAGCTAAAAGCCTATGGATTTTCCTCTCATCATAAAACCATCTGTTTAACTCATATTGACCCGCATCGGGATCAAAATGGATCATAGCCCAGGCAGCGGTAATCGCCACCATCGGATCGATATCTTTGACTGCTTTCATAAGAATAGGCTT
Source organism: Chlamydiota bacterium (assembly GCA_027366035.1). Taxonomy (GTDB): domain Bacteria; phylum Chlamydiota; class Chlamydiia; order Chlamydiales; family SM23-39; genus DAHXLK01. The sequence goes on from DAHXLK010000033.1 coordinate 23,198, forward strand.
TACCGTTCTATAGTCGTCAAATACTAAAGGGATAGCATGAACTGCCGCCATTCTCACATCTGATATTGGATCAATAGCCAGAGAAAATAGTTCTCCTTTCACCTCTTTTAAATCAAAATAGGCAATCGATTCGGCAGCAAGCCCTCTCAAACCTGCCCGATTACCGGTAGCAAGTAGTTTTATCCGATCAGGAGTAATGTTATCATACATGTGGACAATAGCTCTCATAGCTAACGTCTTTTCTTCCAGAGTCGATTTATCTGAGCTTACCACCTTTTCCAAATAAGGAAGCATCCTCTTCATCCCCATCTTGCCAATGGTAGATAAGCTTTGCACCCGAACTTGGTAGACTTTTTCATGGGCTGCTAGCCTTTCTATTTCCTCTTGCAAAAGATCATCGGGATAATCAGAAGCGAATTGCAAAGCAGCCATTCGTAAAATAGCATTGGAATCATTAAGAAATCTTTTCATGATATTAGTCGCCCTCACATCATGAGTGAGATAGCTACCTATCAAAGAAGCAATACGGATAGTATACTGAGAAGATTTGACCCCTTTTTGAATAATCCCCCAGGCGATCTCTTCTAAAAGCTCCGGCGTAGGCTGCAAAGTATATGCAGTAAGGGCCCCCTTCTCATCGCCTGCAGCAGCCAGGGCAAGAGCATAGGCAAACTGTAACTCTTTATTGTCTCTATCTTTTTGCAGAGCTATTTCTGCCTCTTGCACCGCGGCAGCAGGATCCTCTATGAGAAGGTGGGCATGAACTCTCTCTACCGGTTTTTGTATCGCTACAAGAAATAGCGGCAAAAAAAGTATCCACCTCATCCCAATCCGTGGGTTAGCTGTTTTCCCCCGATAAGATGAAAGTGAAGGTGAAAAATAGTCTGCCCGGCAAGAGGGCCATTATTGGTAAGAAACCTATAACCATTTTCAACTTTAAATTCTTTTGCTAACCGTTTCGCTACCAGAAAAATCTCTTGCAGCAAAGGGAGATCTTCTTCTTCTAAGGACTGCAAGTCGGGGATATTTTTTTTGGGCATGATCAAAATATGGACAGGGGCTACCGGGTGGAGATCTTTAATCGCAAGGATCCTAGCATTTTCAAAGACCTTTTCTGCCGGCAATTGCCCCTGGATAATTTTAGAAAAAATCGTGGTCATTCCTCCTCCTTGGACAAAAGGACGGCTAATGCCTTCATCGCATCTTCTCTTGTCTGCCAGATAGAGATAAACCTTCCCTTATGACAAAAAATGGCACCGGCAATCCCCGTTTTTTTCTGCAGTTCTTTTTCATGAAGCCCCGCCCACTCTTCAGGCAAGGGTCTCCTTACCCGCATCTTATCTCTGACGGAAGGGGGTATGCCCCGGACTTTCCAATGGATGCCTGTCGGCATCACAACATAAAGGGCAGGGTGACCTTCCCCTCCAAGTTCAAAGAAATTATCCATCCATGGAATCGACTCGTCAAAGACCAAGGCTAATTTACTTTTTTCCATACACTGCTTTACTTTTTCTTTACAGCTTTGCGTATACAAGTATTTTTTTTGCAGCTGCTGCAACTGGTAGTAGACAAAATCAAAAGCAGATAGGAAAGTCTCTTGGAACGCCTTGGGGCAGGCATTCCCCTCAATAGGGAGAAAGTTAGAAACCACCTGTGAAAAAGAAAAAAATCCTGATTCTATCTCGACAACCCCATTATCGTGGGCATCGATACCCTGAATCAGGATCCCATTCAAGTAACGATACATCGCCGGGTTGATGATGCCGGTATCTTGAAAGTATTTCCATACCATCCCTGCGCTACTCAAAGGGCCGGTATAACTAGTCTGATGGTGGTCAAATTTTTTCTTTGATGGATCATAGATCCCCCCCCACATCACAAACATACTCGCAACGTGCCAAAGCCTCAGGATCACGAGTCCTTATAATTTTATCTTTATCAATAAGTTTATATAAAAGGAGGAGGGAACAAGCGGTTACTTCATCTGCATGAAATGAGCCGTCGTGTGTACCAACACTTTTTGGGACAATCTCATGGTTCATAAGGGGTAAAGAATATACGAAAAAAAGAAAATTGTATACAATATTTCCTCTGAATTTATGGAAAGCTATATCACTGCAGCACATTACGATCTCATCTCCCCGGATGGGCGTATCTCCTCCCTGACAAAGACCGAACACCAAACCCTAATGGCCGAAGTCATTATCGAAAATATCTCCCCCCACTTTGTCGGTTTTTCCCTCGACCACTCCCAAGTTTTTTTCAACCTCAAAAGTACACTCGCTCAGCTTGGTGTCAACGCAGTAGGGATAAAATATGCCCTAGACGAAAAGAGAAAGTCGGCGGAAGTATCTATTGAACTGGTAGCCCTCTCTCCCATAGCCATAGCTATGTTAGAACACCTCACAGTAGGAGCTTATATCGGCAAGCTATTTGCTAAAGACGATAGGAGGCGGGTTCGAGATCCCGACTACCTCTTTCGGATGTTTGGAAGGGAGGACCGGAAAGGCAAGCCACTACTTTCCCTAGGTGGACTTCGGGAACAGGGAGACCTGATCGTAGAAAAAATACAAGGGAGGACTATCGCCTTTCTTGCTTTAAAAGACGGGGTAATCGAATACGAATCTACCATATTTTCCTTGATACCTACTATTGGCAAGGCCCTGTGTACTCCCGATTTTAAAACTAGAGGGCTATTGCAATTTCATCAAAAATGGACCTCTGAAAAATCTCGCCTCATCGAGAAAAATAATATCCTCCTTGTAAAGACAGCTCCTTTACATATACGAACGGTCTTTGGGAAAGTAGCTGAAGATCTCCTTCCCAAAGGATATAACCATACTACAGCTTCGGTCCTTCAGCCTGATACGATGGCCTCCGGAGATATCTATGAGCTCTTTGGAAATAGCTCCCAAATTATCGACGACATCCCCTTAGAGTTCTATACCCTTGAGCCTCATAGAGAATATGTCTTTTTTTCCGATCGCGATCAGCTACAAGCCTCTTTAGAAAATAAACAAACCCTTTTTAACGCTTTTGATACGGCCCCGGAGCCCAAAGATCATTTAGCTGCCGTATTTATCGTAAAAGGGAACCAGCTCCTCAATTTAAAAAAAGAAGATTGGGTCATCCGCCCTCCTTATAAGCACGAATTTCCGGGACTTAATTACCCCTCACGACAAGTTCACAGCATAGAAAAATATATTGAAACCCAGCCCTCCTATCCTTTTTTAAAAGCAATTGAAGATGGACAGATCACTTCGCAAGGGATCCTTCTTTCTAGGTATTTTCCCTCTCCCCTCCTCAAACGTCTTCTTTTAAGCGAACGGGTCCAACTCTCTTTAAAACAGATCTATTTTCAAATCCCCTCCCATGATCACGATCAATATTTCTCCCATGAAGACCGCTCTCTTATGAGCGACCTTGCCAAGTTTGCCGTCCATATTTTTTGGGCCGACCGCAATTCCGGCAAACTGTTGCGCTATGTCCTAAAACCGGAAAAAGATACCGGGATGTTTGTCCCTGTCGATCTTATTGAAACTTTCCGTAAAGCCACCGTTTTTGGTGTTTACGGCTCTAACCTCCTTGAAGGAGACTTTGAAAAAGAATTAAAAGCGTTTTTAAATGGCATCATCGAAATGAAAAATTATATTTCCCACCCTCTCCTAGCTGCTCCGCTGGCCCTCCTTACGGGAGGGGGTCCGGGAGCCATGGAGGTAGGGAATCGGGTAGCAAAAAATTTAGGATTGCTCTCTTGTGCCAATATTGTCGATTTTATGCATAAAGAAAGCTCGGTCATCCACGAGCAAAAACAAAATCCTTATATCGATGCTAAGATGACCTACCATCTCGACCGTCTTGTCGAAAGGCAAGCCGAATTTTATCTCGACTTTCCAATCTTTTTGATGGGAGGAATCGGCACCGATTTCGAATATACTTTGGAGGAGGTCCGTCGCAAAGTGGGTTCTGCCCCACTCACCCCTATCATGCTCTTTGGCCCGGAGAGTTATTGGAGGGAAAAAGTGACTTCCCGATTTCAAAATAACTTACACAGCGGGACAATCAAAGGATCCGAGTGGGTGAGCAACTGTTTTTACTGTATTCAAAAGGCCAGCCAGGGGCTCGAAGTCTTTAAGCGATTTTTTAATGGGGAGTTAGCTATTGGGAAAAATGGCCCTATTTATGAAGCCGGGTTCTTTACCGTTCCGGATAGCTGGCATTAAAATCCGTAGGAGAATAAAAACACCCAGTAGCTATCTTTATCTTTCATGAACTGCCCATCCATGCAAAAGCCGTTATGGTATTCGACATACAATCGAAATTTTCGGCCGATCCCTTGCATCTTACTCCACTCGTAGCCGGCGACAAAGGTCCCATTAAATTTCCAATGCAAATACTGGGCCGTTTGGAAAAAGGCGGCTATAAAAGGGGTTCCGTAAAGCCTGGCCCTTTGAAACTTCATTCCCCACACGCGGTATTCGAATCCATAGGTAAAATAAATCGGCCGTAGAGGAAATGTTTTATCGCTATGAAAGATCACCCCTGTCGTTGCATAAAGCCTTAGCCCCAAAAGGGCCTGATAAGAAAGAGACAGATCTACCGTTTCAAAGCTCGGGTTTACCCTTGTGGTATTAGGATTTGTGGAACCGGTTGCGATGTTGGAGACAAACTCCGGGTGGTCGACCAAGAATTCATCCCCTAGATGAGAGGAGATATGATAGATACGTAAGCGATAGGCCCACTTATTGACGGCATAAGTTAATGGGATAGCCACATAAAAATCGGTGTTAACTAGCTCAGCGCTTCCATGGGCATAGTTGGGTTTTGGGTTCATGTTAAATATCGACCAGATGCCGGCTTCAATGCTAATCTGTACATCGCCATGATACCAGACGTCGAGCCAACGGTAGATGGGGAAGTCATCGCCCAAAGAGATGGGGATGACACTTTTGCCGATGAAAGGGACCTTGTCATCATATCGGTAGCCAATCGAATAGGTCACCTGTCTGGGGTTGGCAACTTCCGGTAACCAGAGTTCTGTGAGCTGTGGAAACCAAATCCCCTTCATTTTTGGTCTATCGACATATTTTTCCATGAGTTTTTCCTCTTGAGAAGGAACCTCATCTAAAACATGAACCTCTTTTACTCCGGGTATATCTTTTACAAAATTAATAATACTGTTTCGAATCAAGGCATTCGTCGAAAGGCCTCCGAGCCAGATCTCATGATTTTTAGCGATAACCACCACCTGAAATTCGTGATAATGGGTATCTACTAATGCCTGTACATACCCTTCGAAATAAGAGTCTGAGGCTTTTTCGATACTTTCTAAAGGAAGACTATCGGATCTGGTCAACACAATAGTCACTTCTTCTTGAGCTATTAAGACAAGGGATATCCCAAAATAAAGAAGAGTTACATACTTACGCATATATAAATGCATTATATAGCAAAGGAAAATCGCCTACGCAACAAGAAATAGCCTCCATATAAACAAAAAAGAGCTCCTAAGAAAAGGACGAGGGTAGGTCCCATAAAGACACAAAGGACCCCTCCTAAAGGAGGGGCAACCATCCCTCTAAGAGCCCCCATAACGACATTAACTCCCGAATAGATAGAGCTGTCCTCCCCTTTTCCTGCAAAAGAAGCTCCGGACAAGTTCCACAATAAATGCCCCCCTCCTTGCGCGACTCCGTACACTATATAAGCAGCATAAAGCAAAAAAATATGCAACTTAGTTAGCGTCAATATGATAGGGAAGAAACCAAAGAAGAAAAAGACTAGGCAGGCCATCTGAAAGATGGAGATTTTTGCCATCATTCTGGCCCATAACGGGGAAGAAAGGGCAACACCCAGCCCCTTACACAAAGATAGGGCGATCCCGAACTCCATGTAAGAAATATGAAGTCCTTTTGCCAAAAATAGCGGGAGAGCCGGTTGAATTAGCATAATGCCAAAGCCTGCTAACATAAAGCCCCATTGGAAGGTGGAAAAGTCCAAGCGAGAGCGCATGAGATTCCAGCTATTTTTCCAAGGTCTTATGAGTAATTCTTTTAATGATTCTTTAGGTGTGGGGGTAATTTCGAAATGGGAATTGATAGGCAGCTTCACAAAAACGATGAGGCCGGCAATGCCTAAGAGGGCTCCGCTTGCGAAGAGGTAGGGCCAGACGACCGGGTTGGTATCCAAAAGGGCTCCTATCGCCAGCGACAAAAACATACTTTCGATATAGCTAAGGGCATAGCCGAAGGAGAAGGTCTTTTCTCTGACCTTATCGGGTAAATTCAATTTTAAAATTTCTATCCAAGCAGGTGTCCCTGCTCGAAAAAAGAGAAAGTAACAGACACTTGCCGCTATTAGGAACCAAGCATCATGGATCCAAGGGAGAAATAAAAAGGGGACTCTGCCTAAAAAGGCTGCTCCTATGAGGTTTGATTGTAGTGAGTTTCTTTTCTTAGTCAGCCCTGAGCTCCAATAAAATGATAAAATAGTGGCCATCGGTTTTAGCATGGTAAAAGCGGCGATTTGAAAGGGGGTAGCTCCCAAATCTTTACCCAGAATAAAAATGACGAAATTATAAAGGGTAAAAAGTGGTTCGCTCAAGATATTAGATACTATCAGAGCGAATTTGGTCTTTTTCTGATAATTTATTGCCGATTCGGAAACTGTCATCGAATCAATGATAGAGGGGTATTTTTTAAAATTCCATTTGATTTTGGTCCCTACCTCTTATAGAATTTTTACATTCAACCCTTGCCAAGAAAAAATTTTATGGGGCAATAGCTCAGTTGGTTAGAGCAGCGGACTCATAATCCGTAGGTCCCAGGTTCAAGTCCTGGTTGCCCCATTTACTTAACCAGCACAGATCCATCACCTTTAGCATCATTAGACTTGAACAAATAACAAGTTCTATTTTAAATTTGACGCTCACGGTGCAATGGCGGTGCATTGAAAAGAAACTTTACCCAGCATAAGCCATCCAACCCATAACTTAAAAAACAAAAGGTTGGTTACTATGGCATCTATCTTCACTCACCTTACGCAAACCGGTAAAAAATTTCTTGATAAGTCTCGTCTTTTAGATTTATTCTTATTCGTTTTTTTGAGGAAAAATAAACAAACTACTCGATCTCTATTCAGATTACTTGATTGCTCAGAATCAATATGCAACAGCAATTGGTCTTTCAGATCTCTTAGAAGGACGGATTAGTCATGATAAAATTACCAGGTTTTTGAATAGCAATGAATTTTCCTCTAAGGAGTTGTGGGAATATATTAAACCGGAAATCCGCAAGATAGAACAAGATATAGGAGGAATACTTATTCTAGATGATACTATAGAAGAAAAAACCTATACGGATGAAAATGAGATCGTTTGTTGGCATTATTCGCATGC
>DAHXLK010000035.1 GCA_027366035.1 Chlamydiota bacterium
GTCATGGACGTATGGGAACATGCCTATATTACACAGTTCGGTCTAGACAGGGGAAGGTACATCGATATTTTCTTAAACAATATCAACTGGGATGTGGTAACGAAGAGGGTGGAGCAAAGCTCTAAGAAGCCCCGTGATTAAAAAAAAATATTTTCACACCGGGGCTGTTTTGAGATCTTTAGCTTTGCTCAAATTTTAACCAAACGGGAGATCGAAACAGCTCCTTCTTAAGCTTCCTTTTTAATTTGAAGGATGTTGTTTATGTCGTTTTTGTTTAGCCCTTTTACTTGTTGAAGTTCCTCCTTTGTTGCTTCTTTCATCCTCTTGACGCTGCCAAAGTGTTGTAGGAGGAGCTTTTTTTTCACAGGGCCAATCCCCTTTAGACTGTCGAGAGAGCTTTTCAGCGTTTCGTTGGTACGTCTTTTTCTATGGAAAGAGAGGGCCACACGGTGGGCTTCATCGCGGATTTTTTGTAAAAGAAAGAGCAAAGGGGATTTATGGGAAATGCTTAAGGGTTCTTTTTCATAGGGGATATAGACTTTTTCTTGCGTCAGCCCCTTGGAATGACTGGCTAAGTATTTGGCAACGCCGATCACATCAATGTTTGCAATTTCAAGTTCCTGAAACACCTCTAATGCCAGATGGAGATGGCTCCTTCCCCCATCTACAATGAGAAGGTCACAAAAATCATTTCTCTCTTTGCCTTTTTTAAAGTGGCGTAAGAGGGCCTCTTTCATTAAAGCCAGATCGTTGCCTGTGGAGGAAGAGGTGATTTTGAAATAGCGTTGCCTCTTTTTATCCCTTTTTCCATTGACAAAAGAAACTAAGGCAGCTACCGGATTTGCCCCTGATATATGAGAGGTATCTACACAATCAATCCGTCTCGGATAACGGGTAAGTTGTAAGACTTGGGCAAGGTCTAAAAGGAGTTTTTCCGTTAAGGACCTAGAGTCTTCTTCCTTTTTGAAGAGGGCAATGGCGTTTTGGTAGGCTAAGGTTATCAGCTTTTTTTTATCACCTTTTTGAGGATAAAGGATCGACGTGCTTAAAATTTCTTTTAGAACCGGGAGGTTAGTTAGAGATAGTGGGATGAGGATTTGTAGAGGGAGATTTTCTTTATAGTGTTGCAAAAGAAAAGACTCGATTATCTCGGCATCGTCAGAGAGGATCTGATAGAAAGAAAAATGTTCAGAGCCAATTAGTTTTCCTTCCCGGAAAAGGAGCTTTACGATCATGCAGGCATTTCCTTCTCGATAGAGGCCCAGGACATCTAAGTCTTTTGCTTGAGGAATGTCGACATGCTGCACGGTAGTCACATGCTCAATACTGCGGATCATGTGGAGGAGCTCTCCTGCTTTTTCATATTCCTGATTTTCGGAGGCCTCTTCCATTTTTTTTTGCAGGCGATAGAGGAGTTCGCTATCTTTCCCTTTTAGGAGCTCTTTAGCCCCCTCGACGAGGGAGGCATATGTTTCGGCAGTACATTTGCCCACACATGGGGCCACACATTTTTTGATATCGTAAAGGAGGCAAGGCCTTTGCCTACGAGAGAATTCGGCATCCGAACACTGCCGTAAAGGGAAGAGTTTTAAGATGAGATCGTAAGTTTGCCTTGCTTTTGTTGCGCTCGTATAAGGGCCAAAAGCCTCCGGCAGCCGCTTTCTCCCGCGAGTGATCTTTAGCATAGGCCATTTGTGCTTAGTAAAAAAGAGGCTGATAAATGTCTTGTCGTCTTTAAGGAGGACATTGTATTTGGGCTGATGTTTTTTAATCAGATTATTTTCGAGTAATAAGGCCTCTTTTTCATTGGTGACAACCAGGGTGTCGATGGCGGCGACCTCTTGGAGAAGGTAGGGGACCATTTCTCTGGTGTCAGTCTTTGTAAAATATTGGCGAAGTCTCATTTTTAGATTGTTTGCTTTTCCAATATAAAGGACTTTGCCATCCTTTCCTTTCATCAGGTAAACTCCCATCTGTATAGGGAAGTGGGAGAGGTCGATTTTCATAAGCTCTTTTGCAGCTCGATAAGGATTTGGAGGGCTTCGATGGGGGTGGTATGTTCGAGATCTTTTTGTTGCAGCCGCTCAAGGATAGGGTAATAGGGGGGCTTAAAAAGTGGGACTTGCTCATGCCTAAGAGGCGGAGTTTTTCCCCGCTCTTTTTCCAAAGAGGCGAGCATCTCTTTCGCCCGGTGGATGACCGTCAAAGGAAGCCCTGCTAGCTTAGCCACATGGATCCCGTAGCTCTTATCGGTCCCCCCTTTTAAAATTTTATGGAGGAAAATAATATCCGATTCACTTTCTTGCACCCCTATCCGGTAGTTGATGGCTCCGGGGATTTTTTCTTCCAGTTTCGTCAGTTCCCAGTAGTGGGTAGCAAAAAGAGTTTTTGTCCGCAATTTCGTAAGGAGATATTCAGCAACCGCCCAGGCAATAGAAATCCCATCATAGGTACTCGTCCCCCTTCCGATTTCATCTAAGATCACAAGAGAGCGGTCGGTAGCATTATGTAAAATATTTGCCGTTTCTGACATCTCTACCATAAAAGTCGACTTTCCACGAGTAAGGTCATCACTTGCCCCAATCCTGGAAAAGACTTGATCTATAATCCCTATCGTTGCCGACTTGGCAGGGACGAATGAACCTATTTGTGCTAAAATGGCAATCAGGGCCACTTGCCGGATGTAGGTCGATTTACCTGCCATATTGGGGCCTGTGATCAGGTAGAGGTTTTCTTGAAAGGAAAGGTAGGTGTCGTTAGCGATAAATTCTATAAGTGATTTTTCGATAAGAGGATGTCTCCCCTTTTCGATGACAAGGTCATACCCCTCATGCAGGGTAGGGCAAGTATATCTATGTTCTACAGCGGTTTGTGCCAAAGAAAATAGGGCGTCAATATGGGCGATAGCAACAGCCGTTTTGCTGATTTCAGAAGAAAAATAAAGTAGTTCGTCACAAAGGGAAAAAAAAAGTTCTTTTTCCAGTCTTTGGATCTTTTCTTCTGCTGTAAGAATTTTTTGTTCAAATTCTTGTAATTCCTTGGTGATAAATCTCTCTGAGCTTACCAATGTTTGTTTTCTTTCGAAATGGGGTGGAGCTTTTTCACTTTGCCCCCGGCTGATCTCGATATAGTAGCCAAAGGCTTGGGTGAAGCCTACCTTCAGAGTCCGGATCCCATACTCCTCTCGAAGGTGTCCTTGATAGGAGGCGAGCCACTCTTTGCTATTTCGACTAAGAATTTTAAGATTATCTAGTTCTTGATGATAGCCCTCTTTGAAAATGTCTCCGTCGGATAGGCGAGGGGGGAGGGTATCCTTTAAAGCACCTAAGATTTTTTGAGTGATAGAGGTAAGGTCAAAGATTGCTTCTCTATGCTCTTGCCAAAGTTTTTTTTGTAGCGGTTGGAGGAGCTCTTTCACTTTGATACAGGCTTGAAGGGACAGGCACAGGGCTCCAAGATCCCTTGGCGATGCGACTTTTCTCGCCAACCGGATCGTAAGTCTTTCCAGATCACGAATCGGAGTTAGATAAGATTGCATAGAAAAAAGATGGGGAAGTAACTCAGAGATGGCCTGCTGGCGATCTTGTATAGCAATAAGAGAAAGGAGGGGATGGTGTATCCAATGAGTAAGGAGCCTCCCCCCCATCGAAGTCCTGGTTTTGTCGAGGAGTTTGAAGAGAGCTCCAATTTCCAGATGTTGCAGGGTCGAACGATCTAAAGACATGTAGTCGGCCAAAGATTCTTTTTGCAAGTGGGTAAAAGGGGTAAGATCTAGATTGAGCTCTTTGGATAAGTAGGTGAGAAGGGCCCCTGCTACGATGATCGAGGCTATCTTGTCCTTTAATCCAAAGCCATCTAACGACTTTACTTGAAAGTGTTGAAGGAGGGCTTCGAGGGCGGAAGGGGGATCAAAATGGTAATTTGGAGCTATATTGAGGACAAAAGGGAAGGTGCAGGAGAGTTCTTTGATGAGTTCTTCCCTTTGACTTTTAAACTTTTCGCTAACTAGGATTTCAGAAGGACGGAGGCGATAGATTTCATCCAAGAGCTGCTGTTTATTTTCTAGTTCTAAAACTTTAAACTCTGAGGTGGTAAGGTCGATGATAGCAAGGCCGAAGGTTTGCCCCACTTGCTCAAGAGAGATAAAAAAATTGTTCTTTTTTTCTTTGAGTAGTCCCGAGCTAATGATCGTCCCCGGACTTACGATGCGAATAATTTCCCTTTTCACCAGCCCTTTAACGAGTTTGGGGTCTTCTGTTTGCTCGGCTATAGCTAGCCTAAAGCCTTTCTCAATTAATTTATCGAGATAAGTGTCCAATGCATGCGCCGGTACGCCGCACATAGGGACCTCTTGCCGTTTGGTGAGAGTGAGGTGGAGCTCTTGAGAGATGATTTCAGCGTCTTGATGGAATGCCTCATAGAAATCTCCTAAACGAAAGAAGAGGAGGGCCCCCTTAGCTTTTTCTTTACACTGGCGCCACTGTTGCATCATCGGTGTAGACATAAAAAGGGATATTATTTAACTTCGCCAAGATTATGTCTACCGTCACCTTTGCCACTTCCTGCTGGGAAAACGATTGGGAGGGACTCCTTGAGACAGAAGGATATCTGAAAAACAAGATGATCCAAAATCACCTCTTCCCCTTTTCCCGCCGTATCCTCATTATTAATAACGTTAAGGATCCTAAAACGGTAGCTGCTATCGCAGAAGAAAAAGAGATATTTACCGATATTGTGATTGCTAATGAGATCGAGGAAGAGGTGCTGGCTTTTTTTCAGTTGCAACGAAAAGATTTTAAAGCGGTTGATGATGGATATGGAGCTAGCCGGGATTGGGTTTATTTCAATAGCCTATCCCCCCTTACTGCTATTTATGCTTGTGAAACCGACTATCTCCTCTATCATACTGCCGATGTGTGGCTAGAAGAACCGGTCGACTGGATCCCTAAAGCGATTGTTTATATGGGGAAAAAGCCTAAGATCAAAGTAGCGAATCTTACCTGGAATGAAAAGTACTGCGAAGCAAAGAAAGAATCCTATAAAAAAAGAAAAGGTTTTTACGTTTCTAAAAGGGGTTTTTCCGATCAGCAGTTTTTAGTGAAAAGGGAAGATTTTAGACAGCCGATTTATTCAGAAATACGCGAGGATGCTTCCCATTTTCCTAGAGGGGATGTCTTTGAAAAAAGGGTCTTTAGCTATATGCTCAATCACGGCTGGGAGAGGATCACTTTTTCTAAGAGTTCTTATAGGCATGGGGCTGTTTCTTGCACAGCATAGGGGTCTTTTGGGGACTGTTTCGATCTTCCATTTGGTTAAAATTTTACCCTTGCTTCCCCGGATTTGATCTTTTTAAAAGTGCCTATATCTTGGTAGGATATGTCACTTTCAAAAAAATCAAACCGGCTTTGCAAGGCTCAAATTTTAACGAAAAAGCGAAGATCGAAACAGTCCCTTTTGCTACTCTGCCCCCCTTTTTCCTGTATGCTTTTATCATTTGCAAACATATTTCCATGTGTGATATTTTTTCGCCCTTCGCAGTGGAGGGCTAGCTTGTATATGAGACTGTACAGTTCCGGAAAAGCAAGGGGACAAATGGAAGGTCGAAATAGTCTCTATATGGAGGGGAAAATATGGCATTAGATATATGCAGATTTCAGGCCAATTTCGGTCAGGGAAACCCTTCTCTTTATCCGGTGTCTTATGCAAGATATGGCGGGGCAAGGCTAGTTGCGCATGAAGATGGTTCTTTGGAAATAGCTTCCAAGTCGTTAGCCTGGGTATTGGGAGAAAAGATTGCCCCTCTGGCACATAAGTGTATCGATGGTTTAAGTGCCCTATATCGCTCTATCGACCAAGGGATCCATGCCTTTTTCCCTTCTTTTCCTTTAGCTGAGGCGAAAAGTATTGCCTTGGAGCAGCCGCCCTTTCACAAAAGAAAAGCAGAGGGTGACAGCGCCCTCAATAACGGTCCATTTAGCTATGCTCATCCCATGGATCCTTTATCGCCCGGGAGTGGTACTATCCAATTTGGTATTCCTCCTCACCAAGGAATAATCTGGGAGAGTCGCGGGGCTGCCGTACTAGATATAAATGGAGATAGTTATGGAGATATTGCCCTAACAGCCCAAAACGTTATTTACGTAATCTACGGATTCAAAGAAAGGGGCCAAGAGCCCCGTTTTTTTGACCTCAATACCCTAAATGGAAATAATGGGATCTACATTTGGGATAATAATACGCAAATCTTATTTTGTTCTTCCGAAAGCTTTGGCAGTTGTCCTATGACTTCCGGAGATATCAATGGAGATGGTTTTGCCGATCTTGTGATCAGTTCCATGGTAACCTCCTCAAGTAAGCCAACGGAGGCTGGACATGTCATTGTGGTTTATGGTGGTCCTAATTTGAAAAAAGATATTTTTCTGGATCAATTGGATACAAACAGTGGACTGATCATTACAGGACGCTATGGAGCTAATGGCTTTGGATCTAGTGTGGCTACAGGAAAATTGAATCATGATTGTTATGATGACATTTTAATAGGTGAGCGGACCTTGACAGATGGGAAAAATACCTCCTATGCAGGATATATCGTTTTTGGCAGCAAAAACCTCTCCCATTTTACCATTTCTTCCTTAGTTCCCGGTGGAGGATGTGAGATCAAGGATGTGTCTCCTTTGGATATGAGTTTGGGATCTTCTGTGAGGGCAGGGCATGTCACAGGAGAAATTCTCGATGACGTAATCGTAGGGGCCCCTGCTGCCCCATATGTTCTTGCCCCTCCTCGACCCGGTACAGGACAAGTTTATTTAGTTTACGGAAAAACAGCTTTCCCTTTCGATATTGAGCTTGGGAAATTGAAGAGTCAAACAGGTTCGATCTTTTCGCCAAAGGATGTCCCTACAATTGGGAGGTTGGGACAGTATAGTGCTGTTGGAGATGTAAACGGAGATGGATTAGAGGATATAATGGTGACTGCCAACAATGGACAGTCCATTTATGATGTAGCACATGCCATTTATGTAGTTTATGGTCGTCGTGATTTTCCCTTCTCTTTTGGTACAGAAATAGCCGATGGTCAACAAGGGATGATGTTGACCACCGAGTCTTTGCCTGTTAATTTTCTTTATTGGAGGCAGCTTGTAATAGGAGATTGGAATGGTGATGGTATCGGTGATATGGCGGAAGGTATGTACTGTGAAGGGTCGAAACCTCTTGTATTTCTTGCTTATGGTAGCCGTCATCTGCCACAGTCGTTACCTTTATCATCTATTGATGGATATAATGGAGTAGTGATTCAAGCAGATGGTAGTCTTAGCCTTGCATTAGGAGATGTGGACGGAGATGGTTTTAAAGATCTTATTGCAGGAAACTACCTGATATATGGAAGAGAACGCCTTCTATCTCCTGAACCATCGCCGGCAGGACTAGCTCCTTGGAAACTCGCCCTTATTACAGGGATCTGTGCGGGGGTACTGGGAGTAGGAGGAATGGCAGTGCAGTATATGATTATGAGAAAAAGGAGAGGATATCTCGCAGTCAATTAAGAGGGAAAAGAAACTACGTTGCAAGCGGTGTGCAAGAACACCGACCGGCTAATGCCGGCAGAAATCGATTAAAATTATCCAAGAAGCCTAAATAGGATCGTATTCAGGGATTCTTTAGTATTTTTATTTAAAAAAATAGTTGATAAAATGCCTTAAAAAAAGGGGCAACTTTAAATTTGAAAAAATTACTCTTTGTTCTTCTTGCTTTTGTGGAGATAACCTTTGCAGGTTCTACTTCATCCACCTTACAAAAAAAATTATCTTTTTCTTATCATTATTTTGAAAATCTTTATTTCGATACTAATACTAGCACTTTTATAGCTAAAGGGAGAAAGATCCCGATACGGGAGGCTATTTTCCCTGATGAACGAAGGGGTTTTTGTAGCAAAGTATCTAATGCAAATATGACGTCGTCTACCTTTGTGGAAGGGACAACCTTTTTTTTGTTGGAGGCTCCTGCCACAACAGATTGCCGGAATCAGTTTTCCTGTTTTTTAGAGCATATCGTTGGAATCTGGTCCTTTTATGCAGATACGCATAATGAGGATGTAAAAAATATTGTCCTTTGCGGCGATGGAAAGGCCGATGGAACCCAGTGGGAAGGGCCTAATAAAATCAGCTATCATTTCTTACATGCCCTTTTCCCAAAAGCTACTGTGATTACTTGGAAAGACTTTTTACAGAAAAATGAAAAAACACTCCTTTGCTTTGAACGGGCTGTTACCTCAGATAGAGAGTTTGCCATGCAGTCTTCAGAAAATAAAAAAAATAACGAGTCATTGGAAGATGCAAGGCGCCTCTTTTCTTCTGAAGCCTTAACTCACATGTCAGAACGTATCCATAGCTATGCAGGCACTATTCATAAACTAACCCATACGATAAGGATTACATACTTAGTTGACCCCACTTCTAGGGTTTTAGCTCCGGAGGCCGAGAGGTATTTGCTAGAGTCGCTTAAAAATATCGAAGGAGTTTCCTTACAGTGTTACGATTTTAGCCAGATCCCTTTTCACGATCAGATCCAGATTATTGGTAATACCGATGTCTTTTTTAGTCTTCATGGCAGCGGCCTTAACTATATCCTTTTTTTGCCCCCTTTTGCCAAAGTAATAGAGATTGATCCTGTCGGTTGGGAGGGAAGATTTTTTGCTGAAGCGAAAGGGCTAAACTACTGCCATGGTACGATTGATGAATTAGATATCGGATCCATTTTGGATTTTGTGGGAGGGAAAAGAAAGAAATATCGGATCCTTTTAGGATCGCCGATCCGACAAAAACCTTTGATTTTACAAGAATTCTTGCAGTCATTAGATAGATTGGAAAAGGTTAACTATACGATAGACTATTTCTTCATAGAAGGAAATGACCACCCGGAGTCAAAAAAACTCTTAGCTGATTTTGCCAAAGACAAAGGCTCTCGCTGTCTTCTCTTCTCAGAATCGGAAGCTATGTTAAAAACTGCCTGTATTTGTAATGAATCTACCCACTATTGGAGAGAAGATATCATCTGGAAAATTGCTTCTTTCAAGGATCAAATGATTCAAAAAGCAAAAGAGGAAAAGTACAACTACCTCTTTTTAGTAGATTCGGATCTTGTTTTACACCCTCATACATTAGAACAGCTGATTTTAGCAAAAAAAGATATTATCACGAATAATTTTTGGACGAAATGGACCCCTGATTCGCCCCCCTTACCACAAGTGTGGGTTTCTGATCACTATACCCTTTTCCATCATGAAATTAACGAACAGCTCACACAGGAAGAGATACATAAAAGAACATTGGATTTTTTGCAGATGTTACAAAAACCGGGAGTGTACGAAGTAGGGGGACTGGGAGCTTGTACCTTGATTAGCCAAGAAGCTCTAAACCGAGGCGTCTCTTTTGCTAGAATTAAAAACCTCACTTTCTGGGGAGAAGATCGCCATTTTTGTATCCGGGCGGCAGCCCTCGGGTTAACACTGCATGCGGATACCCATTATCCTGCCTATCACATCTATAGAGAGTCAGAATTAGCCGGTGTTGAAGAATTTAAAAAAAAAGTGTGCCATAACATCCAAATGGAGGCCGTTGAATAACCCACTTTGAGACCAAAAAAAGAATTGTTACAACTCTCGAGGAGCCGAGTTTCTCCAGCTACTTTTTGGGATTGTTTTTCTCCCTTTTTTTATTGTTAAAAATCGAAACAGACCCATAAAAAAAATTGGTGGTAGTTATAAATCCAATCAGCATACAGGATATTTAGGAGATTACTTTTAAGTTACTGCCTATGCCCCTTTATAAAAAAGAAAGTTTAGAAGATTTACGAGGAAGGGTGGATCTTGTAGAGGTGATCTCTTCGCATATCAAATTGCAAAGAGCAGGAGCCTACTATAAAGCTCTTTGCCCTTTTCATGAGGAGAAAAGCCCTTCTTTTATCGTGCAACCGGGGAATCCTCACTATCACTGCTATGGCTGCGGCGCTCATGGAGATGCTATCTCTTTTTTGATGAACCACCTCCACTTTTCCTTTGTCGAAGCGGTGGAGACTTTAGCGGAAAGATTTGGAGTGATCCTTCTGACATCGAAAGAAGAAATCAGCTCAGGCAAGCGGGTTTTAAAAGAAGTGTTAGATAAGGCAGCTAGATTTTATCACTACTACCTTCTTCATACCGAGGAAGGGCATTATGGTCTCCGCTATCTGTATAATAGAGGGATCGATTTAGATTTTATCCGAACCTTCCAGTTTGGCTATGCCCCAAAAACCCCTGCCCTTTTTCAAAAATGGATGAAAGAGCAAAAAGTAGTAGAGGAAGATCTCTTAGATACAGGCCTTGTAAAAATCGATAGTCAAGGAAGGAAAAGAGATTTTTTTACCGATAGGGTGCTGATCCCATTGCACGATGTTACTTCGGCGGTGATTGGCTTTACGGCACGAAAGATCTGTGAAGAGACCTTTGGCCCTAAATATATCAATACTCCCGAAACCCCCCTTTTTAAAAAATCCAGGGTCCTCTTTGCCTTGAGCTATAGCCGTAAAAGGATCGCTAAAGAGAAAAGGGCTATTGTGGTAGAAGGGCAGATCGATGCCTTAAGACTTATCCACTGTGGGTTTAACTTTGTCGTTGCTTCTCAGGGGACAGCTTTTACCCAAGAGCATGCGAACGAGCTTATCCAGTTAGGGGTACGGCAGGTCTATCTGGCCTTTGATTCTGATGAGGCAGGTGGGGAGGCGGCGGTAAAAGTGGGCGATCTCTTTCAAAAAAAAGGGATCGAAGCTCTCGTAGTGCTCCTGCCAGACAAGGGAGATCCCGACAGTATTCTACGGGATCAGGGACCCAAAGTATGGCAAAATTTGTTAGACTCCGCTATCGATTACCTCACCTTTTTAGTCCAAAAATTTTCAAAAAATCTATCCCTTTCGAATCCATCTCAGAAAAATGAGCTCATCCAAATGATTTCGGATAAAGTGAGGATGTGGGACCAGCCTTTAATGGTCCATGAGAGTTTGAAAAAATTGGCTAGATTAACCCAGGTTCCTGAACAGATGCTTGTGCAAAATACCTCCATACCGCCTATCTTTACCCAAACTTCTTCAAGACTGTCGAAGGTAGATATCGATCCCGATCGGATTTTAGAAGCCGATTTTCTACGCCTCCTCTTTCTTTTTGCAAAGAGCCAGCCTAATCTTTTATCTATCGCCAAGACCAACCTTACTGTAGAACATTTTTACCTCTCTTCGACCAAGCGGCTCTACCAACAGTATCTGGACCATCCTGAAATGGACCTCCTCTCTTTTACCATCGATCTAGAAAATCCCGAAGACCAAATCTTGTTGTCTGAAATCCTAGCAAAGAAGGTCAACCCGGAAAAGGTGGTAGAATCATTTGTCTATACTGTGCAGAAAATACTCGATAGACAATGGATGGCTAAAAGGGAGGAGATCAAAAGAAAAATGTTACAGCAGGATTCTTCGGAAGAAAATCTTAGTAATTTAGCGAAACAATTTGATCAGATCAAAAATGAAAGGCCTAAAGTTGTGTGTCCGCTGCAAAAAACAGAGAATAACAAAACATCTTTGGAAATAACACAAGATTTTAACAGCCCTATATAACAACAATCTGCTATCTTTTGTTTTGACTCCTTGAGCTACCTTGCCTAAACCGGAATTGCGGAGACTTCTTTGGGACTGTTTCGATCTTCGCTTTTTCGTTAAAATTTGAGCCTTGCTTCCCCGGATTTGATCTTTTTAAAAGTGCCTATACCTTAGCAGGATATGTCACTTTCAAAAAAATCAAACCGGCTTTGCAAGGCTCAAATTTTAACTACAAAGCGGAGATTTCAACAGTCCC
>DAHXLK010000036.1 GCA_027366035.1 Chlamydiota bacterium
TTGATCAATGACTTTGCCGTTTTCGTCCATTATACAAATAAAAGTTTCTTTCATAGAAACGTCTAGTCCTACATAATGTTTCATGGGTTTGCTCCTTATAGTGTTTTGAGGTTTTATCCTCGGTTATTATGAGAATGTTAAGTTCTCAACTTTGTGGAGAATAATACTACCACGTTTTAAAGGAGCAACCCTCTTTTGCTAGCAATTTGTATCCTGCTAAGACAAAAGCGCGATTACAGTATGTCCCATTAGGATAGATTCATCTAAAATTTCTTCAAAATCATTGAAGAGTCTTTTTTCAGAAATTCCTTTCTTTTGCCAAAACTTATCCTCGCGTTACAACATCGCCTAAGAGAGTTTGATGGTTAAAGCTGTGAAGTTTTACCTGTTGTAGCGTACCGATCATCGATTCATCTCCTGGAAAGATTACCTTTTTCCAACAAGTAGTCCTCCCTTTCAAGAGTTTTTGATCTCGGTTGAACCTTTCTACTAAAACCTCTACCGTTGAACCTAGTATGGCTGCCCGTTGTTCGTCGCCAATTTGGCTATATAGCGCCAGAAGTTTTTGCAGTCTTTCTTCCTTCACCTCTTCCGGGATATCGTCTTTCCAGCGCATCGCGGGAGTCCCTTTGCGAGGGCTATAGGCATAGATAAAGGCTATGGAATAACGAATTTGTTTAAAAATATCATAAGTTTCCTGAAACTCGGCCTCCGTCTCCGTAGGGAAACCAACAATAATATCAGTTCCTAAAGAGACGTTGGGAATGATCTTATTTAGAAGATCCACCTTATGAAGGTACTCCTCTTTTGTATAGATCCGATGCATCTTTTTTAAAATACGATTAGAACCCGACTGGATGGGGAAATGGACGAGATTACAGGCAGAAGGGACGTCGCGTATAGCTTGCATAAGTTCTATGGTGATATCGATCGGATGGGAGGTCATAAAGCGGATCCGTTTAAGGAGCGATATAGCACCTAATTTGTAGATAAGGTCGTGAAAGAGGCAACCCCATTCGGGATGATCTTTTCCATAACTATTTACATTTTGCCCTAGTAACGTAACCTCTTTATAGCCCTGATCCGCTAACTTTTGACACTCCTCTAAGATACTTGTAGGAGTTCGGGAGACCTCCCCGCCTCGAGTATAGGGGACAACACAGTAGGTACAGAACTTATCGCAGCCGCGAATGATAGAGACCATCGCTTTTACTTTATCCTCCCTTTTGGCGACGAGGTAGTCTAAGTTCTCTTCATATTTATCTTCGATTTTTAGGACCTGTTTCCCTCCATGAAGGACTTCATCTAAGACAGTATTGAGGTCGGTGATATTATTGGTCCCGATGACAAAGTCAAGATGGGGAAATTTACGAAAAAGGGTCTCTTTTTTGGCCATTGCCATACAACCGGTAACACCGATGATCGCCTTTTTTTTCCCCCTTCCTAGCTGCCCTAGCTTTCCCATCACCTTCCTCTCTGCTAGGTCCCGGATAGAACAAGTGTTAAAGATGATGAGGTCGGCGTTATCTTCATCTTCGATTTTTGTTAGCCCACGACTTTGAAGAGCCCCCACCATGATTTCTGTGTCCAGCTCATTCATCTGGCAGCCATAGGTTCTAAAATAAAAAGTGTGCAAATTTTTCATAACAACCATAGAGGATAATCGATGAGATTTCTTTTGACAAGAGTATCTATTTTTATGCAGGTGCTCCCGTTAAAAAGGATTTTTAAATGACAGAGATAGGTCGCTGAAGAATGAGCTTTTTTGGAACAAGCCCATCCCTGCTAATTCGGGCCTCTCAGCTCTCCCAAGGTCGCGTGAATTACACCCCCTCGAACCAAA
>DAHXLK010000039.1 GCA_027366035.1 Chlamydiota bacterium
TTTATAACTCTTCTCCTTCTTTTTACTGTTCCAGTGTGGACCCTCCACCCTCAGCCTCCTATTCAAAGCTTGAATAACTTATCCTATGATGAGATGATCCATCTCATTGAGGTCTGTGCTTCTAACGATTGGGAAGGGCCATCTCACTTTGTGGACCTCATTCGGCTAAAAAATTTTATCGCTTTCTTCGCTAAGGATAAAATCGCGAATCCTTCAAAGTATTGTCCGGACTGGGACAAAATGGATCCCAGGCACAAGCAATCTCTTGTCGAAGTAAAATGGCCGGCTGAGATACAATGCTATACTGAACAAAGGGATATTCTTCAATCTATGTTGGATCTTAAACAATAAGTTATAATTATGAATAACGAAAAGTTTAAAAATTATATCCGCTACATGGGTGATTTAATTAAAGAACAGGCAAAGAAAGCAAAAAAAGATGAAGATAATCCACAAGCAGGCTTTGAAGATTATAATAAAGGGGCTGTGATGGCCTATTATACAGTAATCTCAACACTAAAGAATCAAGCTTCATTTTTCGATATTAAACAGGAAGATATCGGTCTAGCTGACATAAATCCTGAAGTAGATTTATTCGCTGTCCCTAAAAAGTCTGATACAAATTCTAAGTAGAATTTGATCTATCCAAACTAAAATCTTGCCAAAAAAATCCCTTCTTGGTGCAAACCCAAGTTCTCCGGTAACCGAGAAAGGAACCCCATCTTTTTCTAGCTAGCAAATCGTGGCATTCTAGGGCTCTTTAAAACAAGGAAGCCGGAAAGCTAAAAATGACTATTGCTAAAAAATATGATCATCTAACCTACATTTCGAGGATCGTAAGTGACATTACAACTTTGGTGTTACATTTTTCACTCTTTCCTTGTTTTGAAAACTCTTTTTTCATACCATCCCTAGCTCAATAAAAGACAACCATTATAAGGTCCTTTTTGTTGTACGCGTTCAGGGGGGTATAGGAGCTAGCATTAAAATCTTTAATGGTGTACATTTCCTCGTCCATGGAAGACGAGTCGCAAATCAACTGGAAAGAGCACTACTTCGAGCTGCTTAAAAGAGTCGAGATTCTCGAAGCAGAAAACAAATGGCTTCGCAAAGCTAAAGATTTCAACAGTCCCTAAAAGTGTAATAGCAAGGCGAAGATCGAAACAGTCCTTTAATTTAGTCTATCTTCGAATGAAGCGGTAAGTACTTTACGAGGTTTGCTCGCCTCTTGCGGTCCCACGACCCCATTTTTTTCGAGCTCGTCGATAAGGCTTGCAGCCCTTGCGTAACCAATTTTTAGTTTTCGCTGCAAATAGGTAGTCGAAGCATTTTTAGAAGCTAAGACAATCTGAAGTGCTTCAGAATAAAGGTTGTCAGAGCTGAAGCTATCCTCTTCTATACTTTCTCCTTGTTTTTTCATCGCATCAAAAGAGGAGATAAGATAGTTGGTGGGAAGCTGTGAGGAGATAGTGCTGACCACTTTAGAGATCTCTTCATCGCTGATATAAGCCCCTTGTGCACGGACAATTGTCGAGCTTCCGGGAGGGAGGAAGAGGAGATCGCCATTTCCTAATAAGCTTTCAGCTCCCACTTCATCAAGGATAATTTGGGAGTTGATACGGCTAGAGACTTTGAAAGCAATGCGGGTAGGAAAGTTGGCTTTAATAATTCCGGTAATTACTTCGCGAGAAGGGCGTTGCGTGGCAAGAATTAAGTGGATCCCTACCGCCCTTGCCATCTGGGCAATGCGAGCAATAGGGGTTTCTAGGTCCGATGAAGAGACCATCATCAAATCGGCAAATTCATCGATGATGGCGACTATAAGAGGCATTTTTTCGGGGATAGGGATAGAAGATTCAGCCTCTTGAGAAGTTATTTTTCGACTATTAAAAGAGGTGATATTTCGAAGACCTAAAGTTTTTAAGATCTCATAGCGGATTGCCATTTCGCGAACCAACCATTGCATCGCTGCATATGCCCCATGAGCTTCAGAAATAACAGGAGAGATCATATGGGGAAGATGGGTGTATTGAGTCAGTTCCACTTTTTTGGGATCGATTAAAAGGAGCTTAATATCATCGGGACTGGAGTTCATTAGGATCGACATAACGATGGTGTTGATACAAACCGATTTTCCGGAGCCGGTAGCGCCGGCGATAAGACAGTGGGGCATTTTGGCAAGATCAGAGATCACATAGTCGCCGGTCACTGTCTTTCCAAGGAGGATTGGGATTTGGAACTTCTTCCCCTTTTGCTGGTAAAGGAGCATCTCTTGAAAACTCACCTCTTGCGGGTGGATGGAGGGGATTTCTACTCCGACCACCGCCTTCCCGGGGATAGGAGCGAGAATTCGGATCGATTTTGCCTGCATGTTTAAAGCGATATCATTTTCAAGCGTTTTGATTCTCTGTACCTTTACTCCAATCGGCGGCTGCACCTCAAAGGAGGTGATAGTGGGACCACAATTAATCTCTACCACCTTTCCCTCGATACCGAAACTCTTTAACGTCTCTTCTAGAATTTTAGCCTGCTTGGCTAAATCCTTTTTTAAAGTTGGGTGGTCAGGCTGTTTTGGAGGATTGAGAAGGGTAGGAGAGGGAAGCTGGTAGTTAGAAGAGGTTTTAGCAATAGCTTCGGTAAGAGAGGCCAAAAGGGAGGGTTCTTGGATTTTTTTAGGTTTGATCGTATTGATCTTTACCATTTCTAACTCAGACTCTATCTCTTTCTCTTTGACTCGGATGGCAGGTTCGGGTTTTGGCGGCCTCTTCTTAAAGGATTGTTCCAAGCAATTTTTGGAAAACCGCAAAAGGACTTTTGTGATTCGTAAAAGGCGCTTAATATTGGGGATACATTCGATGCTAGTAAGGAGGAGGAATGAAAAGAGTGAAGTAATGGAGAAAAAAAGGGTAACACCGAAATTGCTGAGCATTTTTTGCAGGTTAAAGAAGGGCAAGTCTTTATAAAGATAATAGGTAGGAACTCCTCCTAAATTATAGCGGTGGACAACCTCTGTCTTTGGATAGGGAAGTACTAAAGTTTCACTATAGAGACGTTCTTCTATGATCTTTGCTTTTTGTGGGTAATTTTCAGCAAGAATGTTGAGAAGGATAGAAAAAGAGGTCAACAAGAGGAGAAAGTAGATAGTTTTAGATAAAAGAAACTTCGTATCTTTCATAAAGTATTTCCCTCCGGCCCATAAAAGATAAGCGACCACAAGATAAGAGGTGATTCCCATCAGATAGGTAAGGGTAAAGGCGATCATATAACCGACGATTCCAAGATAGTTGTCTTGCGGATGGTTTTGATCTAAGCTGATGAGGGAGATGAAAAAGAGTATAGCTAAAGAATACAGTAAGATGCCTTTAGCTTCCGGATGATAGAGAAACCCTTTCTTTTTTTTTCTTTTACCCATGAATTTTAAGAGCTAAGACGAATAGCCCAACCCCCATACAGTAAAAGGCTAGTGGACGCAACCTCTTTTTGTCTAGAAAAAGGGAGAGCATCTTGATTCCTAAAAATCCTGTCAGAAAGGAGAGGAGAAATCCGGTGATATAAATGTGAATCGGAAGAGCTATGGCCAGTTTATTTTTTGCAAATACTTCTACTATTCCTCCTCCTAAAATGGCAGGAATCGCTAGTAAAAAAGAAAAACGTATGGCTTTTTGCACCTCCCACCCTCGAAAAAGGGCTCCGGATATGGTAGAACCGCTTCTAGAAATACCCGGAATTAATGCCATACCTTGCATGAAACCAATGAATAACATATCCCTATATTTCCCTTTAAAGGGCTTTTCTTTCATCCACGTAGATATAAAAAGAATTATCCCGGTAAACATTAAAGAGAGCCAAAGCGGGTGATGGCCCCCTTCTCTTAAGGGTTTCAAGAGAAAGTAGCAGGGAATTAAAGGTAAAAGGGCGATAAAAAACTGTAAAATCATTTTAGGGCTATTTATAATTTCTACAATTTCCTTATAGAAAAAAAGTATAGCAGCAAAAGCAGTTCCCAAATGACAAATGAGGTCAAAAAAAAGGTACCTCTCAGGGTGTTCTACTCCCAAAAACCACTTCGCTATATGCAGATGGGTTGAAGAGCTGACAGGCAAAAATTCGGTGAGCCCTTGTATGCAACCTAAAAGCATTGCTTCTAAAATGTTCATAGAATGCAGGATGCAAAATATCGAATGCAAAAGTAAAGAAAAAAGGGCGACTGACGGGTCTCGAACCCGCGACACTTGGATCCACAATCCAATGCTCTAACCAGCTGAGCTACAGTCGCCACAGGAGAAGGAAAAGCATTGTCACAGAAGGGGAGCTTTTTTGTCAAAAAGATGCTTAGATAGCCAAATGCCAAAAGGGAAAAGGAGGAAAAAATAGAGAAGGAGGAAGGTAAAAGATGGTTGTGCATAAAGAGAAAAGTCTAATAGATGGATAGGATAGCAGATTAGAGCGAGAAGATAAGAGTTGGCATAGTCTATGAAGGCAAAAAGGAAAGGGAAAAGGCTAGCTAGTAAGGTAAGGGTCATAATTAAGGAGGTAAAAAGGGGGATAAAGAGGTTGTAAAAAAGACTTAGGCAAGGAAATTTGTGGAAGTGAAAGAAAAGGAGGGGTAGTAAGGTGACATTTACCGATAGAATAAGGGCAAAACTCTCTTTAAAAAAAGAGCCGAGGAGGTAGATGTGTTTTTCTAATAAAGAGAATTTTTTTGTTTCATAATAGGGTCTTTTTTTAAAGAAAAAGTGTAGGAAACGAGAAATGGGGTAGTAGAAAAAAAGGATGCCAAAACAGCTTAGAAAACTTAATTGAAAACCAATGTTAATGACGACATAAGGAGAGAGGACCATCTCTATAAGCATGGCTATCCCTAACAACTGAAAATGAAACGAACGCCTTCCTAAAAGCTTACCTATGAAAAAAAGTTGTATGATAATCCACGCTCTTTGGATAGAAGGGGTGGCTCCCAAAAAAAAGAGGTAAAGATTGGTAGCGATAAGGAGGGTCCATAATAGGGCTTTTCTAGGGAGGAAGGGGCGAAGCAAAGCTGCTAAAAAAGTGGTAAGAAAAGTAAAATGGAAGCCTGAGATAGCTAAAAGGTGGTTGAGCCCTAACCTTGCAAAATCAAAAGAGAGTTTCCGGCTAACGGTATCTCCTGTGATCAAGGTCGATAAAAGTTCAGGATGGGTAAGATGTTTGGTAAAAAATTTCCTCACCTTCTCTTTTATTAAAAAGCGCTTTTCTGCGATGCCATAGGTCTTTGTAAGGGGGATCCAAGGGGCGGTAGGTTTTAGCCTATAATAATTGCCGGTAGAAGAAAGGGTTCCTTGCAGAAAATAGTGGTGATCTGCCGGGTACCTTTTTTGTTGAGGACCAAAAAAGGTAACGCTACAGGGAAGTCCTTCTAACCTTCCCTTATAGATCCACCCCTTTTTGAAAGAAGTGGTATAAGGCGCAACACTGTGTATGGAGAAGACTCCTTCAAAATACCCCTTTTCTACCAAAGGAGGGGAAAGGAGTAGGGTATAGAAATAGGCAGTAGCCATAAGGAGAAGGCCTGCTAAGAGGCGAAAAAAGAAAAGGGTTCGATATTCAGGGGAAAATAACAGGAAGGTAAAAAAAAGTGGGGGTAAAGCGTAAAGGGGATGGAAGGAAAGGTAGTCGGCAATACCTAAGCTAAAAAAGATAGCATAATAGACGGCGCTATTTTTGAGCCAAAATTCAGTGTTTATAAGGATTTGGAAGGTCTTCATCAATACTCAGGCTCCGATAGATAAGCCGAGAGCCTCGCTGACTCGAATAGTAAGAAAAGAGCCAATGGGAGAGAACAAATAGCTTATTTCGAAAACCAATAAGATATAGAATATGCACAAAAGACCAGGCAAGCCAAGCAAAAAATCCATAAAACTGCACTTTGCCGAACATCCCGATAGCTTTACTTTTTCCTATGGTAGCCATCATCCCTTTATCCACGTACTTAAAAGGAAGCCTTTTTTCTTTAGGGAGGTTTTTGAGGATAAGACGGGCTACATATCTTCCCTGCTGTATGGCGACAGGGGCAAGGCCCGGCAGCATTTTCCCTGTTTTATCGGCTGCGGCTGCGGCATCTCCTATGACGAAAATATCGGGATATCCGGTAATCGAAAGATCTCCCTCGACGATCACCCGCCCCTGTCTATCGAGGGGCACTTCAAGCGTTTTAAGTAAAGGGGCCGCCTGATTGCCGGCTGCCCAGATGATATTCTTTGTGTCGATGAAAGTATTTTCAATATGGACCCCTTCTTGGGTGACGTTGGTTACTTTTTTTCCGGTGAGGACAATCACCCCGAATTTTTCCAGGTATTTTTGGGCCCGAAAACTTAATTTTTCAGGATATGAGGGGAGAATATGGGGGGAGCCTTCTACGAGATAGATTTTGGTATGTTTGGTGTCAATTCTCCGAAAATCTTTTAACATCGTCTCATAGGCAATTTCAGCAATAGAACCTGCAAGCTCAACCCCGGTAGGCCCCCCTCCAATGATAACAAAGTTTAAATATTTTCTGGCTTCCATAAAGCTGTCACACCTTTCTGCCTTTTCAAAGGAGATCAAAATTTTCTCGCGAAGGTTGAGGGCATCAGGAAGGGTTTTAAGCCCCGGAGCAAAGGGTTCCCAGCTATCTTTTCCAAAATAGGAATGTCTGGCTCCCGGCGCTAAGATAAGATAGTCAAATCGTCCCATTTCTCCATTGGCAAGGGTGATATATTTTTCAGTTTTGTTAATGGCGGTGACATTTCCCATAATCACGGTAATATTTTCATAATCATTTAAAATTTCTCGAATGGGAAGGGCGATATCCGCAGGAGAAAGAGCAGCACTAGCTACTTGATACAAAAGGGGTTGGAAGAGATGGTGGTTGGTTTTATCCACTACCCACACTTCGATTTTTTTATTTCCCAGTACTTTGGAGGCATTGAGACCGCCAAATCCTCCTCCAACGATGACGACACGAGCATAAGCCATAAAATTACCCAATACTGAAATTACCTGAAGAATCGATTCTTGACATCGGTAGCTTTCCATTTTTGTGAAAACCTATCTGTATCGTTCCTCTTATTCCAAAGGACTGTTGCCATCTCCGCTTTTTCGTTAAAATTTGAGCCTTGCAAAGCCGATTTGATTTTTTTGAAAGTGACATATCCTACTAAGGTATAGGCACTTTTAAAAAGATCAAATCTGGGGAAGCAAGGGTAAAATTTTAACCAAATGGGAGATTTCAACAGTCCCTCCAATGTAACGAATTCGATATCATCATCAGCCGGATTACATACATCTCGTTTTCTTAACATATCCCTGATTTTCCAGGTTATTGCAGTATAAAAACTTTGTACTATTTTTTTTATTTCTTTTACACTGTTGATTCTAGATGAATTCTCAAGTTTGGGATTATTATAAAAAAACACGTGGTTTACACGATATTCTTCTCCTCACAGAGGGCAAGCTGACGTGGGAGGAGGCGAAGAAAAGGGCTCCTTGCCTCATCAAGGGATGGTTCGAACTCTCCCTACTCTCCACACAAGATCGGATCGAATTTACAAAAGATTTTTGGCTGAAAACCCTCCCTTTTATTCCGCAGGCCCATAGCAATATTGCCTCTTTTTTTGATCGTTTAGAAGACATTGGCGTCTTTTTATTCCAAGAAAAAATAGGAAATCCTTATTTGGCAGAAATTGTATATAGCTTAAAAGAAGGGTCGGTCTTTTTTCGAGGTAAGATCCCTTGTACTCATGAAGATATCCATTTTTTTCAACAGTCTTTTACCAATTTACTCCCTAGAGATTACTTTGCTTTTTTACGTATTCATAATGGATTTGCTAAAACCTCTGATACGGGAATGCTTTCATTACAGGATATCCCTCTTGCTAAAGAAAGTATGCAAGCTGTTATCTATGAAGGGGAAGGAGCGGTTTTTTGTGACGGGAAAGAGATAGATCCTGCTGCTTTGATCCCTTTTTATGAAAGTTTCGGCAGACACTCCTACCAGTGTTTTTATACCGAGTGGTATCCGACTAGTGAGATGGGAAATGTCTATTTTTCATCGCAAGATTTTACCATTTCTCGTTATACTTTGCCCAATTTACATGAAACAATGGCTTTCACGACTTTTTTACAGTGGCTGGTCTTCTATTTAGAGGGTATTGAATGTATCTAGTGAAACAACTTTTTGACCAACATGGGAAGAGTCTGGATCTTCATAATGTGAATGCTTTCAGTCAAATGGAGCAGAAGATCAAAATGCCTGAGGTTCACCGCCCCGGCCTAGCCCTTGCCGGGTATAAGAAAAGCATTGCAACTGCTAGGATTTTGGTTTTTGGAAAGGTAGAGCTTGCCTATATCCAAGAGCTGGAGGAAAAAGAGCGGCTACAGCGACTTAAGAAAGTGATCACAAAAGTAACTCCTGCGGTAATTATCGCAAGGGGGTATCGACCATCTAATGCCATTATCAATCTTTGCGAAGAGCTCCATATCCCCCTTTTCCGTTCGAAGCTTTCTGCTACCACGCTAGTGACGAAGATTACCCTTATCCTTACTGAAGAATTTGCTCCATCGATTACGTTACATGGGACTTTGCTGGAAGTTTTTGGAGTAGGGATCCTTATTCAGGGAGAATCTTCGGTGGGCAAGAGTGAAGCGGCCTTGGGCCTGTTGGAGCGAGGGCATCGGCTGATTTCAGATGATGTAGTGATGATCAAAAAAAGGGAAGGGGCTTATTTGATCGGCTCGGGACCTGAGCTTACCCGCCATTTAATGGAGATCAGGGGTATTGGGATTATCAATGTAGCCCATCTTTATGGAGCTATCTGTGTTCGTCACGATAAAGGGTTAGATCTAGTGATTCAGCTAGAAGAGTGGGATGACAAACATTTTTACGATCGAGTGGGGTTGGAGGAGAAATATATAGATATTTTAGGGGTCAGCCTCCCCCACAATATCCTTCCGGTAAAGCCGGGAAGGGATGTTGTCCTTCTGATAGAAACTATCGCTTTAAACCACCGTTTAAAAAAGATGGGCTATCATTCGGCTAAAGAATTCAATGCTAAACTGCTCGAAGTGATGGCCCGTAAATCCAGAAAAAAAGATGAGATGCATTCATACGCTTAAAGTGAAAAATGATTTAGGACTGCATACACGGCCTGCTACGGTTATTGTGAAAATGCTACAAAGCTATCGTTCATCGGTCACTTTTACTTACAAAAAAGAGACGGTGAATGCTAGGAGTATTATGAGCCTACTTATGCTAGCCGTTCGAAAAAATTGTTCTTTGAAAGTTACTATCGAAGGGGAAGATGCCCTTTTGGTACTTCAAGAACTGGTCCATATTTTTGAAAATCGTTTTGATGAGAAAGTCTTATGAAAAAAGAAGTGGTTTTAAAAGGACTTTCGATAAGTAACGGGATCACGATCGGACTCCCTTACTACCTCTTTTTTGGGGAAAAGCTTCCGGTAGAAGAGACCATAGCCCCCACGCAGGTAGAAAAGGAGATTATCCGGTACCGTGAGGCCCTGCAGCGCAGTAGGCAAGAGGTAGAAGAGCTACAAAAAAACCTTCTTAAAGAAAATGCAGGATTAGAAGTGGCTCAGATTTTAGATACCCATCTGGAGATGCTCAAAGATCCGGTGATGACGGTCGAAATGGAAGAAAAAATCCGGCAAGAAAACAAAAAACCGGAGACGGTTTTTTGTAAGACGATCTCAGAGTTTCAAGATAAATTCATCTGTTTTTCCGATACCTTTTTTCAAGAGAGGGTTAAGGATATCACCGATGTCTCTAAAAGAATTTTAGGCCACCTCTCTTCGAAAAAGAGATATTCTCTTCCAAACTTTCCGAAAAACTCTTTATTAATAGCTTATGAGATGATCCCCTCTATCGTTGCTGCAATTGATTCTTCCTGTGTGTTAGGAATTGTTACCGAATCGGGGGGAAACACTTCTCATGCGGCGATTATTGCAAGGGCTAAGGGGCTCCCTTATATTGGTGGGATTGATATTGCTACTTTAAAGAGGTTGTCGAAAAAAGAGATCATTCTCGATGGGACGAATGGTTTGGTCATTATTAATCCTACTGCTAAGACGTTAAAAACTTATATTTTACGTAGCTTGAGCGATGAGAACTTTTCCATAAAAATTTCTAAAGAAAGGCACCTGCCTGCTCAGACTTTGGATAAAGTCCCCATAGAGCTTTTTGGCAATATTGAAAATTTAGAAGATATCGACCTTCTCTTAGATCAGGAAGCTGCCGGTATCGGTCTTTTCCGTTCCGAATATCTTTTTCTCGAGAAAAAGGGCTTTCCTTCTGAAGAGGAGCAATTTGAGATCTACAAAAAGATCTTGCTGAAGATGAAGGGAAAGCCGGTAGTTATCCGCGTTTTTGATATAGGCGCGGATAAAAGGGGCGATCTTTTTTATGCCCGGATGCCTTTAGAGCATAACCCGGCACTGGGGTGTAGGGCGATCCGTTTTTTATTGAAACACCGCGAACTTTTTGAAAGGCAGCTAAAAGCTCTTATCCGGGCCTCTCAATTTGGGGATATCCGGATTCTCCTTCCTATGATTACCGATCTTTCGGAGGTGGTCGAAACTAGGAAAATTCTAAAAAATTTAAAAGGGGATAAGATCCCTTTAGGATGTATGATTGAAGTCCCTTCCAGTGCAATATTATCGGATCCTATCGCCGAAGTTTCTGACTTCCTTTCCATTGGAACCAACGACTTGATCCAGTATGTTTTAGCTTCTGACCGTTCGAACCCTGCTGTCAGCTTTCTTTATTCTCCTGCCCATCCGAGCATCCTCTATCTTTTGCAGCAGATTATCCACGTAGCCGGTATAAGGAAAAAAGAGCTTTTGATCTGTGGAGAATCTGCTGCCGATACCTCCTTTCTTCCCATCTTGTTAGGACTTGGCGTTAGAAAATTCTCAGTGGCCCCTCGGCATTTAGCTATTGTGAAACATACTTTACGGCATCTCAAACTAGAAGAGGCGGAAAAAAAGGCCAAAAAGGCCCTTAGTTTTACCTCTTTTCAAGAGCTACATAATTATTTGTATACATCTTGATGTTTTTGTAAAGAACCTTCTAATTCTACAGTAGCAAAGCGAAGGAGGGTGTCGTAATGGACCTTAGTTTTTGCAGAAAATGGGGATGCAGTAGGAGTAGGAGAGGCTGTAGGCTTTAGCGTAAAGGGTATGGGGGTAAGGACCACCTCCTCTTTTGCTACAGGTAGAGGAGGCGGCGAAAAGATACTTTTTTTCTCTAACTCGAGAAGCCTTTCTATTACGATCTCTAAAGGGACCCTCCTTTTACTTTTTAAAATAGAGAGGAGGAGGATTTCTAAATCGATCCTTCTAAATGGGCTATGGAGAATTTTTTCTCTGTTGTCTAAGATGAGATCTAAAATATGTACACACTGCTCTTCGGTATAGGGAGAGGTGGTGGGTTTTAAGAATATCTTAGCCATCAAGATGTTTCGAAAATGTAATGTCAGCTGTTCTAGGAAGTAGGCAAAATCTTTTCCTGCCATATAAATTTTTTCGGCAAGCCGGAAAGCAAAAGACTCATCTTCTTTCTTAAAGGCTTCGTCTAATTCGAAAAATAATTCTTTAGGAAGGAGGCCTAAAAGAGAGGTGACGACATCTATGGTGATAGAGTCGCCGCCAAAACAAAGGACCTGATCTAAAAGCGATTCGGCGTCGCGGAGACTTCCGTCGGCAAAGGAGGCCAAAAGCCGGATAGCCTCCTCGTCACTACTTTTTTTAAGTTCGGAGAGGATCTTGTGTAGCTTCTCAGAGATGAGGTCCTCAGGCAGACGGAGGAGGGAAAATGACTGGCACCTACTGATAATCGTCGCAGGGAGCTTATGAGGCTCTGTAGTTGCCAAGAAAAATTTTACCGTAGCAGGGGGCTCTTCTAAAGTTTTTAAAAGGGCGTTGAAAGCCTCTTTTGTGAGCATATGGACTTCATCAATAATATAGATTTTATACTTTCCATGTAGAGGGGAGTAGCCGGCGGTTTCATTTATTTTTCGGATATCGTCGATCCCCCGATTCGAAGCGCCGTCAATCTCCAATACGTCTAGGGAAAGGCCTGATAGGATCTCTTGGCAAGAGGGGCAAGCATCACAGGGTTCGAAATCTTTTAAATTGCTGCAGTTAAGAGCTTTAGCAAATATCCTGGCTAAAGTAGTTTTTCCGGTTCCTCGTGTTCCTGAGAACAGATAAGCATGGGCGGCGCTATTTCGTTTCAATGCATTTTGCAAGGTGGTCACAATGGCATTTTGTCCGATGATTTCAGAAAATTTTTGGGGGCGGTATTTACGAGAGATGGCTTGATAGCTTTTTTGCATAGAATAAAATCTAATCTAGAAGCTATTTAATGTAAAATTGAGACCATTCGCATTCCCCGCTTTGAGGCTATAATTTCAGGTTTTTCGAAAGAGTCCCTAGGGCTAATCTTGTCATATTCTCTACTTTTGGGTTAATTTGTGGATATGACTCAAGATCCTAAGGAGCGCTTTCCCAGGGCTGCTCGGATGGGAAAGGATGGATTAGTATGGCGGCTGTTAGTAGGCCTAGTCTGTCTTTTGGCTCTGGCAGCATTTTTACATTTTAGAGAAGCTTCTATAGAAGTATTGGAAGTCAATACCAACGCCCCCCGTTTTATAGTGAGCCAGGTAGATTTCGAATTTCCCGATGAGGAAGCGACCATTATTCTCAAACAAGAGTCGCAAAGAGATGTGGGGGAGATATGTAAAATCGACGAAAGGGAAATTCGTGACGCCCGCTTTGAATTTGAAAATTATCTTATCCAACAGCAAGAGTGGAAAAAAGAGAACTCTCTTACTTTTGACGAGCTGTATAAAATTGCAGACAGTTTTGAAGATCTTTTAGTCAATATCCGTTTTTCTGACGCTAAAACGTTGCAAAAGATGAAAGAGCATGGGCTATCTACCCTGTATTATTTGGTCTATAGCCCCCCTTTATTAGATGAGCTCATCACTCTGCCAAACAATGTTTGGAATGCTATAAAAGAGATCTTCTGGGAGGAAGGAAATTATCGAGAGCTTCCTTTAGATTACGTCGTCTCGTTTTTTGAAAAAAAAAAGGTGGAAGATTTTAGAAGATTTCCCTACCAAAAGACAGATCTATAATTGGGTAGGAGAAAGTGTCCCGGTAAAATATACCAAAGTCAAAGCGGGGACGAGGATTATCGATCAAGGAGAGAGGGTTACCGGAAGGCATCTGGCAATGTTAACGGCTATGAAAAAAGAGCTTAACGAGATCCGAAAACTATGGGAACCCCTGCCTATTGTCTCTAGCCTTATTATTGCGGCGATCATCTTAATATTTAGCGCCCTTTATTTTAAGGTCAATCAACCGGAAATTATACAATCCTTACAAAAACTGTCTTTACTCGTCTCTATCGTGATCGCCACCTTTATTTTTGCTAAAATAGTCGAATGGATATTGCTTCGCAATAATGCTAAGCTTATGGAATCTCTCCACTACCCTCTCATCATCCCATTTGCGACTCTTCTCACCTGCATCTTACTTGGAAGTAGGGTATCTCTATATACCTCGGCTTTTTTAGCTATTATTCTATCGGCAGCGCTAGCTGTAGAACATTTACGTTTTTTAGTCCTGAACATTATTGCGGCTATCGTTGTGATCTTATCTACCCAAAGCTTAAGCAAGAGGAAAGAGATTTTTTGGGTCTGTGGAAAGGTATACTTAAGTATCCTACCTCTTCTTTTTGCTTTTAGTTTTTCTGCCAACAGCTTTTGGAATTTTACTTTAGCTCATGATCTAGTGATAGAGCTGGTCTTTATGATGGCCATCGCTATCCTTGTGGTAGGTCTTTTACCTGTTTTGGAAACCTCTTTTAAAATGATGACAGAGATGTCGCTCATGGAGTTGATGGATCCCAATAGCGAACTGTTAAGACGGATGACTTTAGAGATACCGGGTACCTACCAGCACTCGTTGTTATTAGGGTCTCTTGCCGAATCTATGGCAAATGCAATCCATGCCGATGGACTTTTCTGCAGAGCAGCCACTTTATATCACGATATCGGAAAGCTGAATAACCCCCTTTTTTTTACCGAAAATCAACAAAGTGGAATCGATATCCACGGCCTCCTCTCTCCTGCCGAATCGGCAGAGGTGATCATCGCTCATGTAAAAGATGGGGTGGAGTTAGCTAGAAAATACCATTTGCCGGAATCCTTTATCGATATCATTCAGCAGCATCATGGGACGACTCTTGCCTATTTTTTCTACCGTAAAGAGCTAGACCTGCGTGGTGGAGATCTTAAAGCAGTAGAGGAAGAAAAGTTTCGTTATCCCGGCCCGAAACCCCATAGCAAAGAATCTACGATTATCATGATTGCAGATACGGTAGAGGCAGCTTCACGATCGCTAGAAAATGTCGATGAAGAGGTGTTAACAGAGCTGGTACATCGGATGGTCAAAGAAAGGGAAGACGATAAGCAATTTGAAGAGAGCGACCTCACTTTTGAAGAGCTAGGCATTGTGAAAGGAGTCCTTATCAAAACCCTTGTCTTAGCCCGCCATATACGCATCAAATATCCAGAACGGTTGCCTACTAAAATCTACTCAAAATAAAAGTTGAAAAAATTTTTTAACGGGAGATGGCGCAACATAGCTTTTCCACCGCTTTTTGCAGCGAGTCCAGGTGGCGATCTAATTCTTTTATAGCAAAAGGAGAATATTTTTTTTTAGCGGAGAGGTAGACTTTCATTTTAGCCTCAGTTCCTGAAGGTCTTATTACTATTTTTGATCCATTTTCTAAAGTGAGCCGAAGAAGATCGGTTTGGGGGAGAAAATCTTCTGAAGCTACTACTTTTTTCCCGGCGATATTCTTTGGAAAATGATCTCTAAAAGGGTGGTTAGATACAGGGAGGGTGACCAACTTTTCTCGAAATACTCCATGTTGTTTATAAAGAGATAGTAAAAGGTCATACAGCGTTTTATTATGGGTCTTAGCATATAGGGCCATCTCTGCAATGAGACAAGAGGCGCTTATCCCGTCTTTATCCTGCACAAATCTGCCGGCGAGATAGCCGCATGACTCTTCAGCCCCAAAAAAAAAGTCGCAACTCCCCATTTTTTTTGCGATGTGTTTAAAGCCGGTAAAGACGGTAAAAAAAGGGTAGCCTTTGGCTATCTCCTCTAATAGGTCGGTTGTGACTAAAGTTTTTATACAAGTAGCAGAGGGTGGAACCTTTTTGCCTAAGTGAAGGAGATAGTGCAAGAGAAGGGCCCCCACTTGGTTGCCGTTTAAATGGATAGCTTTTCCTTTATGCCTTATTACGACCCCTACCCTATCGGCATCGGGGTCGGTAGCTAAGAAAAGGTCCATCTTTTCCTTTAATAGCTTTTGTGTTCCTAAAACGAGGGCAGAAGGCTCTTCGGGGTTAGGGAGAGGGGCATAGGGGAAAGAGCCGTCCATCTTTTTTTGTTTTTCTACAAAAAAAATAGGCGAAAACCCCCAGGCTTGAAGGCAAAAAGGGAGGAGGGTAATCCCCGTCCCATGTAGATTGGAATAGAGAATGCGTAAGTTTCTAGGAAGTTCGGGGTGTTGGATAAGGGTCTTTGTTGCAGCGATATAGAGGGGATCTAGTTCGTTTGTTATCCAAGAAATAAGCAAATGGTCTAAAGGAGCTATCTCTATTTTTTTTACGTTTGCTATTTCTAGGGAAATTTTTTTATCTTCTGTAGTGACCTGACCCCCTGTTGGCCCATAGATTTTTATACCGTTATATTCACGAGGATTATGAGAAGCCGTGACCATTACCGCTGCCTTGGTTTTATAGTGGCGACAGGCAAAGGATAAAAGGGGGGTAGGCCTTCTCTCGTTGAAGATCCGAACTTCTATTCCATTGCCCGCCAGGACCCTAGCGATGGTAGCTGCAAAGATAGGAGAGTTGTGTCTGCAGTCATAGCCGATAACGACGGTTGGTTTTTTATATTTTTTGAGGTAGTTTGCAAGACCCTGCCCTATTTTTCCTATAGTTTCGACGTTGAGCTGGTCAGGGTTTGGCCCCATGATAGCCCTGATCCCCCCAGTTCCGAAATTATTCATCGAGGTGCAATTTTTTTAGGATCTCGGAAAGGGGAATTAAGGGGGCATCGGCATGGTCGATTCCTTCACACATTTGTTTTGCCTGAAGCCAATCAGTTTTTTTCTTCAAATTAGAAAGCCAGAAAGGAAAGGCCCTACATTGTTGGGGGCGTGCCTCATAAACCGAACACTGTTTTCCCTGTAAAAAAATACAGTCGTAGGTTTTTCGATCTTCCAATAAGGTAATTTTCTCTCCTACTTTCCGAGTATACTTATGTAAAAACTCCTCTTCAGAAAGAGACAGGTGGCAAGAGAGTTTTTTTATATCGGCATCTTCTAACCAGACGAAACCGGGGGCTCCGGTACAACATTTGCCACAGCTAGTGCAGTGAAAACGGAGGCCGGAATTATACCAAAGTTTTAAAACTTCTTCTCCCTTTTCTTTTCCCATTTTTCTCCTTGATAATGATATACCGATAAACAAGTGGATTTTTCTTTTAATTCCAGTAGATTAAAAGATCCTCTACTTTTTAGACTAACGCTTCCGCTATCGAGGATAATAGGAAGGTTGGCCTCTCTTAAGTCTGCGATACAGTGGCGGTGAGTATGGCCATGCAAGTAGAAAACCACCTGCGGGTAATTTTTTAAAAGATTATGGAGGGCCATCCCCCGCTGTAAGATGTTTTTGGACCTGTCGAAAGGAAAAAAGGGGAAATGGTTTAAAAAAAGGACCTTTTTCCCTTTAGGAAGATTTTTTAGTACCTTTTGCAAATCCTTTTCTAAATCTTTTGAAAATAACCCTCTCGATGAAACCAGACTCGTCGGAATCGCCGTATCGATAGCTAGGTACCACCAGGTATCATTCAAAGGGCGGAGTTCGATCTTATCCTCCTGCAGAGTCAGCTTTTCCAAAGAGGTAGTAGGAGGGTAAAGGGGGGTATTAGAAAAAAATTGGTAAAAGAGCTTTTTTCGGTAGCCTCGTTTCGTGTAATGATCATGGTTGCCGGGGATTACTATTTTGTTTATTTTTAGTGAGTTAAGAAATTCTTCTCCCTCTTCAAACTCGATGTCCCTACCCGTAGTAGAAAGGTCGCCGGTAATGAGGATTACATTGACTTTAAGTTTTTCAAAAAGGGATGGCAAGGGGGCTAATAGAGCGGTTTGGTGTTGTTTTCTCCGAAACAAGATGAGGTTGGCATTTCCGACCCACCGTTTAGATAAGAATTGCAGCGGCGAATAGGTAATTTTAGCAAAATGCAGATCCGATAGGTGGGCAATTTTCAAAATCTTGAAGGTGGTGTATGTTTTTTATCAGCGGGAGATGGGTTATGGGGTCTATCTCGTGTTTGAGGGGTCCTGTGTTTGTGTAAGAGATTTTTTTCTTCGGAATCTTTGGGGAGGCAGATTCGATTCCATTTTTCTTGCCTTTGGACTTGTTTTTTTTTCTTTTTAGCCGCTTGTATAGAGGGGGATTTTCGAAAAGCCTCATCAAAAACCTTTTCCTCCCCTTCTTCCCTATGGGCAGAGTGTTCTATTTGCCTATTGAACTTCTTCCTATGAAGGGGTAAGCGTTTCATCGGCACCTCTATGGGTTATTCTAGCGTAGCGTTCATTATCTTAGCAAAAGTTTTTACTACCCTTTTGGCAGAGATAAAAGATTGCCAGTGACGCCTCCTTATTTTAAGGCGTTTAGGAATCCAAGATGGGGGGGTTATCAGATAACTTTTCCTCCATCCCGGCTGCCAATGTTGTAAATTTTTTTCTCCTGAAGCGATGGTCAACTGTGGTAGGCCGAGTAAGGAGGCTAGATGTCCCGGACCAGAATCGCCACCGATAAAATAGCCGGACTCATAGATGAGTGCAGCAAGATCGGAGACGGTGGGAAGGACGGGGATTGAAAATCCGTGATCTTGAAGGAAGAGCCAGTTAACCCTTTCTTCCGGGTGGAGGGCAAAGACAGGATGTTTGTGCAAAAAAAAGAGCTTTCTGGCAAGAGATAGAAACCGTTTTGGCTTCCAGTTTTTTTCTTGAGAAGAGCTCGTGGGATGTAAAACAACCCGGTTAGGATATTTTTTGAAAACTAGCCCTTGTGGAGGGGTTAATCCGGTTTCTTTTGAAGGAGCAGGAAGGTGGAGGAGCGACTGGATAGAGATGGCTACATTGTCAGCCATCGGTTTTGTCTCATCGAAGGGAAAGTCGTTCCCTAAAAGGAGGGGGGGGTGTTTCCCCGACGTATAGCGGTTATAAAAGAGGAGGAGATCTTTTCCCCTTTTTCGTAAAGAGAAGATCTCTTTGGACCTTTGGGTATTGTCATATTGTAAAAGGAGAGTATCGAACTCTAGTAGCTCGTCGACGGAAGAGGGGTGATTTTTAAGGAGAATCGAAGGTAGCCACAAAGAAAAAGAGGCTAACGGGGTTGAAAATAGGGTAACTGCATAGCTAGCAAGATGATACCGGTGGGCAGCTATCAACAGGGTCAAAGCATCTCCTAACCCTGCGGCAGCTATAATCCCTATTTTTTTCAATTCTCTTCTTCTTTGGCATTGACAATGAGAGCTTCCGATAGAAGGACTAGCCCTGCCATCGACACTGCATGCAAAAGGCTATTTTTTACCACTTTTGTGGCATCGACAACTCCTGCGACTAAAAGGTCTTCTATAGTTTCTGTCATAACATTAAACCCAATTGCCCCCTTTTTAGAGGAAAGGATTTTATCGAGAAGTAGCGAGCTATCTTGTCCGGCATTGGCAACGATTTGTTTAAAAGGGGCATAGCAAGCTTGTAAAAGGATATCGGCCCCTACTGCTTCTTCTTTTTCTAGTTTTAGTTTTCCAAGTGTATGTGCTGCGCGTAAAAGGGCGATACCCCCTCCGGGGACTATCCCTTGCTCTAGGGCTGCTTTGGTAGAGTGTAAACTATCTTGAAAGAGCTGTTTTTTTTGTTTCATCTCCGGTTCGGTTTGGGCCCCTACCCGGATTACGGCAACTCCTCCTTGGAGTTTAGCTAGCCTTTCTTGGAGCTTTTCTTTGTCATAGGAACCGGTAGCTTGCTTCATCTCTTCTTTTATTTGTAGGACTCTATCATAAATCTCTTGCTTATTCCCTTTTCCTTGAATGATGGTCGTTTGATCTTTGGTTAAAATAATTTTTTCGGCGCTCCCTAAAAGGTCGATTGTAGCTTCTCTTAGATTTATCCCTGTCTCTTCAGTAAGGACCGCTGCTCCCGTAAGTGTGGCAATATCTTCAAGTAGAGATTTTCTGTTGTCGCCAAAACCCGGGGCTTTTATAGCAGAAACTTTGAGGGTCCCTTTTAGCTTGTTGACAACGAGAGTGGAAAGGGCGTCTCCTTCGATATCCTCGGCAAGTATGCATAGCTCTTTTCCTGTAGTAGCTATCTCTTGTAGGATGGGGAGGATTTCCTGGATGCCGGAGATTTTTTTATCGGTTATCAAGATAAGGGGATGGAGCATCTCAGTTTGTAATGTCTCTGCATTGGTTGCAAAGTAGGGGCTGATATAGCCACGATCTAACTGCATCCCTTCAACGATCTCTAGTAAGGTTTCCGTCTTCTTCCCTTCTTCGATCAGGATCACCCCATTTTTCCCTACTTTTTTGAGCCCTTCACAAATTACGGCACCTACTTCCTCATTTCCTGAGGCTGAGACAGTGGCCGTATTTTGAATCTCTTTGTCTTCTTGGATGGGACAGGCCATTTTATCTAGCTCTTTCAAAAGCTTTTCTAGAGCCTTGTCCATCCCTTTTTTGAGCAAGATGGGGCTGGTTCCCGATGTGATGTTTTTCATCCCATTTTGGACCAAAGAGCGGAGGAGCAAAATGCCGGTAGTAGAGCCATCTCCCGATTCTTCTTTAATTTTATTTGCCATCTCTTTGGCAAGTTGAATGCCTATATTGGAAAAAGTATCCTTAAGTTCGATACCATCGATAATACTTTTGCCGTCATTGGTGATTTTAGGAGGGCCCCAAGGAGATTGCAACCCCACATTTCTCCCCTTTGGCCCGAGGGTGATGGCCACTACATCTGCTAAGGTATCGATCCCCTTTTTTAATTTTCCCCTGGCATTTTCTTCAAAAATAATTTCTTTTGGTTGTGTGGACATAGTTGGCTCCTTATTTCAAGGTTTTGAATTATTTTCTATTTTTCCCTTTTTTTTCAAGAACGATAGATTAGGGTGAGAGAAAATGATGAGCTTCCTAAAATAGAGCTAGCAGATCTCTCTAGAGAATTTTTCAGCAATCCCCGCGACGCCCACTACGAGGCTCATGAGATCTTCGTGGTGGTTTTGCCTCATGTTTCACTGTATTGTCAAGGATTCGTAATGCATGAAATTGTGTAGCTGTATCGTCGTCAATGATCCCAAGTGCCGCCGCTTGGGCAATCTGACGGTAAAAAGTGGTCTCCCATGTTCCGGTTTGATCGGATAGCCATTCATGCTTTCTATTTGCTTCGATTGCAATGACATCTTGCACTCTTTTTCTTGTGGTATGCCATCTGTCCATTAGGCTCTGTATTACCTCTAATGCATTTTGGTTTGTTACGTTTAGCTGTCTTCTTAGTAATTGATTGTTTAAATCATTTTGACAATGTTCTTGACTCCAGACGCCGCGTATGCGATTACCTGCGCTGTCATATACATGATTTCCTACAGGTTGAAAGGGTCCAATTCCACTCATTATTTCTCCTTAAATATAGGTTGTTTATTAGTCAATTAAGTCGATTCACAACTATCCGCTGATCCGGGTAATTGGTCGGCAAATGGCATTGATTTTAGTAGAGAAGGGGTGAAAAAACAATAGTTTTTTTTGTACATGCGCTTTTTCTCCTTTTTGGAACTGTTGAGGTCTCCAGTTTGGTTAAAATTTTACCCTTGCTTCCCCCGATTTGATCTTTTTAAAAGTGCCTATACCTTAGTAGGATATGGAACTTTCAAAAAAATCAAACCGGCTAAAGCAAGGCTCAAATTTTAACGAAAAAGCTAAAGATTTCAACAGTCCCTTGGTATAAAAAAAAGGTGGCAATATCAGCTAAAGACTGAAGGAATTTTTCAACACAGCCGTATTTAAAATCAGAGCTACTGAATTTTAACATTCTTATTTACATCCCGATAGATAGAAGACTTTGCTGTGCGTAACAATTTTGCCCCTAGCTTAATCGCCTCTTTTTGCGATAAGCCATATTCTTCTTGCAGTAAAGGTATGAGGAGATAGAGAGGCAACTCTTCTTTCTTCCCCCCCTCTATAAGCAGGACAATTTCCCCTTTGGGAGGATGGGCTTGATAGTAGGAGAGTAGTTCTTTGCCCGATCCTACCTTTCGTTCCTCATGAATTTTAGTAAGCTCTCTCATGACGGCAATTTTTGTAGTGGGCATCTCTTTAAGGACTTCTATCAGGTCCCTAGCCGGAAGGAGGAAGATAGAGATTCCTTGAAAAAAAAGGGCTTTTTTCAGAGCTTGTTGTCTCTTTTTTACAGGGAGAAAGCCGCAGCATTGAAATCTCTCTTTATTTAATCCCGAAAGGACTAGAGCTTGTATATAGCTACAGGGGCCGGGCAAAGCAGTTACTTGTAATCCTAAATCGAGGGCTTTTTGAACTAGCTTTTCCCCCGGGTCGGAGATGGTGGGGGTTCCGGCATCGGAGGTGAGGGCGATTTTTTTCCCTTCTTGTAAGTCTTGTAAAACTTTTTCCTCCCTCTTTTTTTCATTGAAAGTATGAAAGCTAATCAGAGGTTTTTGGATCCGGTAATGATCGAGCAAGATTTTACAGCGTCTCGTATCCTCGCATAGGATATAGTCACAGCTTCGGAGAGTTTCCAAAGCGCGGAGGGTGATATCTCCCAAATTACCTATGGGCGTCGCAAGTATATATAACATGGATATCCGTCAGCTTGCATGGGACAAATAGAACGTTAGACCTCTTGCGTAACCAAGCTTCTGTCGATTTTTGGGTTCTTTTGAGCCGAGTTTTGCTTCTTTTCGTAGGGGTTGTATTACATTTCGTATACTACCCCTGCAAAAGAAGCAAAAATCGGCCAAAATAATCCCCAAAAGCGACGAAGCCTTGGTTACGCAAGAGGTCTATTAGGTGGCACTCAGATTTGAACTGAGGATGGGAGCTTTGCAGGCTCCTGCCTTACCGCTTGGCTATACCACCGAAAATGTGGCATATTATGCGACAAAAAAAGATAATGCTGCAAGTAGGGAACTGTCACAAAAAGAAAATTGTTGGCAGCCTCCTCTTGGAGGCCGATTATTTTAGTAAGCGCATGACATTATCAGTTTCAGGATACGCAATAGATAGTAGAGAGGTAAAACCGGGAGAGCTCTTTTTTGCCCTTCGAGGGAGTAAATTAGATGGACATATCTTTTTACGCCAAGTGGCGGCCGGAGGGGCAAAGGGGGCCGTTGTAGAGAAGGGGTATAGAGGGGAAGATTTTGGCCTTACCTTGATCCGAGTAGAGGATCCCCTTTTTTACCTGCAAGAGCTTGCCAAAAACCACTTAGCCAAGATGGGAGCGAAAGTAATCGGCATCACCGGCTCGGTTGGGAAAACGACAACGAAAGAGTTTGCCTGGCAGCTTCTTCATCAAAAATATAGGGTTGGCAAAACCCCTTTGAACAAGAATACGAAAATTAGCCTTCCTTTAAGTATCCTTTCTTTTACCGGAAAGGAAGAGGTGGTCATTTTAGAGATGGGGATGACCGAAAAGGGAGATTTGGCCCGCTTGGTGACGATCGCTCCTTTAGATATTGCCCTCATCACCCATATATCGCTTGCTCATGTCGAGTTTTTTTCGAAGGGACTTATGGGAATTGCCGAAGGAAAGATGGAGATTTTTTCTCACCCTAAAACAGAGTTGGCTCTTATACCTTTTGAAATTGGTTTTGAGGACATTTTAAGTCGTTATCCTCTAAAGAAAAAAAGATTTTCTACGAAGGATAAACGGGCCGATTTTTATCTTAGAAAAAAGGGGAGGGGTTTTGTCATTTATGAAGGGGAGCTTGTCTCGCCTTTACTCTTTTTTCCTTTTAAAGAGAGTCATTTGCTTGAAGACGCTATGGCCGCTATTTCTATAGCGAGATCGGTAGGGATGAGCTATCCGGAAATTGCCGAATCCCTTCCGTATCTGAAAACACCCCCTGACCGTTTTGAAAAATTTGAAAAAGAGGGGATCCTTTTTATCAATGATACCTACAATGCTAGCCCTGCTTCTATGCGAGCTGCTATCACGAATCTCCCCAAAAATAGGGGAAAGATTATCCTAGTATTAGGAGAGATGAAAGAGTTGGGGAGCTTTTCCGATCAGAGCCACCAAGAAATTGGAAAATTAGCCTCTAGTATTGCCGACCGGGTTTATACTTTGGGAGGAGGGGATTACCGGGTGGGAAAGTCGTTTCAAAATCACGAAGAGTTAGCTGCCTCTTTGAAAAATGAAATAAAAAAAGGGGATGTGGTATTGATAAAAGGGTCGAGATCAATGCAAATGGAAAAGGTTCTCCGGTGCTTTTATTAATACTTGAATATTTAAAAAATAGTTTTTTTTTCAAAGTTCCCGCAGTTTTTTGTTATTCTTCCACTCGGATGATTTTGGCGGCAGTTAC
Source organism: Chlamydiota bacterium (assembly GCA_027366035.1). Lineage (GTDB taxonomy): Bacteria > Chlamydiota > Chlamydiia > Chlamydiales > SM23-39 > DAHXLK01. The sequence goes on from DAHXLK010000039.1 coordinate 23,721, forward strand.
TACCGCTTTTCTTACCATATGCTTAGGCCCGAAGTTTATTAAACGGCTCTATGCGCTGAAGATCGGACAGCAGATTCGTACGTTAGAGGAGGTCCCCTTTTTGGCTCAATTACACGGCAAGAAAAAAGATACCCCAACGATGGGAGGGATCTTGATCTTATCTTCCATGCTCTTCTCCCTTTTTTTATGGATGGATTTGAAGAGCTCTTTTACCCTTATCCTTTTCTTAACTACGGTAATTTTGGGCTTGTTAGGTGGAGTAGATGACTATCTAAAATTATTAAGGCGTAATGTTAAAGGAATTTCCCCTAAGAAGAAATTGACGATACAGCTTTTATTCTCTTCTTTGATAGCTATCTATTTATTATGGCCGGCATTTTCTGCTTCTATCCACATCGGCCCATTTTTCGCTCCTCCGACAGCTAAACAGCAGATAGAATATTTTAAAGGGGGTAAAAACCCAATTGTTGTCTCTAAAAATCTCAGCGCTAAACAGTATATAGAAATGTTTTACCTCCCCTTTTTTAAAGATCCGGTAGCTATTTTCCAAGGTGTTTTTTCCATTATCTCTTTTTTAATAATTGTTTTTGTGATCACCGGCTCTTCGAATGCGGTGAATTTAACCGATGGGTTAGATGGCTTAGCTGCAGGGTGTCTTGTAATGGTCTCTTCGGTGTTAGCCCTTTTTGCTTTTTTATCGAATAATAGTGAAATCGCAAGATATCTAAATATTTTATATATCGAAGGAAGCTCAGAGATAGCGGTCTATCTTTTTGCCCTATCTGGGGCTTGCTTAGGATTTATCTGGTATAACGGCTATCCCGCTCAAGTGTTTATGGGAGATACTGGCTCTCTTGCCTTAGGAGGGATTATCGGTATTTCGGCAGTATTATTAAGGCGGGAGGTTTTGCTCGCAATTATTGGAGGGATATTTGTCGCTGAGACGATCTCTGTCATCTTACAAGTATGGAGCTATCGTTACCGGAATAAGAAAAGGATTTTTCTCTGCACCCCTCTCCACCACCACTTTGAATACAAAGGGTGGCCGGAAACGAAAGTGGTGGTAAGGTTATGGATTATTGGCCTATTTTTAGCTATAGTGGGAGTGGCGTCGTTAAAATTTCAATGAAACGTACAGTAATCATCGGATTGGGAATCAGTGGCAGATCGGCGGCCGCTTTTTTGCTGAAGCAAAAAAAAGAGGTGGTTGCGGTCGATAGAAATTGGGAGGAACTCTCTAAAGATACCAAGATCCATGTTCTAATGGATCAAGGGATGGAGCTTTTTCCCGATACCAAAAAGATCGATTTTTCTTCGGTAGAGATGGTAGTATTATCGCCGGGAGTCTCTCCATACCACCCTCTCCTTCAAGAGGCAAAAAAAAGTGGGATAGAAATCATTGGAGAGGTCGAACTTGGCTTTCGCTACCTTACTAATAAAGCTATCGGGATTACAGGGACTAATGGCAAGACAACGGTAACCCTTTTAGTTGCCCACATTTTGAATACGGCAGGGTTCTCTGCCAAAGCTGTTGGCAATGTGGGAGTGCCTCTTACCTCTTATGTGTCGGGGACAGATATTTTAATAGTTGAGCTTAGTTCTTTTCAGCTGGAAACGTTGCAACAAAAATGTCTAGATGCCGCCGTTATTTTAAACATCACTCCTGATCATCTGGATCGTTACCCCTCTTTCAACGAATATGCAAAAGCAAAAAAAAGAATTGTAAAAGCCTTAAAAAAAGGGGCGCCTTTGTATACCCATCCTTTCCTTCATATGAAAAGGGGGATCCCTTATACCCGAGTGAAAAAAATGGCAGTTTTACAGCCCCTCATATCAGGGTGCCGCCTCCCAATAGGTAAAGAGAATGCTTTAGCAGCCTACCACCTTACCGCACAATTTGGGGTAAAACCAAAAGAGTTTATGGACGCTCTCTTTACTTTCTCCCCTCCTCCTCATCGGATCGAGTTTGTAAAAGAGATAAATGGAATATTTTTCTATAACGATAGCAAAGGGACCAATGTCGAAGCGGTTATCCATGCCGTTAAGACTTTGCAAGGTCCTATTGTTTTGATTGTAGGAGGGTTAGATAAAGGGACCTCCTTTTCTCCATGGATCCAAGCTTTTAAGGGAAAGGTGAAACGAATCTATGCTATCGGAATTGCTGCTCAAAAAATAGTAAAAGCGTTAGAATCCGATTTTGATGTCATCGTTTCAAAAAATTTGGAAGCAGCTGTAAAGCTAGCATATAAGGATGCTCACCCCAAAGATCAGGTCTTATTATCCCCGGGCTGTGCTAGTTTCGACTGTTTTAGAAATTACGAACATAGAGGCGAGGAATTTAAACGTTTTGTGTGTCAGTTATAAGGAGAGGTAAATGACTAGAAAAAATACCATTATCATTGCAGTTTTTGTAAATGCTGTCCTTTTAGTGATGCTTTTTATGACGGCGGTAAAGCATGAAGAGGCTCCCATAACTTTTGCTGCAAACAACGACTCGTTTAAAGAAGAAGTGTCGCCCCCTCCTACCCCTTTGCCTGCGGAAACTCCGCAAATCTCTTTACCTGTAGAGGTAGCTGCGAAAGAGTTGGCAGAGCCTTCTATAGAGCCGGTCATCCACCGACTGCCTGAACCCGTAGATCCTGTAGTCCCCTCCTCTGTAGTAAAAGAGGTGGTGGTAAAAAAAGGAGATACCTTAGAGAAGATTGCCAAAGCTAATAAAGTTTCTTTAGAAGAGTTGATCCATTTGAATAAATTATCCAATTCTTTTTTACGAATTGGGCAAGTCTTAAAGCTCCCTGATAATCTCAAAGAGGTAACTCCCATAGCAAATAATGGGGGGAAGTATTATATCGTAAAAGCTGGGGATAATCCTTGGACGATTGCTATGAAACATCATATCCATGTCGAAGAATTGATGCAGCTCAATCATATGGATAAGGAAAAAGCTAAAAAATTAAAACCTGGCGATAAACTGCGGGTCCGTTAACCTCGACTGTGTACATTTTGCTGAAGTGAGTTTTGCAAGATTTTGACCTGCAATCTGTTATAGACTTTTGCAAACAGATTGCAGGTCGAAAGGTTGTAAAAATCTTCCAGAAAAACGTACACAGTCGAGTTAACAGTTGAAATACTCATCGATCATTGTAGTTGTAGTCTTTGTCCTTTATGCTATTGGACTGGTGATGGTATTTAATACCACCTCTGCTTCATCTTTAGATAAATGGCGCTCTCCTACTTATCAAGCCCTTATTAAACAGCTTGTTTTTGGGATAGTGGGAGTGGGGATTGCCTTTTTTTTCTATAGAAGCGGGTATCAAAATGTTGTAAACAAAAGTCCTTATCTTTTAATGATCTCCACCTTTCTCCTCATTTTAGTTTTTATTCCCAAGATTGGATTACAGCTGCACGGGGCGAAAAGATGGATCCGTCTTTTAGGATTTTCTTTTCAACCCTCTGAAATAGCTAAATTTGTCCTTCCGATTTATTTTATTCACAGGATAGTTACCCTTACTAAAGAGATGGATGTAAAGACGTACCTCAAAATCCTCTCCTATCTCGCCCTTCCTTTGGCCCTTATCCTTTTAGAGCCCGATAATGGGACGACCCTCATTATTGCCATGACCCTTGTCGTCCTCTTTATCCTTTGCAGGGTTCGGTGGATCTACTGGGCCCTCCCCCTTTTTTTCTTGGTTTTATTGGGAGGGCTTGTTGCCTATCAAATGCCCCATGTCCATGATCGTATCCGGATTTATCTTAACCCTGAATTAGACCTTCAAGGTAAAGGACACCAACCCTATCAAGCAAAAATTGCTGCAGGTTCGGGAAGGCTATGGGGAAAAGGGCTGGGAGAATCGCTTCAAAAGCTCAACTATCTCCCTGAAGCTAGGAGCGATTACATCGCGGCTATCTATGCCGAAGAGTTTGGGTTTATAGGGGTCAGTTTTTTACTGCTTTTGTATATGCTATTTGCTTATGCAGGCTTTCAAATTGCGATGCAGGCGAAAGACCCGATAGAATTTTATCTAGCTTCTCTCATTACTTTTATGGTTTCGTTTCAAGCCTTTTTAAATTTAGGTGTGGTCTCGACCCTTTTACCTTCTAAAGGGACGACTCTCCCTTTTTTTTCTATGGGAGGGACCTCTCTTACCTGTAACCTCATCGCGGTTTTTTTACTTATCCGTATCGAGGCGTCATGCCAAAAAAAATTGTCCTAGCAGTAGGGGGAAGCGGGGGCCATCTGTTTCCTGCTACCGTTTTAGCTCGCCAGATACAAGGAGAGGTCCTTTTCATGGGGGCAGGACTAAAACACTCTTTCTTTTTTCGGCAATCAGAATTTTCTTACCGCGATATCCCTTCTGCCTCCTTTCGAAAAAAAAATCCTATCGCATTCATAAGAAGTATGTCTCACCTCTTTTTAGGTACTTGTAAAAGTTTATTTCACCTCCGAAGGGAGAAAGTCGATCTGGTTATTGGATTTGGGAGCTTCCACTCTTTTCCTATTCTTTTGGCAGCCACATTGCTCCGGATTCCCCGCCTTCTTTTCGAAGCGAACTGTTCTTTAGGGAAAGTAAATACCTTTTTTTCCTATTTCTCTAAGGTAGTTTCACAATTTCCTATACCCGATGCAGTGCAGGTGCAACGCCTTCCTTGGAATAACCCGAAAAAACTCTCGTCACAAGAGGCTAAAAAAAAGTTAGGACTCCAACCGGATATTTTCACTATCTTTATTTTCGGCGGATCGCAAGGGGCCGTTTTTATCAATGGGCTAGCTATCCAAGTTCTGCAAAAGCTAGATACTACATTGCAGGTGATCCATTTAACGGGGTCGGAAAGAGCTGCGGAAGAGGTGAAAAAAGTTTATGATGCCCTTTCCCTTACCAGCTATGTCAAACCTTTTAAAAAAGAGATGTTTATCCTTTACGCGGCCTGCGATCTTGTCTTCTCAAGAAGTGGCGCTTCTACCATTTCTGAGCTTATTTATTTTGAAAAGGGTGCTATACTTATCCCCTATCCATATGCCGGAGGGCACCAAGAAGCCAATGCTAGGTTTTTGGAGAAAATAGGAGGAGCAATTGTGTTCGTTCAAAAGGAAGTTACCATAGACGACCTTACCTCCAAGCTGCGAGAGATATCTTCTAAAACCTTAGCTGCCAATATCCGAGCTTTTAAAGAACAAGAAAAAGCCCTTCCCCATCTTTTGGATCTGATTTATGAATAGGTTTCATTTAATTGGTATTGGAGGAATTGGGATGAGTGCAATTGCCCGCCTTTTACTGCAAAAAGGAGAGGGGGTGCAAGGATCGGATATCCGTCTTAGTCCTTTGACGAAAAAGCTAGAGCAAGAGGGGGCCTTTATTTTTGAAGGGCAGGATGAAGCACATATCCAACCGGGTCTAACCGTTGTCTACTCTTCAGATATTTCTGAAAATAACCCTGAATTATTGCAAGCAAGAAAACTTCAGTTACCAACACTACATAGAAGCCGGATGTTAGAGAAACTACTTCAAGGGAAAAAGGGGCTATTTGTCTGTGGTACCCATGGGAAGACGACCACTTCGGCCCTTTTAGCCCATCTCCTTTTGCAAGGAGGAAAAGATCCCACATTTGTGTTGGGGGGACTACTTTTATCTAGCCATACGAACGCCAAAATGGGTGGGGGAGAATATTTTGTTGTGGAAGGGGATGAAAGTGACGGCTCCTTCCTTGTAGGAAGGCCTCATGGAGCTATTGTCACCAATGTGGAGATAGAACATTTATCTTACTGGAAAAACTTCAAAAAACTAAAGGAGGGATTTCAAGCTTTCGTGGCCGGCGTAGAGGAAAAAGAGGACCTTTTTTGGTGTGCGGAGGACCCGGTACTAAACGAGTTATCTTTATTGGGCAATAGTTACGGTTTTTGTAAACAGGCAGATTGTAGATGTCTAGGCTATCGGCAAGAGGGGTTTTCTTTAATCTTTGATGCCTATTACCGGGGAGTTACGTATAAAGAGCTACAAGTGCCGTTGATTGGAAGGCATAATGTATTGAACGCTTTAAGTGTATTTGCAATGGGCGTCCATTTGGGCCTTGCTGAAGAGGCTATTCGCTGTAGCTTTGCCTCCTTTTTAGGTACAGCAAGGAGGATGGAGAAAGTAAAAGAAAAGGATGGGAGGATATTTTTTGATGATTATGCCCACCATCCCACCGAAATTCGGACCACTTTAGAGGCCTTTCGTCAGGCTGTTTTCCCTCGAAGGGTCGTTTGTATATTTCAACCCCATCGATATTCGCGAGTGAAAGATTTGGGCCATTTGTATCCCGATGCATTTTATAGTGCAGATGTCGTGGTTATGACCGATATCTATGCCGCAGGAGAAACTCCCGTTAAAAATGATTTTTTTGAACAAATGAAAAAGAAAAAAGGGGTACATTATTTTCCTTATTCTGAGCTAAAAACGGAGGTCCCCCCTCTCTTGCAAAAAGAAGATGCTGTGATTACTTTAGGAGCAGGAACGATAACCGATCTTTTTAGAGGAGAGGATGTCTGAAAAGCAATCTATCAAAAGCTCTCTTGTAGTTATTTTTCTCCCTTCTCTACTCATTGTAGCCGGGTATTTTCTTTGGGGGTATTTACAACGTGAGGTCGATGGGAAAAAATTTACTATCCTCTCTATCGTCCAGACGGGTCCGGAAAAAAGGGCCCTTCCTACCGAATATTTAGCCGAGCTCATGGACCTTTCCGTAGATAAACCGCAAGATCTCTTTACTTTTGATATAGCTTTAGCTGAAGAGGCCCTCCTCCGCTCGCCTCTTATAACCTCGGCAAAGGTAAAAAAGATGAGGCCGGGGATTATCTATGTCGATTATGAGATAAGACATCCCATAGCCGTCCTCTCCGACTATGAAAATATAGGGATTGATAGTAAAGGCTACCTCTTTCCCCTAACCCCATTTTTCCTATCTTCTTCCCTCCCCGCCTTTTATTTAGGTATAAAAAAAGATGCCCCCTTTTCTTGGGCAGAGCCTTTGCAAACAAGCCACCTAAAACTAGCATTTTTAATTTTTCAAACGCTTGATTCTAAAGAATTTAGAAAATTATTCGAGATAAAAAATATCGATGTGTCCAAGGCCTTTCATCCCAGCTATGGAAGGAGGGAGGTGGTTATCCGTCTTGAAGAGGAGATGAAGTTAGGGGAGGCTCGTTGCCGGTTTTCGGAAGTGTTACGACTGACCCCCAAAGAGTATGAAAAGGAGCTAATTCATTTTCTTTCATTACATGAAAAGATGAAAACAGACTACCGAATACAGCTAGAAAAGAGGAAGGTCTCTTCTGATCTCATTGTTTTTGAGCCGAAAGTGATTGATTTCCGAGTGGCCGATCTTGCGTTTATTAAAGAGGGGTAAAGGGATGTATCTTCTCATTTTTTGGACGGCTGCCAATAGCGAAGAGGCGAAAAAGATAGCTCGCGAACTGGTGGCGAAAAAATGGGTAGCTTGCGCTTCAATTATTCCGGAGGTTATCTCCTTATTTTCTTGGAAGGGAAAGGGAGAAGAGGCTATTGAAGCCAAGGTCATGTTTAAGACGAAGAAAAACTACTTTCCTCAAATTTTGGAGTATATTCAAAAACATTGTAGCTATGAAGTCCCTGAGGTCTTGCAAATCGCTATCCGGGACGGAAATCCTTCTTATTTGAAATGGATGGATGAACTACTTAAATGAGATTTTATTTTCGAGCTTCTTCCCCAATAGTTCTAGTTCTTGGAGAGCTTGATGCCCTTTACTTGTATTATGCTCTATAAATTGTTTGATTTTCTCGAGATCTTTATAGATGATCGTCGACTCAATGGACGAGAGGCTCTTTTCTAATAAACGGAAAAAAGGGGATAAAACCGCTATAAATTCATCGGAAGAGACTGTCCTTTTTTTACTTACGCAAAGGATATGCTCTAATTCTACGATAATAGTGACAATCCTTGCCTTAGGATTTTCTTCGTTAATATGTTGGATAATATCGATTAGTGCATCTGCCGCATGTATCGCCTTTAAGGCCCCGCCATCTAGTCGCTCTCGAATAGAAAGGATCTCTTCTACCGCTTTTTTCTCCTCGTTTTTAGATAAGATGTGGCACTCCCCCATCTGCATCAATATCGCAAGAGATAAAAAGCTTTTCTCTAAAGAGGCGATATTGACCGAAGATTGAAAGAGAAAGGTATGCAGATCCTCAGCGGATGCTTTTATCTGTCGCCCGTCGCTTTTCCCATCGACAGGGTATAAGGGGGGAAAGCCTCTTGGAAATAATATGAAATTAATAAAAGGGTCGTAATTTGCGGCCATAAATTAAAAATAGATATTCAATTCTAGCTTAACTAATAATGTTTAACATGTAAATATATATTTAATTGTCTATTAGTTAGATGTTTGCAAATAATTTTATTATAATAAAAAAATTCGTGAAGAAAATTCCGTGATGATTTAGAATGAGCCTATTTACCATATAACAAGTGACTATCTTATGAAAGATTTTATAGAATACCTCGTAAAAAACATTGTTAGTGACCCGGCTAAAGTCGAAATTACCTTAAAAGAAGGTACTGAAGGGACCTTAATTGAAATACGGGTTGCTCCGGCAGATATTGGTAAGGTGGTAGGTAGAGGGGGAAAAGTGATCCAATCTCTTAGGACCATTTCTAGGTCTATTGGAGTTCGAATTGGGAAAAAGGTCCATTTAGAAGTGATGCAGGGAGCTTGAAAGATCTTTGAAAATCGAGATTAGGACAGAACAGGAAAAGCCAATTCTCATTCTCATAGGCTCTTTAGATACTACTTCTGCCCCTCTTTTAGAAAAGAGGCTGCAAGCTTTTATGGAAGAAGGGAAGGACCATTTGCTTTTAGATTTTACGTTAGTAGACTATCTAAGTAGTGCAGGCTTAAGGGTCCTCTTCTCTTTTTCTCAAAAACTGGAGAAAAAGAAGGGGAAACTTGTCCTTTTTTCTCTATCCGATGAAGTAATGCAGGTGATTAGGATGGCCGGTTTTCAAAGTAGGCTAAAGATTGCTCAAAACGAAGCGCAAGCCTTGCAAAAGTGAAGCAAGTCCCTTTCGTATATGATATTAATGTTCAAAAGATTCTATCGAATATCCTCTCTCCTTTAGAGGAAAAAATCCCTGTTTTTGGAAGAAAAAAAAGGGTTATTGTTATCGCCGGGCCGACCGGTTCGGGAAAGAGTGAATTAGGGGTAGAGCTTTCCAAAATTCTAGGAGGAGAGGTCCTCTCTGCAGATTCCTGTCAGGTGTATCAAGGGATGGATATTGGGACGGCGAAATTGACCCCTCAAGAGATGGGGGGAATTCCCCACCATTTGATCGATATCCGAAAGATCGACGAGCCCTTTAATGTGATGGAATTTTATGAGGAGGCTACTCGAAAACTTTCTGAGGTTTCCGCAAGAGGTCATGTACCTATCCTTGTAGGAGGCTCGGGATTTTACCTCCACGTCCTCCTCTATGGTCCTCCTAAAGGACCGGCTTCTAACCCTCAGGTTCGAAAAAAGATCGAGGAGCAGATGGACCGGTTAGGAGTAGAGGTCCTTTATGAAAGGCTTCAAATGTTAGATCCCGAATATGCGAAAACGGTTACCGAGCGTGATAAACATAAAATTGTAAGAGCTCTAGAGATTATCACCCTCTCGAGAAGAAAAGTCTCCGATTTTCCCAAGCCGAAGGCTATAGAAAATTCCGAATACGATTTCCGCTGTTTTTTCCTGTATTATCCACTCCCTATCCTCTACCTAAAAATTGAAAAAAGGTGTGATCAAATGATCGAAAAGGGATTTATCGAGGAGGTGAAGCGGCTACAATATAACGGAATTTCAAAAAACCCCCTTGCTTCACAGGCTATTGGCTATAAGCAGTGTTTATACTATCTTCATAGTGAACAAAAGGAAGAGGACCTACAAATATTTCTACAAGAATTTAAAAGGGCCTCTAGAAATTATGCTAAAAGGCAGTTTACCTGGTTTCGAAAAGAGCCGTTTTTCCGTTTTTTAAATTTAGATGAACTGGGTATCGACAGGGTGAAAGAGATTGTCCTCTCTGATTTTGAACAAGGTTACTAGTAAGGGACTGTTTCGATCTCCCATTTGGTTAAAATTTTACCCTTGCTTCCCCGGATTTGATCTTTTAAAAGTGTCTATACCTTAGCAGGATATATCACTTTCAAAAAAATCCAACCGTCTTTGTAAGGCTCAAATTTTAATGAAAAAGCGAAGATCGAGAGAGTCCCAGTAATGACCTTGTATAGAAAACCCTTTTGCCTTCATAATATATCGTATGGATCCTGTCGTGTCGGTCGAAGAACAAGTTCAAGCAGCTTTATCTAAGATGACAGACGCTCTTTCCAGGGAAGATGTTCCCCATTTTAAGACTTTTTGGGAGGAGAGATCAAAGATCCTCCCCCTTTTTCAAAATAAGTGGCATCCAATATTGAAAAGAAAGTATTGGGAAGAGCTAGCCAACCTCTGTAAGGAGGCAAGCCGGCTTAAAGATCTTTTAGAGGAGGAGTCTCATTTTACCGTCGAACAAATCGACCTTGCCATAGCTGCTTTAGAAAAAGATTTTCAAAATAGGTCTTCCCTACTTGCTTCCGTTCAAACTCCTCTTTTAAAAGAGTATCCGATTTTGTGTGTGAGAGAGGGGGAGTATATTGCCCTACAAAAGGAGCTGGTCATCCTAAATACGTTGGCTACCCGTTTCCATTCCTTGAGAAAAGAGGTGATACAAACTAGGATGCGGATACGAGACAAGAGCGGGTTTTTTAAAAGATTGGTTCTGTTATCGGAAAAACTATTTCCTCAAAGAGAGGAGGGGGTCGAAAAATTATCTAAACTATTCGCCCAAGATATTGACCACTTCCTTCACCGCCACTTTTCTGAGAGTAAGCCCCCTCGCACCCCTTTTTATATCCTTAAAGAGCATATCAAAAAGTTGCAAACAGTCGCTAAAGTTTTCCTTATCAACCCAAAGACATTTGCCGATACCCGGATCCGGCTGAGTGATTGTTGGGAGAAGATAAGGGGCTGGGAAAAGGAGAAAAAACCTTACCGGAAAAAAGAAGAGGTAAAAAAAGCCCCTTCTGACGAAGGGCTAAAAGAAAAGATAAAAAAATTACAAGAACTTCCTATAGATAAAAAAGAAGATTTCTATGACCAACTGGTAGTTGAGTTTGTGGCATTAGAGCCTTTGTCTATAGAGGAACTTTTTTTAAGACAAGAGTTAGACAAAGTCCAAGATGAGCTCTTCCTTTACAAGCAAAATAGCCTGTTTCAAGAGGAGATGACAGAGAGAGCTTTAGGAAAAATAGAAGATCTTTTACAAGAAGAATTACAAATAAGGCAAACAGTGAAAGCCCGTTTGGAGACCTTCCGAAAATTTTTAGGGGGATCGGGATTTACCTTGCAGAAGGCAATGGGTTATCGGGAACTGGCCGATCAGGAAAAGAAAAGGCTGGATTCCTTAAATGAAAGGATACGAATTTTAGAGGAAAAAATTGAGGAAAGTGGGGATTTTGGGCGGGGGATTTGACCCTATCCATATCGGACATATCCACTTAGCTTTAGAGCTAAAAGAAGGGCATCGGCTAGATGAAGTGATTTTCGTCCCGGCATTTTGTTCCCCTTTTAAAAAAAAATCCGGCCATAAAGCCGAAGCGAAGCATCGCTTACAGATGACTAGACTAGCCGTCCATGGAATTTCCGGCTTTACCGTTTCAGACTGGGAGATTCGGCAAAAGAAGGTCTCCTACACGATCGACACCCTATTAGCTTTTCAAAGAAAAGGAGAAAGACTCTTCCTCCTCCTCTCTGAGGAGGCGGCAGCTTCCTTCTCCCTTTGGAAGCAGCCGGAAGAAGTGGTGAAGATTGCCTCTTTGCTCATAGGAAAAAGGGGAAAAAAACCGGTAAAGATTCCGAAAAAGTTTTTGCCGTATTTTAAAAAAGGGATTACAAACACAAAGATAATTGAAGTGAGTAGTACCATGGTCCGTCAGAGGATGAAAGAAGGGAAATACGTAGGCCATTTTTTACATCCAAAAGTTTTAACATATATTAAAGAGAAACATTTATATGACAAGTAGCTATTTATTTCTTAATAAATCTGCCCAAATTTTTTCAGATAAAAAGGGGTTTAATATTCTAGCCCTAGATGTACGAGGACTCTCTTCGATTACCGATTATCTCCTCATTGTCGAAGGAGTGGTAGCCCGGCATGTCATGGCGATGGCAAGGACGCAGATCCAAGAAGTAAAGCCTATCCGGATCGAGGGGCTAAAGACGGGAGATTGGGTAGTTTTGGATTATTCTGAGGTGATGATACACATCTTTATGCCGGGGATGAGGGATAAGTATCAGTTAGAAAGGCTATGGCCCGAGAGCAAACTTGTAGAGCTGGATATTGACTATTCAACCGCTGTAGGAGACGGTGCAAAATTTTCTTAAAAAATTGATCGAACGAGCTGATTTAAAGGCTAAAGAAATGACCCATCTGATGGAGGGGATATTTCAGGGGAAATATAGCGATATTCAGATCGCAGGGTTTTTAGTTGCCCTCGAAATGAAGGGAGTAACTATTGAAGAGCTAACGGCAGCTGTCCGAGTGGTTCGAGCAAATGTGAGGCCCATTTTTCAAGCTCCCGGAAATTTTATCGATATCATGAGTACCGGCGGCTCTGCTAAAAAGCCTTTCAATGTCTCGACTACCGCCATGTTTATCGCTGCGGGGGCAGGCGTCCAGGTAGCCAAACACACGCAGAGATCGATCCATACCCCTTGCGGCTCCTCCGATGTTTTAGAAGCTTTAGGAGTTAATGTCAGTGTCCCTATGGAAAAGGTCCCTCAATCTTTACAAACTATTGGACTCGGAGTCTGTTTTTCTCCTTTGGTCCACCCGTCGATGAAATTTTTAGCCCCCTCCAGGAGAAGTTTGGGGATCCGTACCCTCCTCGATCTTTTGGCCCCTATGTCTAATCCGACAAAAGCCAAATGGCAGGTAATCGGTGTTCATTCTAAAGAGGCGATGGAGCTTATGGCGAGTAGTTACCTTTCTTTAGGCAGGGCACATGTGATGCTCATACACGGAAAAGATGGGATGGATGAGATCACAACGGTTTCTACCACTTACGTGATAGAGGTTCATGATAAAAAGATAAAATCTTATCAAATTGCACCTGAGGATTTTGCTATCAAAAGGTCTTCAGCTTTTAAAGAAAGGGTGATTGACCCTAATTCCAATGCCAAGATAATACAAAATATTTTACAAGGACAAAAAGGGAAAGCGGCAGATATTGCTCTACTCAATTCGGCAGCAGTGATCTATATGTCCGGTAGATCGAAAACCCTTTTGCAAGGACTACAGCTTGCAAAAGAAAGTCTCTACAGTGGAAAAGCTCATAAAAAGCTACAAGAATTAATTACTTTTTCGCAGAGTCTTTATTAAAATTTTTATTCCTATTTTTAAGGGGTGGTTGCCTTGAAGAATAATTTCTTTTCAGGTACCCTATTACCCTATGACAAAGAAAAGAATCGTGGTAACTGGCATGGGAATTGTCAGCTGTTTTGGGACCGATGTAAAGGTTTTTTATGACAGTCTTTTAGCCGGTAAAAGTGGTATTGTCCCCATTCAAGAATTTGACGTCTCTGAGTATCCGACCCGTTTTGCAGGAGTTATCCGGAACTTTGACCCTGGCGACTATATGGAAAAAAAACAGGCTCGTCGGGTAGACCCTTTCATTCGCTATACTATGGTTGCCGGGAAAAAGGCCCTAGAACATGGGGGGATTACTTTAGAAATACTCGATAATTTCCTCGATAAAAGAAGGTGTGGAATCCTCGTCGGCTCCGGGATGGGGGGTATGAGTGTTTTTTATGAGGGCTCTTTAACCGTCCATCAAAAGAGTTTTAAAAAGTTAACCCCCTTTTTCGTCCCCTATATCATCACCAATATGGGAGGGGCCCTTTTGGCTATCGATCTTGGCTTTATGGGACCTAACTATTCGATTTCCACTGCTTGCGCTACTGCCAATTACAACATTTATGCGGCGGCAGAGCATATCCGAAACGGGCAAGCCGATCTGATGCTCTGCGGAGGGGCCGAATCGGGGATTTCTCCAATAGGACTTTCTGGATTTGTCGCTTGCAAAGCCCTTTCGACTTATAATGAGGATCCTACAAAAGCCTCTAGACCTTGGGACCAAGCTAGAGACGGTTTTGTCATGGGAGAAGGGTGCGGGGTCCTTATTTTAGAGAGTTTAGAGCATGCGATAAAACGTGGGGCTACCATTTATGCCGAGTATTTGGGTGGGTCGGTCAATTGTGACGCCTACCATATGACCGACCCTAGGAGCGATGGGTTAGGGGTTGCCCTTTGCATAGAGGAGGCATTAAAAAATGCTGGCGTTTCTAAAGAGAGGGTCAATTATATCAATGCTCATGCGACCTCGACGATAGTTGGGGATATGTGCGAAGTAAAGGCGATCCAAACTGTTTTCGGACCTCATACGGAGCATATCAAGATGAACGCGACCAAATCGATGATCGGTCATTGTTTAGGCGCTGCAGGAGGACTTGAGGCGGTAGCTACTATTCAGGCGATACAAACCGGGATCCTCCACCCCACTATTAACTTAGAAAATCCAGATCCTGGTCTTGGTAATATCGACGTCATTATAGGATCCTCCAAGGCCCACAAAGTAGATGTTGCCTTATCTAACTCATTTGGGTTTGGGGGGCATAACTCAACCCTTGTCTTTGCCCCATATGACCCTTTGCGATGAGTCTTTTGGCATTATCCCTTTAAGAAAAAATCAAAAAAAATGGCAAGTATTTTTAGTGTGTAAAAATGAGAACCGTTATTGGGGTTTCCCCAAAGGACATAAGGAAAAAAATGAAAAGGGGATAGAGGCGGCTGCTCGCGAGCTGAAAGAAGAGACAAGTTTAACCGTAAAGCGCTTTCTTGATTTAGATCCCCTGATAGAGACCTACACTTTTCACTATAAAAAGGAGATTATCTACAAGACGGTCTATTATTTTATAGCGGAAGTAGAGGGAGAGGCCATGGTGGACCAAAGGGAGATTGCACAAGGAGAGTGGCTCTCTTTTGCCGATGCGGAAAGGAGGCTGACCTATGCAGAAGCTAAAAAAGTTTTATCAGATGTTCAAAAAAAAACCGAAGATTGAGGTCTTTGTAAGGAGCTGTTTTTTTTCCCCTGTTTCGAATGGTAAGAAAAGGCCCCCTTATTTTAGCCGTGAAATCTGTTATCAAAATCTTTTGCATACGATCCAAAACGAAAGTAGGGTCCGTCTCACTTTTTTTTTAGATACATTTTTTGAAAAAGAAAAAGACCATTTTTTGCAAAAGGAAAAAAACTATCCTGTTATCGAGATAAAAGAGGGGACAGAAGGGGGGTCTTTTGTGAAGATGTTAGACTATGTATTACAACTTCCCCTTGCCAAAGATACCCTTGTCTATTTTTTAGAAGATGATTACCTCCATAGACCCGGCTGGGTGGAGGTCTTACAAGAAGGGTTTGATCTCAACTGCTCGGATTACGTCTCTCTTTACGACCACCGAGACAAATATTTTTCTTCTTCCTATAAAACATTGACGTCTAGGATCTACCACACGAAAAGCTGCCATTGGAGGACGACTCCGTCTACCACCAATACCTATGCGATGCGGTTTGGTACGTTACTTAGAGATGAAGCTATCCACCGGCAATTTTCTAAAGATAGAAAGGTCTCTCAAGATCACGAAAAATTTATTGTTCTTGGCTTAAAAGGAGCTACCCTTATCACCCCTCTTCCCGGCTGGTCGACCCATATGGAGCCTGACTTTGAATCTCCTTGCGTTGATTGGCAAGAAGTGCTATCAAAAACAGTACTATTGGAGCAAAAATTATGATTACAAGCTTAGCCCTACCTCAAGAAAATAGTCTGACAAGAAATATTTTTTTATATCTTTTAGGAGGGCTCATCCTTTCTTTAACGGCAAACGTTGTTATTCCCCTCCCTTTTACCCCTATTCCCGTAGCTCTACGCCCTGCTGTTGTTTTGCTTCTCGCGATAGTGATGGGAAGAAAATCGGTCTTTTCCGTTTTGGTGTTTATTGCGCAGGGGTGTCTTGGTTTTCCTGTCTTTGCCGAAGGAGTTAGCGGCATCGCTGGACCAACCGGCGGCTATATTGTCGGCTATATTGCAGCTGCATACGTTACCGGATGGTATGCAGAAAAAAAAGAGGGGACCCCGTTACACCATTTTTATGCGATGTTACTAGGGACGGGAGTCCTGTATCTTTTTGGGGTCGCATGGCTTGCTACCTTTACCGGTATTTCCCATGCTTTACTTCTGGGAGTAGCCCCTTTTCTGGTAGGGGACGTATTGAAAATTTTTCTGAATTTACGCTTATTAAAATTTTTTAGATGAAAAAAGTCTTTTTCGGGGTTTTTTTCTTTTCTTTTGTCTTAGCAGCCGGTTTTTTTTTAGGTAAAAACGGTTATAAAAATGGAGAAAAACTTGGCATTGCGAAAGCGTATCCTTTTTCGAAAAATAAAGAGTTTTGTGTAATTGTCTGCTCTTACAACAATAGCCGTTTCGTTGAGAAAAATCTCCGTTCTATTTTTGAACAGGATTATCCCCATTTTCGGGTCATTTATATCGATGATTGCTCGACGGATGGGACGTCGGAAAAGGTAGCTTCTTTTCCCCAACAAAAGAACCATATGACCTATATCCGCAATACAAAAAGAATGGGGGCCGCTTATAACTTCTATATGTCGATTCGGGATTGTAGGGATGAGGAGATTATCGTCATTGTCGATGGCGATGACTGGCTTGCTCATGAGGGGGTCCTCTCTCAGTTAAATCAGGTCTATCAAAATCCTGATATATGGCTCACCTATGGGCAATACCTCGATTACCCTACTTTTCAACAAGGTCTATGTGAGCCCTTTGATTCTAAACGGCTCAAAAAGGGGGGCTTTCGCAAGCATCCATGGGTCTCTTCCCATCTTCGAACTTTTTATGCGGCCCTTTTTAAGAAGATCAAACTAGGCGACTTTTTTTATCATGGAAAACCTATGGAGATGGGCGCCGATTGTGCGATGATGATCCCGATGTTGGAGATGGCAAAAGACAAGTATGCCTTTCTATCGGATATTTTATATATCTATAATCGGCAAAACATCCTTGCGGATGGCAATGTGAGCTTTCTCTTGCAAAAATCCGTACTCAAACATATCCGTTCCCTTCCTCCCTATACCCCTTTACCCGTTCTTTTTTCTTTAGAGAAACCCCCTTCGGTCGATCTCGTAATTTTTTCCTATGACCGTCCGATGCAGCTCTATGCCTGTCTAGAGTCGATCCAAAAATATGTAAAGGGCCCTTATCAAGTCACTGTTCTTTATAGAGCAAGTAACGATCGTTTTGCAGCCGGATATGAAAAGGTAAAAGAGGATTTTGTAGGGGTTCAGTATCTTTTGCAAAAAACCGAAGATGATTTTAAGCCACTTTTGCTACAAACCCTTTTTGACAACCCTTCTTCTGATTATGCTCTTTTTGCCGTCGATGATATCATAGTAAAAGAAGGAATCGATCTAAATAACTGTATAGCTGCAATGCAAAAGACACAAGCTTACGGCTTTTACCTCAAGCTAGGTAAACATACCAATTATAGTTATATGCTGAAGATGGAGCAAGGGGTTCCGGAAATGACCTCTTTACCGGGCGGCTTACTAGCCTGGGATTTTGAATATGGAAAAGGGGATTTTGCCTATCCGAATACTTTGGATATGACCCTCTACTTTAAAAAAGATCTTCAAAAGCCTTTCTATAGTCATAAATATCATAATCCCAATTCGTTAGAAGGGGCTTGGTCCCAAGAATCCCCTACAACACAGTTAGCCCTTTGCTACCCTATTTCTAAGGTAGTAAATATCCCCTTAAATGCGGTCCATATTTCTAAAAATCCCCACATGCAGGGCTATACGACCTTACAGTTATTGGAAAAATTTGAAGATGGGGAGAAGATCGATATTTCCCCCATTTCCTATCTCAAAAATGATAGTGTTCATATAGAATATCCGGTGGAGTTTATACGTAGATGAGCTATCTGTTTTTTTTTGCCGCTATCCTCTCTTTGCAGGATGATTTTGAACTGTTGGAGGGGAAAAAGACTCCTAGATGGGTCCATCTACAGACGGAGGCCGATTTTTCCTCCCTTGAGAAATATAAATCTCTCTATGAAAAAAACCGGAGCCTGCAGTTTAATCCCCCTTTAGAATATAAAATTCCCAAAGTGGTGCATTTTATTTGGCTCGGTCCCAAGAATTTCCCGATGGGATCGATTAAAAATGTCCGGACCTGGCTAGCCAAACATCCCGATTGGACTTTTAAGTTTTGGACCGACCGAGATCGACCTCCTCCTTGTGAGGGGATGCAGGTCATGAAAGTGCAAGATTTTTCCTTTAAAAAGCTAAAAAACTATTACAACCTCGCTACTAACTGGGCAGAGAAGGCTAATATCTTAGCCTATGAGATTTTAGCAGAAGAAGGGGGTGTCTATGCCGATCATGATGCCAACGCCCTTCAACCCTTTGACCCTTTAAATAGGGCTTATGATTTTTATGGCTGTTTAGAAACTCCGCAAAAGAGGATCAGCGGCTTTGCACTCACTTTAGGGATTGGGTTGATCGGAGCAAGAGCTCACCATCCGATTTTGGAAAGGTGTCTGGATGTTATTGCTAGGAGATGGGATGAAGTCTATAGTTTGTATGGGCAAAATGAAATCCACCATGAGGTGAGTCGGGTGATGAATGGAACCTATATAACCCTTACTTTTGCCCTACAAGAGGCTTTAGAACAAGAGGGCAACGTGGATATTGTCTTTCCTGCCTCCTATTTTTTTTCCCAAGAAGGGCTCCCCTCATTTTACTCTCAACATTTTTTTGGAAATAGCTGGATTGGCAAGCTAAAACAAAATCCTTTTCAGACAATCTGTAAAGAAAAAATCAAAACCCTCCATCGACAGATTCAAACTTCTACCCTTATCCTGTTGATAGCTATAGCTACCTTTATCCTCACCCTCTTTCTTAAGAAAAGGGCCCTCTTCCTCCTTTTTTTCCTCCTACCCGTTTTTTCTTATGCAAATTTTGAAGAGATGATGGGCAGTTTACAAGAGGTAAAAACTCCAAGAGATATTGCCCTACTCTCTGCATATGCCGCCCCTTTTGCTGTCGTTAAACAGTGTGAGCATCCTATCCCCAAAATCCTCCATTTTATTTGGCTAGAAGAGAAGAATCCCTCGCCTTTTATACTTCGTACTATCCATGACTGGGCGAAAAAACACCCCTACTGGAAAGTAAAAGTCTGGAGCAACCATAAGATAAAAAGGCTATCTTGCTTTTGTGAGAATGTAAAGATACCCCCACTCGCTCACTTGCAATCTTGTTTTGACGATACACAAAATATTGCCGAAAAAGAGGAACTTCTTATCTATGAAATTTTATGGAGAGAAGGGGGGGTATATATCGATACTGATGTAAAATGTTTGCGTACTTTAGAGCCTTTGAACCAAGGATATTCCTTCTATATTTCTCTGGCGCCGCCTCATGAGCCTATCTTGGGGTCTTCCCTTACTTTATCTTCTGCTATTATAGCCTCGATTCCCCATCATCCGATCCTACAAGCAACAATGAATAAGGTCCAAGAGAGCTGGGTAAAAATGGCGCTGGGATTTCCTGATAATGATAAAGAGTCGGATCTTTACCGTGTCCTGTATCGGACCCACCAACCACTGGACCTTGCAGTGCAAGAAAAAAGGGGCAACGAAGATATGGTTTTGCCGGCGCTATATTTTCATCGTCTTGGGAACCAAGAGCCTCTTTTTGCCGAACACCTCTACCATTGCAGCTGGATTAAAGAGGAGGAGAGTTTTGAGACGAAGGTGACAAATGAGCTAGATCGGTTGGCTCGCAAGCTGCAATTTCAAAAATGGCTCTATGCTTTATTGTTTGTAGGAATTCTTGTGACAACATTTAAAAGAATCTATTTATAGACAAATTGAGACTGCTTATACACCCGTATTGATCGGCTAATATAGCATATTGGACTGTTTCGATCTCCCATTTGATGAAAATTTTACCTTTGCTTCTCCGGATTTGATTTTTTTAAAAGTGTCTATACCTTAGTAGGATATGTCACTTTCAAAAAAATTAAACCGGCCTTGCAAGGCTCAAATTTTAACGGCAAAGCGGAGATTTCAACAGTCCCCCTCACTAAGCTTCTACTCCCTGAGCGAAGTTCGCTTGCGCTTCCATTGGACCATGGATTGCGTAAGGTGAGTAATTCATCTTGCACAAGAAAAGAGGCGATACGGGTATCGAAGACTCCACATACTACTCAAGAGAGAGGGGATAAGGGTAAACCATAAGAAGCTATTTAGGATTTACAAAGAGTTAGGACTTAAAGTGCAGAAAAGAAGCGGGAGAAAGAGGGCTATAGGGCAAAGAATAGTACCTATGCCACTCGCTCGTAGGAACCAGGAATGGTCCGTAG
>DAHXLK010000041.1 GCA_027366035.1 Chlamydiota bacterium
ACATGAATGGTTTGAGGGGCGTGGGCCTTATTGTACCCTCCTATCATTTATCGATGATGCGACGAGCAAGATCCTGTTGCTCAAATTTGTAAAATCCGAAAACTTGCTCGATTATTTAGTGGTGTGAGAGGACGGGAGTCGCGAGGCTCCCTCCTACTCGATTCGCTAACGCTTCTACTCCCCTCTCGAAGTTCGCTTGCGCTTCCATTGGACCATGGATTGCGTAAGGTGAGCTGTAAAGCAGGTCACTTCTTTTCCGGCCAGCTCAGACTCCCAATTTTTGATATATTCCAGTAGCGCTTCTTTATTTGGCTTTGATTTCAAAAACTGTAGCGCTTCAGGATCACTAGCCAAATGGGCAAGTTTGGCTAACAAATGGAGGTGCCGTTTATCCTCACAGGCAAATAGAAAAAAAACGGTGTGGACACAAAGATTATCCAAAGCCCCCCAGTCTAGCGGTACCTTGGGAAACGCAATGAGGATGACATCGTAAGGCTGGCGAAAAAAAACCTCCCTAGCATGAGGGACTGCAATCCCATGATTTAACGAAGTAGGCATCATCCGCTCACGGTCGAGAAGGAGATCGGTGACAACTTCGGCATCAAGGCCAAGCTGAGGTCCTATCTCTTTCATAGCATTTTGAATAAAAGGCTCTTTCTCTTCTCCCAAAACATTTGAAAGGACAAGACCCCGGTGGATAGCCCGAAATAGGCTAAACTGCTGCGTTCCTCTCTCCGAAGGCTTAGCCCCCCCCATCTTACACCCCCTCATCCAATCTTCAATCTCGATACGATCGAAACGAAACTGATGGTTGAGCTTATAGGCAGGAATTTTTCCCTCAGAAAGCCACCTGCGAATCGTAGTTTCCGAAACATGCAGTAGCTCCGCTACATCTTTAATTTTTAAATCCATAATGTATACACCTGATAAAAATTGGATAGTTTTGATAATGCTTACCCTATCAAAAGATGACAGATAAAATCAAAACAAAACTATGGACTGTTTCGATTTCCTCTTTGCAATCATAAAATTTATTTTTTAAAGCGAGTTATGTGAACGGTCTAGGAAAAATTTTTTTGAGATAGATCTAGCGTTTCGAATAAAGAAAAGACCTCCTCTGGGGTTTTAGCTCGGAAGAGTTTTTTTCGAAATCCTTCATTTTTTATAACCTGCGTTAGCGAAGAGAGAATTTGTAAGTATTCAGTTTGTCTATTATCGGGACCGCCGATTAAAAAGATTAGCTTCACCGGAGCTTTATCAATAGATTGCCAAGAAAGGCCCTCAGCTGTTTGTACTCCTATTGCCATAAAAAAGTGGGAGAGAAAACCGAGTTTGGCATGAGGAATAGCTACCGCCATCCCTACACCGGTAGATGCAATTTTTTCCCGATCCAAAAGAGCTTTATAAAAAATGTGTTTGTCAGGGACCTTCTTTTCTTTGGCCAACACTTCTACTAGCTGCTTTATCGCTTCATCACGCGTTTTTGCTTGTAAAAAGAGAATAAGCTTCGGATCTAAATAATCGACTATTTTCAAAGGACACACTTTTTTTTGAAACCGAGCGTCAATGTACTCCCGTATGGCCAAAACCACATACTCCTCGCTTTGAGTAAGTTAATGATTCTCGCAACTGAAACTCCACCTGCTCCACCGGGCTAATCACAAGCTGTGCAATCCTCATCTTAGGAGTCACGGTAAATACCTCTTTGCCATGATGGATCAAAATTACACAAACTTCCCCTCGGTAATCGGCGTCAATTGTTCCGGGAGAATTTAAAAGGGTGATCCCATATTTTAGGGCTAGCCCACTCCTCGGCCTCACCTGAGCCTCATATCCATTGGGAATTTCTATAAATATTCCCGTAGGGATAAGACGACTCTCCCCGGGCTGTAAGGTTACCTCTTCATCAAGATTAGCTCGAAGATCAGCGCCTGCCGCACCGGGAGTTGCATAGATGGGAAAGTAATCGGGATCTTTGCAAAAGATAGAAACTGAAATCTTTTTCGTCATATAGATGCTTTTTTATTTGCCGGACCCACAAGTTCCGAGATACGGTCGGTAGAGGGAACTTCTTGCGGCGAAGAGAAAAACTCGATAAAAAACGAGAGTTTTTTCTTGAGCTCCTCCCTTAAGACAATACAATCGATCATCCCCTTTTCCAAAAGAAATTCCGATCTTTGCGCTTTAGGAGGGAGCTTTTGCCCAATCGTCTGCTCTACTACCCGAGGCCCTGCAAATCCAATTAATGCATCGGGCTCAGCAAGGATAATATCTCCAAGAGTCGCGAAAGAAGCCGTCACCCCACCCGTTGTCGGATTAGTCAGCACCGAAATATAAAGGACCCTTTTCTCATGCAGCCTCTTTAAAGCCGAGGAAGTTTTTGCCATCTGCATAAGTGATAAAACCGACTCCTGCATTCTCGCCCCACCGGAGGCAGAGACAATAACCAGAGGTAAATGATTTTTGGTAGCATACTCGATAAGTAAAGTAAGCCGCTCCCCTACCACCGAACCCATCGATCCCCCCATAAAACTGAAGTCGAGAATCCCTAGGGCAATTTCTTTACCCCCTAACGTACAAGTCCCTACACAAACCGCTTCATCTCTCGCAGTCTTTTTTTTGGCAAATTGTAGCCGCTCATGATAAGGTTCGATATCTACAAACTGCAGAGCGTCTACCGGCTGTAGATGGGTAAACCTCTCTACAAAAGAACCGGGGTCGGCAAGCATCTGTATCCGCTGCTGTAAAGATAGTCGATAATGGTAGTTGCACTTAGGACAACAGCTCTTATTCTCATACAACTCATTAGCGTGAATCAGCTCGTGACAGCCGGAGCATTTAATCCAACCACTGTAGCCGTCCTTCTTAGTAGTTTGGATTTTAATCTTCGGCTTATTTTTAGAAAAAAGTCCCATATATACGGGGCATAGTCTACCTTTTTATCTCGATAAAAACAAGATAGTAGTAAAGTATTTATACACAAGCTTTTGTAAATCGATCTTCGATGTTTTTCCAGTTAAAAATAGACCATAGAGCTTTTACATAATCCACACGTACATTTTTATATTGTAAATAGTAGGCATGTTCCCAGACATCGATGCCCATAAGGGGAACAAGCCCTTGAGTGGAGAGGGGATCTTGGTTAGAGCAGGTGGCAATTTCGAGCCGTTTCAAATTTTTATTATAGCCAAGCCACCCCCATCCCGATCCTTGGATGGCAATGGTAGCATGGCTCATTTTTTCGACAAAAGTGTCAAAACCACCAAAATCTTTTTGGATCGCTTTAGCCAGTTCCCCGAAGGGCTTTCCAGTCGCCTGGCTTTGCGGACACAAGATGGTCCAAAAAATACTATGATTAATATGCCCCCCACCGTTGAACCGGATAGCAGACTGACAAGCAATCATCTGAGCCGGATCTTTCTGCGATTCGGCCTCGTGGTATTTTTCCAGCGCCGCATTGAGATTGGTGACATATCCTTTATGATGTTTGTTGTAATGAAGCTCCATGATATCGGCATGAATCACCGGTTCCAAAGCGTTAAAATCATAGGGCAAACCGGGGATTTGATAACTTGGTTTTTCAGTCATATCTCTTTCTCCTTCTGATAGCTCTTGCAGTAATGGGCCCAATGGGGACTAACCTCTTATTAGCAGGAAATCTCTTAAAGATCTTTAAAAAACCCTCGACCGTCGATGGGCTAGTAAAGATGATTTCCTCTATCTCATCTAGCGGGTGAGCTAGCTTTAGCTCACACACCTTCGTTTCATAAAGATCGCAAAGAGTATACCGAATTTTTTTTTCTTGCAAATACCTAGTAACGACATTTCGAGAAATAGACGACCTCGGCCAAAAAAGAGAAGCCTCTTTGAGCGAAAGCTGCCGTAAAAGCTCCACTACCCCTTCCTGGGTAGGATAGGGGGCAAGTAGCAGGTGAGGGAGAAGTTCTGCAGTTGCCTTGCCAATAGCAATCACCACTTTCCCCTGTAAAAGCTCTTTAGGAAAAATTTTTGCAGCGCTTCTACTGGTGAAAAGAAAGTGGGTATAACTCTTCCAAGGATAAGGTTTTAACGGTTTCGCTACGATCTCGATTACCGGATAGTGGACGATTTCTTTTTTGGTCCTATAACGAGAGGGGTCTAACCCTAAGTAGAGGACTTTTGGCCTTCGAAATAGTCGGACAAGCTCCGGGTCATCTACCCTCCCTACAATGGCAAGCTCTCCTTGCCGAGGAGCTGTCTGATGGGTAAGCCTGATCCTATGGATATCGGTAAGCTTCAATCTAATAATAGCAGCTTCAGCAACTACGACCGCATCTACCTCTTTGGAAAATACTTTCTGAAGCCTCTCCTCTATAGTTCCTCTAAGATCGACAAAAATAGCTTCCGGTAGTATTGCCTTTACCCCCTCCTCCCTATGGAGACTAGAGGTAGCAACCCGTTTCACCTCTTGCAAAGACTCCCCTTTTCGCATCACCAAACTATCCGAAGAGTCGATACAAGGGGTATAGGTAATGACCTGTAAACCCTCAGGAAGGGGGTCAGGAAGATCTTTCGCCGAATGGACGGCAATCCTACATTTTCCTTGTAAGACAAGCCGATCTACTTCCCTAGTAAAAAAATCGGTTTTTCCAAGATAACGAAGAGAGGTAGTTTGATCCAGATCCCCGTGGGTTTTGACATAAATAGGGAGAAATTCGATTTGGGGGTAGAGGGTTGTAACCTCCTCTACCTGAGCCCTACTTAATGGAGAATCTCTCGCTGCGACAAGGAGTTTTGCAAGGCTCAAACAATTACCCTCCCTATCTTGGAAGCAAAGCTTGGATAGCCTCTTCTACAACACTAACGACTACGATATCTAACTTTTCAGAAAAAAAAGTGGGAAGTCCTTTGAGGTTTCTTTTGGAAATCACCGCTTTTTTAAATCCCATCTGAATTCCTTCTTTCAACCTGGCTTCGATCCGGCTAACTCCCCGAACTTCCCCACCCAAACCCACCTCCCCTACTAAAAGAGTTTCCGGATCAATAGAACGGTTAGAAAATGAGGAAGCAATAGCTAAAATCACCCCTAAATCTAACGCCGGCTCCAAAAATCGCATCCCGCCCGCAATGGAGACGAAAAGATCAAAATTATAGAGGTGATAACCCACTCTTTTTTCTAAAACAGCGATCAGGAGGCTAAGCCTATTGTTATCGAAGCCAATAGCTCTGCGAGTTGGAGTAGGGTAAGAGGTAGGAGACACCAGCGCCTGAATTTCGATGAGAAACGGCCTCGTCCCTTCTAAAGCGGCGACAATAACCGAACCCGGCCCACCTCTCATCCTCTCTTCGAGAAAGGCAACCGATGGGTTCGGTACCTCTTTCAGCCCCTTTTCGTCCATTTGAAAAATGGCGATATCATCGGTGGAACCAAAGCGATTTTTAGAAGAGCGAAGGAGGCGAAAACCGTGGACCCTCTCCCCTTCAAAATCGAGGACCGTATCGACAATATGCTCTAAAACTCTAGGTCCTGCAATCTCTCCCGATTTTGTCACATGTCCGATCAAAAATATGGTGATGGAAAACCCCTTGGCAAGATGCATAAACTCCAGTGCTATCTCTTTGACCTGTAAAATAGATCCGGGAGAAGAGGGGATCTCCGGTTTATAAAGGATCTGGATCGAATCTACAATGACCACATCGGGTTTTAAATTTTGAATCTCATTTTTGATAGGAGAAAGGGAGGTTTCGTTAAAGAGGTAAAGGTTCTTATCATAAATCTGCAACCTCTCTGCTCGCATTTTTGTTTGCTCTGCCGACTCCTCTCCACAGATGTAAAGGACGGCAAGCCCTTGTTTAGCAAAACTACTTGCCACCTGTAGCATCAACGTCGATTTCCCAATCCCGGGACTTCCTCCAACAAGAGCAAGGGAGCCGATAGCTACCCCACCACCAAGTAGACGGTCGAACTCGATAATTTTTGTCTGTATCCTTTGCTCCTGCAAAAGGGCCACCTCCGAGATAGGAATGGGTTTATTTTGAG
The DNA here is from genome assembly GCA_027366035.1 of Chlamydiota bacterium. Lineage (GTDB taxonomy): Bacteria > Chlamydiota > Chlamydiia > Chlamydiales > SM23-39 > DAHXLK01. Next base: position 6,020 of record DAHXLK010000041.1, read on the forward strand.
GAGCTGAAAATTTTTGCTCAAAGACCACCTCTTCAGAAAAAGTATTCCAATTTTTACATATAGGACAGCTCCCCACCCATTTTGGCTGCCTATGACCACACTCACTACATTCCCATAATGTCTTTGTCTTAGTAGCCTTACCCATTTATCTCCTTAATCTTTTGCAATGCTATTCCTGCCGCCATCTGTTCTGCCTCTTTTTTGGTATTGCCAATTCCCGTCGCTAAAATACTATCTCCCACCGTCACCGAAACATGAAAAATCTTGGCATGATCGGGCCCCTCCTCTTTCAGAATTCTATATAGAGGGGGTTTTTGATGTTTTTTTTGCGAATAATCTTGAAGCTCTGCTTTGAAGTTCTGAGAGGGTTTTTCGATAGCTTCTAAAAAAAGGGGTTGAAAATGGTTGTGGATAAACTCCCTCACAACACTCCACCCTCCATCTAAGTAAATCGCACCAATAAGCGCTTCAAAGACATCGGATAAAATCGACTCTTTTCCCCTTCCTGCATTCAACAATTCCCCTTTGCCTAAAAAAATATACTTTTCCAATCGGAGCTTATTAAAATAGTTTTTACATGACCCGGCGTCGACCAAGCGTGCACGCATTTCAGAAAGCTCTCCTTCAGCCCACGTTGGCAGATGTGAGTAGAGAAACTCCCCAATAACCAACCCTAAAACCGAATCGCCTAAAAATTCTAGCCGCTCATTATGCTCCTGTATCTCTTTGTGTTCATTGGCATAAGATCTATGAATAAAGGCTAAAAAAAGTAGCTTTTTATTTTTGAAGGTGTAGCCTAAGATATTCTCAACCTGCAACCAAGGAAAATCATGGTCCTTGCTAATCCTCATTTTCAGAAATTACCTTCACAATATCTCTTTCCAAGGATAGCTAAGGAAGCTGCCCTTCTCAAGGAAAAAAAACCGGAATCTCGGATTATCAATTTAGGTACCGGGGATATTAAAGAGCCTCTCGTCCCCTCCATCGTCACCGCTCTTTGCGATGCTGCTTTAGAGATGGGGGAGACAAAGAGTTTTAAAGGTTACGGACCTTCGCAAGGCTACTTTTTTCTCCAAGAACTCATCGCTTTACATGACTATCCTTTTCTCCACATCCACCCTGACGAGATCTTCATCTCCGATGGCGCCAAGTGCGACAGCGCCAATATCCAAGATATTTTGGATCCAAAATCTTTAGTTGCCTTAGCAGACCCCTCTTACCCCGTCTATGTCGATGCCAGCCTCATGACAGGAAAAAAAATAGTATTTCTCCCCTGTACCGAAGAAAATGGATTTTGCCCGAAACCCCCTAACCGCCATGTCGATCTCATCTATCTCGCCTCTCCTAATAATCCGACAGGAGTGGCTATGACAAAAGAGGCCTTAGAGCCTTGGATCTACTATGCAAAAAGAGAAAGTGCGATCTTAATCTTCGACGCTGCTTATGAGGCCTTCATCACCGGCTCCTGTCCCCATAGTATTTATGAAATCGAAGGGGCTAGAGAGGTCGCAATAGAAATTAGAAGCTACTCGAAATCGGCAGGGTTTACCGGCCTTCGCTGCTCCTATATGGTCATCCCGAAAACGTTGATCCTTCCCTTACATCCTCTTTGGATGCGGAGGACCGACACAAAATTTAACGGTGTCTCCTATATCATTCAAAAAGCAGCTGCCGCCACCTACTCCGAGCAAGGGAAAAAAGAGTTGTCGGCCCAAATCAATCGCTATCAAGCCAATACGGCAACCTTTCGCACTTATCTAAACCAGTTAGGACTCACTACCTTTGGAGGAATCGATGCTCCATATATCTGGTGCAAAACCCCTCCCAATTTCTCTTCTTGGCAATTTTTTGAGCTCCTTTTGCATCAAGCTCATATCCTCACAACTCCCGGCGCAGGCTTTGGCCCTTGCGGAGAAGGATATGTCCGTTTTTTCGCCATTGAAGAGCCTTCAGAGGCTATGAAAAGGCTATCCGCCCTATCCTTGCGAACTTAAAGGGATTGTTGAAATCTTTAGCTTTTTTGTTAAAATTTGAGTCTTTTAAAGCCGGTTTGATTTTTTTGAAAGTGACATGTCCTATTAAGGCGTAGGCATTTTTAAAAAGATCAACCCGGAGGAAGCAAGGGGACAATTTGAACCAAATGGGAAAACGAAACAGCCTCAGCTATGGTTTTCTAAATTCCGAAAGTTGTTTGGGCGAGATATAGTCGAAAGTTGTGGTTAAGAGGCTAAAAGGAGCGTATCCTTAATGATTTTTCCGACCAGGAAAAAATCAAGCAAAAAGGAGTCCGCTCATGAAAATGTTTGTCCTTCCACATGATAAAAATCCATCAGGAACTTCCCCACGATCAGACCTCGAAGAGGTTCTGAGAGAGGGGGCGAGAAAAAAAGATATTTCTTATAAAAGACTCCGTAAAGAACCATGGAAATTTTTCACAAAACAGCTTTTTTAGGAAAAGACCCTTGACTTCAGCGCGATTAAGGAACGGCTATTTAGTCGTCCCTGAAGTATTCGATCCACTAAGCGGCCTGTGCTAACCCTAGTTCTATCGATTCAGGGACTGTTTCGATCTCCCGTTTGAGTTAAACTTTATGTTTTCTACCTTAGATCTTTCTTAAAAGCGACTATACCTTAATAGGAATGCTTCGAAGAGGGTATGTACCCATCATTGGTTACCGGAAAAACCGAAAGAAGAGGGTGGAAACAGAGGATATATATGCTTGTTTTAGAGCATCTAAAAAAGTCGTCTCTGAAAAACCCATCTATTGTCTATAGAAAAAACTAAAAAAAGCCTGAGAATTTTTAAGCGTTTTTATACAATGCTTAGTTAAAAACCCGAGAAAATTGTATGAAGCCTAAGCGCCTTAATCAAGATCATGAC
>DAHXLK010000042.1 GCA_027366035.1 Chlamydiota bacterium
GAATTTAACATTCTCATAATAACCGAGGATAAAACCTCAAAAAACCATAAGGAGCAAACCCATGAAACATTATGTAGGACTAGACGTTTCTATGAAAGAAACTTTTATTTGTATAATGAACGAAAACGGAAAAGTCATTGACGGGACTGTTTCGATCTCCCTTTTGGTTAAAATTTTACCCTTGCTCCCTGATAAGATTTACTCTCTAGAAAAAGATCTCTATGTTAAAAAAAGGCAGAAGAGGATCCAAGCTTAAAAAATTGACTGCCTTAATTATCACCGATTTGCAAAACGATTTTATGCCTTCGGGAGCTCTTCCCATCAAAGAGGGCGAAGCGATTATTCCTATCGTTCTGCAGATAGCTCCCCTCTTTTCCCATATCTATACAACGCAAGACTGGCATCCCAACAACCATGTAAGTTTTGCCATAAATCATGGGAAAAGACCCGGGGAAATTATTGAAATCCATGGAAAATCCCAAATCTTGTGGCCGGTCCATTGTGTTCAAGAGACGCTAGGAGCCGACTTAATTCCAAGGTTACAAAGGATTGCTATCGAAAAAAAAATTTATAAAGGGGAAAATCCTTTAATCGATAGCTATAGCGCTTTTTTCGATAATGAAAAGAAAAAATCTACCGGCCTTAACGAGTATTTGAAAAAAAGGGGAATCCAAAAATTATTTTTTTCCGGATTTGCTACGGATTTCTGCATCCTATATTCGATAAAAGATGCGATAGATCAAGGGTTTATAGCATATGTAATCCGAGATGCTTGCCGTGCGATGAATAAAGAGCTTCTTGATGAAACAAAGGCCTTGGTTGCAATGGAAAACTACGGCGCGGTAATTATTTTATCGAGGGAAATCTCCTCTTATTTATAATATAATGTTTATCTTATGACTACTGCCGTAACCGCTTTCCCTTTTCGTGTTTACCATATTTTTTCCTATTCTATTTCCGAATTTAAAATACAAAAGATTTCTAATTATTTCTTTTCCTTTTTACATACATTATTTGCGGCTAGTATCCTTTTTTATGGAAGAAGGATAGTATCTTTAGCTTTGACCAATGTTTTATCCATCCCTTTTTTCGCTTGCGCTTATTATTTTGCAGAAAAAGGGAAGGGTATTTGGGACCTGCACAACCCAAAAGATCTGGAGAGATTACAAGCCGATATTATCGAAAACAATCTCACCTTACTTCAGGTTGTAGAAAGATGGGGATGGAAAAATCTATTTTTCTATAGGCTCGTCAAGCCATCTTGCTTTGAAGCTGCCTTTTTACAAAAAGAGGTGAGAAAAACTTTAAAAACCTTATTTCAAATGTATAAAGAAGCGAAAGGAGCCCTTACCGATTTGCCGGGCTCCGGTTTTACCCTACCTTCTCTACACAGCTATAAAGAAATTTTCCTATCGGAAATACGAGATAAATCTCCTTTAGATATTTTAGACTATGGTATTTCCGACCTCTTCTTGCATGCATTCATTACTGAGGAACAAAAGGAAAAATTAACTCTTCTACAACAAGAATATACAGATGCTATTAACCGTTTTCAAGCTCGGCTACAAACTCTAAATAGCTACCCTCGTACCACTGCTCACATCCCGGATATACTCAAAAAACATTTACCGAGAAATTTTTTTAGCAATGTCTCTTTGGAAAATCTCCAAGGCATTGCTAAAGAGTTACAAGATCTCTTAACTCGGTTAAACCAAGAATATGCTATAGCTTAAAAGCAATGTACAGCTTACTTGCTTTATGTAATGGCGATCCTTACCGTATAATACCTAAACATATTTTACAGCTTCAAGAACCCCACTTTACCCCTTTTCATCTCACTGCTTGTATTATTTTTTTTTTAGCGGTTATCCATATTTTTTTTGTAAATAAAATCACCGCATTTGCGGAAACGAGAAAGGGGAACCTGTTCCTCCAAGAATCTCTCCATTTTTTAGGGGAGGTCGAGGTGATTTTTGCCTTATGGGGGATCCCTTTAATCATTTCTGTTTTTTTCTTTTATAATTGGCAGACGGCTGTCGATTACATTATGACCAGAAATTTTACCGAGCCGATGTTTATCGTAGTGATTATGACGCTGACAGCTACTTACCCTATTGTAAAGTTAGCAGAAGACTGTCTCAATTTCTTTGCAAAAATGATGGGAGGGTCTATTGCCGTCTGGTGGTTTTTCCTCCTGACTTTGGCCCCTCTTTTAGGATCTTTTATCACCGAGCCGGGCGCAATGACCCTTATCGCCACCCTTCTCATTCGGCAATTTTATCAGTTTCACCCTTCTTCCGGTCTTGCCTATGCAACGATTGGCCTCCTTTTTACTAATGTCTCTGTCGGAGGTATGCTCACCAGCTTTGCTGCCCCTCCTATCTTGATCATCTCTAGATGTTGGGAGCGAGACACCCTCTATATGTTTCTCCATTACGGTTGGAAAGTCGTACTTGGGATCTTTATCTCAACTATCCTCTATCTGGTGTTCTTCAGAAAAGAGTTTCAAAAGATGGAGGAGAAAAAGCAACTACCATTACCTAATACCTTAAAAAAATCGATCCCATTTTGGATCACGGCTGTCCATATCCTCTTTATTGTCTGGACCCTTTTTAACGCTGCCTATCCGGCTATGTTTATCGCCGGTTTCCTTCTCTACCTGGGCTTTCAAATAGCCACTGCTCCTTTTCAACAAGATACCGGGATCAAGAAGCCTTTACTCGTAGGGCTCTTTTTAGCAGGTTTAATCCTCCATGGAGGTTTGCAAGGATGGTGGATTAGACCCCTCCTATCCGACCTCTCCCCCTTCTCCCTTATGACCCTTTGTGCTTTTCTCACCTCCTTTAACGACAATGCAGCTATTGTCTATCTAGCTAGCCATATTCCTAACTTAAGCGAGACTCTAAAAGACGCTGTCCTTTCAGGGGCCATGGTAGCAGGGGGGCTTACAGTAATAGCTAATGCCCCTAACCCTGCGGGTTACGTCCTTTTAAAAAATTATTTTCCAAAAGGCATCTCCCCTTTATTCCTTTTACTAGGAGCCCTTTTGCCGACAATTATTTTTTTTACCCTGTTTTCGATTTGATTTTAAGGAGCTGTTGCGAGCTCTCATTTGGTTAAAATTTTACCCTTGCTTCTCCGGATTTGATCTTTTTTAAAGTGCCTATACCTTAGTAGGATATGTCACTTTTAAAAAAATCAAACCGGCTTTGCAAGGCTCAAATTTTAACGGCAAAGCGAAGATCGAAACAGTCCCGATATATCACTTTCAAAAATATCAAACCGGTTTTACAAAGCTAAAGATTTCAACAGTTCCATAATTTTCACAATCCCTATTGACACTATTAAAAAACAAGGTCAAACTATATCTCTTTTCTATGAGATTAAAACCCAAAATAATCACCGTTTTTGAAGAGGGATATACCAGCCGTCTTTTTTTCAAAGACCTTACTGCCGGGATTTTGGTGGGGATCGTCTCCCTCCCTGCATCTATTGCTTTTGCCATTGCCTCCGGAGTTCGTCCGGAACAAGGGCTATATACTGCCATAGTTGCCGGATTTACTATTGCATTGCTTGGAGGCTCGAGAGTGCAGGTTTCCGGACCAACGGGAGCTTTCGTCATCCTTATCTATAGTATCATCCAACAATATGGATATGACGGTCTTGTTGCCGCAACCTTTTTAGCCGGAATTCTATTAGTTATTATGGGGATAGCAAGGCTGGGACTTGCCATTCAATATATCCCTTATCCGGTAACTATTGGCTTTACTAGCGGCCTTGCTCTTGTATTAGCGACGAGTCAGCTAAAAGATTTTTTTGGTTTTTCTATTACAAAGCTTCCTACCGATTTTATCTATCGCTGGAAGCTTTATTTTCAATATATCGATACGGTCAACTTTTATGCCCTTTTTATTTCTGCTTTGAGTATCGCTATTATCCTTTTCTGGCCGAGGATAACCAAACATATTCCTGGGGCCCTAGTTGCAATTGTAGTTTCTACCTTCCTTGTTCAAGGGTTACATCTTCCTATAGAAACAATAGGGACCCGTTTTGGAGAAATTCCCAATAAACTCCCTATCCCTCAATTTCCTCTCTTAAGTGTAGAGAGGATTATCCAACTACTCTCTCCGGCGATTGCGATCGCCCTTTTATCTGGTATTGAATCGCTCCTCTCTGCTGTTGTAGCTGATGGGATGACGGGGAAAAAGCACCGTTCCGATGCGGAGCTCATGGCGCAAGGGTGTGGCAATATCGTCTCCTCTCTTTTTCTAGGGATCCCTGCAACGGGGGCGATTGCCAGAACGGCTACCAACATTAAAAATGGGGGGCAAACTCCGGTGGCTTCGATGATCCATGCCATCACCTTATTTTTCATCTTACTCTTTTTTGGCAAATGGGTAGCTTTCATCCCAATGGCCACCCTTGCTTCGATCCTTATCTTGGTAGCTTATAACATGAGCGAATGGCGCCACTTTATCCATCTGATGAGCAGCCCAAAAAATGATATCGCCGTCCTCCTTACAACTTTTTTGCTGACCGTTTTTGTCGATCTCACCACTGCCATTGAAGTAGGGATCATTTTAGCTGTCTTTCTTTTCATTAACAATTTAGTCAAAACCTCGAAAGCAAAGTTTATAAGGCAAGAGGAGGAAGATAAAGAGGATCCGATGTCGATCTCTTTGCGTGAGGTGCCCAAAGATATCGAAGTATTTGAAATATCCGGCCCCTTCTTTTTTGCCGCTACCGAGAAGTTCAAAGAGGCTTTGACCCGGATCAACCACGTTCCAAAAATACTTATCCTCCGTCTCCGAAATGTCCCTACTATCGATGCCAGCGGTATTCGAGTGTTAGAGGATATGTTAGCAAAAGCCAAAAGAGAGGGGACCCTCCTCTTTTTATCAGGGGTTCAGCCATATCTATTACAGATACTCAAAAAAGCCCACTACGTAGAAAAGTTAGGAGAAAAACATATTTTTAAAGATATCGATGAAGCCTTAAAAGCAGCTTACCCCTTTTCAGCCTTTGCCATTAAGATGAAATCGCCGGTAACCTAATTTTTTTGTATAGTAAAGCTATTGCATATAGACCTTTCATTTTATATATATAGAAATAATGAGACGGTTTTTGTTTTTTCTATTTTTAGTAACCTCGCTTTTTGCCACTAATCCATATGTTGCTAAAGACTTTAGTGGGCTTATAGGGCAGATTCCGGGCCTTGCCGATGAGCTTATCCGGATGCATCTTACTCTATATGAAGGATATGTTAAAAACATTAACCTCATTACTGATGGGTTAAAAAAGCTGCAAGCACTTAGGCAAGAAGGGGGCGTATCTTTTGGCGCCTTAAAAAAACAGTGGAGCTGGGAATATGATGGGATGATTCTTCATGAGCTTTATTTTGAAAATCTTGCCCCCGGGGGTAGGGCATTAGAAGATGGGCCTCTCCTAAAAAAAATCACCGATACATTTAAAACTCTGGATAGTTTTAAGCGAGAATTTAAAAATGTTGGGATGATTCGCGGTATTGGATGGGTCGTTCTCACTTGTGAGCCTATTCAAGGAAATTTAGTAATTAACTGGATCGACGAACACAATATCGGCGAGTTGGTTAAGGGCAAAACGCTCCTTGTCATGGACGTATGGGAACATGCCTATATTACACAGTTCGGTCTAGACAGGGGAAGGTACATCGATATTTTCTTAAACAATATCAACTGGGATGTGGTAACGAAGAGGGTGGAGCAAAGCTCTAAGAAGTCGTCTCTGAAAAACCCATCTATTGTCTATAGAAAAAACTAAAAAAAGCCTGAGAATTTTTAAGCGTTTTTATACAATGCTTAGTTAAAAACCCGAGAAAATTGTATGAAGCCTAAGCGCCTTAATCAAGATCATGAC